>SHLT01000122.1 GCA_004282875.1 Chromatiales bacterium | reverse complement strand
ATCAGGCTGCTGCGGCCGTAACTGATTAGCGGCAGCGTCAGGCCCTTGGTTGGCAGCAGGCCCATGTTTACGCCGACGTTAATGAAGGCCTGCAAGCCCAGCCAGGTACCCAGACCGATGGCAAGGTAGGCTTCAAACAGGCGCTCGGCATTGTGTGCACGAATGCCCAGCTGGAAGATGCGCCAGAGCAGTGCCAGGAACAGTCCGATCAGGACCAGCGAGCCAAGCAGTCCGAATTCCTCGGCGAAGACGGCAAAGACGAAATCCGTGTGCGCTTCGGGCAGGTAGAAGAGTTTCTGCACGCTGTCACCCAGCCCGACGCCGAACCACTCACCACGGCCGATCGCGATCAGCGACTGCGTGAGCTGGAAGCCTGAATCGAAAGGATCCGACCACGGGTCAAGAAATCCGGTCAGGCGCTTCATGCGATACGGCTCGAGAATCGTGAGTGCGGCCACCGCAACGACACCGAGCAGGAAGAACACGATGAAATCGCGAATGCGCGCGCCCGCGACGAACAGCATGGTCATGGCCGTCGCGAGAAGCACGATGGCCGCACCGAAGTCCGGCTGCTTCAGAAGAAGGATGCAGGCCAGGGTGAGAACAAGCATCGGTCGCAGGAAGCCGACGAACTCTTCACGCACATCCTTGTGGCGGCGCACGAGATAACCGGCCAGGTACATCAGGAAGCAAAGTCGTGCGGGCTCCGAGACCTGCAGGTTCATGAAGCCCACACGAACCCAGCGCGTGCTGCCGTTCACTTCGTAACCCACACCCGGAACGAGCACGACGGCAAGCAGCACCAGCCCCATGAGCAACATCAGCGGCCCGAGATTCTGCCAAACCTGCATTGGAATGAGCAGGCAGATACCGCCTGCAAGTGCGCCGATAACAGCGGCAATGAGCTGACGCTGGATGTAAAAAAACGGATTGCCTGCGACGTTGTCGGAAATCGAGATCGAGGCCGAGGCCAGGATGACGAAGCCGCCAAGCAACAGTGCTCCGACAATGCCGAGGAGTACGGCATCGATCTTCAGTTCCGTCCTGAGCCTCGCCGGGAACGGCATGATGGCACTGCGCAATGTCATCGTCTCAGTGCCTCCACCGCTTCTATGAACGCTTCGCCGCGCGCCATGTAGTTGTCGTACTGGTCGAGACTGGCGCACGCCGGCGCCAGCAAGACCGTGTCGTCGGATTGCGCACACGTTGCGGCCATGTGAACGGCCGACTCCATGTTTTCGGCGAAGTGCACAGGCATGACCGTGTCGAGCGCGTGTGCGATCTTCTCGGCGTCTTCGCCAATCAGGACAGCGCCCCGCAATTTGCCTTCAATGGCCCCGGCCAGCGTGCTGAAGTCTCCCCCCTTGCCGAGACCGCCCGCGATGAGGACGAGCATGCCCTCGACCGACTCAATCGACGCAACGGCGGCGGCGACGTTGGTTGCCTTGGAATCGTTGATGTAGTCGACCGCGCCGATCCGTGCGACAAACTGCATGCGATGCGGCAGCCCGGGAAACTCGACGAGCACCTGCAGCATGGCGCTCATGTCGAGTCCAAGCAGGTCGCCGGCCGCAAGCGCCGCCAGTGCATTGAGCTGGTTGTGAGCACCGTACAGCGCAAGGTCCCTGGTCGAAAGGAGCAACGTGTCGCCACAAGCCAGGTACTTCTCGCCGTCTTCCTCGCGAACCCCGTACTGGTCCTCGGCCGGTGCATCCGGACCGAAACTCACGACGCGTCCGCAGTGTGCCGACTTCGCTGCGGCTTCTTCGTCAACGCGGTTGAATACCGCTGCGTCTGCATCCTTGAAGACGCGGTACTTGGCAGCACGATACTCGGCTTCGTCCGCATGCCAGTCGAGGTGATCGGGCGACACGTTCAGCAGCAATGCCACTTGGGCCGGCAAGGACTCGGTGCGCTGCAACTGGAAGCTGGAGAGCTCGAGAACGTAAATGTCCGGCGCGTCCCTGTCGAGAAGGTCCAGCGCCGGCTCGCCGAGGTTGCCACCTGCCAGCGTCGAGCGACCGTCGGCACGACACATAAAATACAGCAAGGTCGTCACCGTACTTTTGCCGTTCGAACCCGTGATCGCAACGAACGGTTTCGGCGCCTCACGCGCGAACAGCTCGATGTCCGAAACGATCTCGAGGCCCTTATTGCGAGCATTTTTCAGGAGCGGATGACTGTCTTCGACACCCGGAGACGTGATCAGACGCCCGACGTGATCTGGAATCGATTCCTTGCCCAGGCGCACGTCGGCGCCGGGCCAGATCTTTTCCAACTCATCAAGGCCCGGCGGCTCATCGCGGCTATCGAAAAAGATTGCGTCAGCGTCCTGGCGCTTCAGGAAACGCGCAATCGACAGGCCCGTGGCGCCGAGTCCCACGACCAGGTCCTGGTCCGCTTTGTGGTTCTCTGCGCTCATCGGATCTTCAGACTCGCAAGGCCGATCAACACGAGGATGACCGTGATAATCCAGAATCGAACGATGACCTTGGGCTCGGCCCACCCTTTCAGTTCGAAGTGATGATGCAGCGGCGCCATGCGGAACACGCGCTTGCCGGTCAACTTGAATGAGGCCACCTGGATTATGACTGACAGGGTTTCGACAACGAACACGCCGCCCATGATCGCGAGCACGATCTCCTGCCGGACCACTACGGCAACCGCACCCAGCGCCGCCCCCAGGGACAACGCCCCGATGTCGCCCATGAACACCTGCGCCGGATAGGTGTTGAACCACAGGAAGCCCAGGCCGGCCCCCACGAGTGCCGTGCAGAAGACCAGGATTTCACCGGTTCCGGCCACGTAGGGAATGCCGAGGTAGTCGGAAAAATTCACATTGCCGGTGACGTAGGCAAAGATGCCAAGCGAGCCACCAACCAGGACCGTTGGCATGATGGCCAGACCGTCCAGGCCATCAGTAAGGTTTACCGCATTACTGAAGCCGACAATAAAAAAGTACGTCACGACTACCTGGAACATGCCTAGGGGGATAGCCAGATCTTTGAAGTACGGGATCAATAACGAGGTTTGAACCGCCTCGTCGGTCGCCGTGACGTACAGGGCAATTGCGGCGATGAGCGCCGCAGCAGACTGCCAGAAGAGCTTTTGCTTCGCCGAGATACCGGCGGGGTCCTGCAAGATGAGTTTCTTGTAGTCATCGACATAGCCGATGACGCCGAATGACAGGGTGACGAACAGGACGATCCATACATAGACGTTCTCCAGGTTCGCCCACAGCACGGTGCTGATCGAGATGGCAGCGAGAATGAGTGTGCCGCCCATCGTCGGCGTGCCCGCCTTCAGCAGGTGCGTTTCGGGACCATCGTCGCGCACGGGCTGGCCGAGCTGATTGACCTGCAGGCGCTTGATCATGCGCGGCCCGATGATGAACGACAGGACCAGCGCCGTCAGCGCGCCCATGATGGCCCGCATCGTCAGGTAATTGAACACGTTAAAGCCCGACTCGAACTGCGCCAGATACTGTGTGAGGTAGAGCAGCACGATCAGGCCTCCTTTCTCACGGCGTCGGGCTCACGCAATGCATCGACAACGCGCTCCATGCGCATCGAACGGGATCCCTTGACGAGGACGTTGACCTCGCTCGTCATACCGGCGCAGAGTTCGTCGACGAGCACATCGATGGACGCGAACCAGCTCGCGTGCTCACCGAAGCCTTCGGCCGCGCAGGCGGCCAGGTCGCCGTACGCGAACAAGCGATTTACACCGCTTGTTCGCGCGGCTTCTCCAACCTCGCGATGCAGTTCCTCTGCATCATCTCCGAGTTCCTTCATATCCCCCAGCACCAGCCAGCTCTCGCCCTGCAGGCTCGCGAGGAATTCCGCGGCGGCAATGACCGACAGGGGGTTGGCGTTGTAGCTGTCGTCAAACAGCGTGGCGTCGTTAATACCGCGTACGGGATTCAGCCGGCCGCCGACGGGATTCACGCTTTCGAGTGCAGCCCGGATATCGTCGACATCGGTATCCAGTGCCAGTGCGACAGCCGCTGCCGCGCACGCGTTGCGTACGTTGTGAATGCCCACCAGGGGCAACGCAATATCGACGCTGCCGCGCGCCGTATGCAGGGTAAATGTGGTGTGGTTCGAAGCGGCAACGATGTTGTCTGCCCGAACATCCGCTGCTTCGTCGAAGCCGAAACTCAGGCAGCGGACGTCTTCTACCTGCGACGACCAGTAGGGGAAGTACTTGTCGTCGGCATTCAAAATTGCCACTTGCGGGCGCGGCTCGCCCTGCAGAATCTCGCCTTTCGCGAGCGCCACACCTTCGATCGAGCCGAAGCCCTCGAGGTGTGCAGCGCCGGCATTGGTAATCACGACGACGTCGGGCCTGACGAGCTGCGTCAGGTAAGCAATCTCTCCGGCATGATTTGCACCCATCTCGAGGACAACGTAGCGGTGAGACGCGTCGATGCGAGCCAGCATCAGCGGCACACCGATGTCATTATTCAGGTTGCCGTGCGTTGCGAGCGTCGCTGCCTTACGCGACAGGCAGGCCGCGATCAGCTCCTTCAGTGTTGTCTTGCCGTTGCTGCCGGTCACGCCGACAACCCTTACATCGTGCTCGTTCCGCCAGGCCGCAGCAAACCGGCCCAGTGCCGCTTTGGTGTCATCGACGGTCAGCTGGGCGATGTCGTCATCAACGCGCCTGCTGACGACCGCACCGGCAGCGCCGGCTTGTTTCGCAGCACGGACATAATCGTTGCCATCGAAGTTCGGTCCCTGCAAAGCAAAGAACAGCTCGCCCTCGCGAATCGTGCGCGTATCCGTGCTCACGCCGTCAAACTCCCGATCGTCGCCATGCAGTACTCCCTGCATGAATTCGGCCGCCTGTTCGAGCGTGGCAGTCATGCGACACCGCCTTTCGCCCGCAGGGCCGACTCGGATACCGCGTAATCTGAAAACCGGATGCGTGAACCTGCGACATCCTGGTAATTTTCATGGCCCTTACCGGCGACGAGCACGACATCGTCCTCGCCGGCCTGCTCGACCGCCCAGGCGATCGCGGCGGCGCGGTCCTCTATGACCATGGCGTCGTCTCGCGTGGTCATGCCCGCGACAATATCCTCGATGATTGCCAGTGCGTCTTCGTTGCGTGGGTTGTCGGTTGTGACAACCACGCGATCGCTGAGCGTCTCGGCCATAAGCCCCATCTGCGGACGTTTGCCGGCATCGCGATCGCCGCCACAACCGAACACGCACCAGAGCTTGCCGCGGCAATGTGCGCGCAGTGCATGCAAGGCAACGTCCAGTGCATCAGGTGTATGTGCGTAGTCGACATACACAGCGGGGCCATCCTTCGTCATACACTGCAAGGATCTGTCGACTGTGTCGACGGCCACGCGCTGCATTCTTCCCGGCGGCGCGCTGAGCTGCGACATGACATCGCAGGAGTCCTCGAGCGGCACGCCTTGCTTGAGCAGGAACGCCAGCACGAGTGCGGCGTTCACGACATTGAATGCACCAGGCAAAGGCAGCGTAAATACGCCGTCGCCCCAGGTGCTTGTGAAAGTGACATCGGATCCGTGCTGCGTTGCCCGGAGCGAACGTACGAACACGTGCGGCCGGCCATCCGCGGCCCGGTCTGCTTGCGTGGAGACGAGTACCACATCCTGCGGACAACGATCGGCAAGTTCAGCACCGTACTCGGAGTCGACGGCGACGATGCGGATGCGCGGCTCACATTCGACGAACAGGCGCGCCTTGGTTTCAAAGTATTCGCGCATATCGGCGTGATAATCGAGATGATCACGCGTGAGATTGGTGAAGATGGCGGCGCCGAAGCGCACACCGTTCACGCGATCCTGGTCCAATGCGTGCGAGGAGACCTCAATCGCGGCGTGAACCGCACCCTGCTGCACGAAGTCGGCCAGGCGCCCGTGCAGCGCTACTGCTGCAGGCGTCGTCATTCCCTCGGTGCCGCCGACAGTATCGACGCCGTAGCCGAGCGTACCGAGATAAGCACACCGCTGGCCGCACAGCGCAATCGCCTGCGCAAGCATCCAGGCTACCGTGGTCTTGCCGTTCGTGCCCGTTACGCCGATCACCTCGAGATGTTCTGACGGGCGACCATAAAAGCGATTCGCGATTTCACCCAGCTTACCGGCAAGCCCCTCGACAGCGATCATCGGCACGCCAATATCGTCCGGCTCCGAACCCGTGGATGCATCCCAGACCACAGCGCAGACGCCCGCAGCGCGCGCTTCTTGAAGGTAGTCAAGACCGTGCGAGCCGATGCCCTTTACGGCCAGGAACAGATCACCGCGCTGCAGCGCGCGGCTGTCACTCGCGATGCCGTGTACGGGCAGCGCAGGGGCCGACGCGAAGCCTTGCAGCAAATCGGCAAGTGTCGCAGTTGTGGTCAGGTGTTCGGCCGGCATGCTCATTGCTTCTCCGGCCGGGTAGCCATTGCCTGGATGACATTGCCGGGGTCGCGGGCCGGCATGTCGTCGGGCGGCACAGCCAGCAGGCGCAGCGACTCGGACATGACGTCGGCGAATACCGGCGCAGCGACATCGCTACCGTAGTAGAGCTCGCCAGTCGGCTCATCAATGACGACGACGGTTGCCAATCGAGGATTACTGGCCGGGGCCATACCGGCAAAGATCGAAATGTACTTGTCCTGCGAATAACCGCCCGTTGCGAACTTCCACGCCGTGCCGGTCTTGCCGGCGATTCGATAGCCATCGATCGCGGCCTTGGTCCCGGTACCCCCGGGGCGAACGACTTCTTCGAGCATGCGGCGCACAGCCGACGCCGTGTCTTTGCCAATGACACGCTCGCCGTCACCAGCCTGCTCCAGCGCGACCAGTGAGATTGGGTGCGTCAAACCCCCATCGCCGATCGCGGCATAAGCCTGCGCGAGCTGCAGTGGCGTCACCGAAATACCGTAACCGTACGCAAGCGTCGCCTGGCTGATCGGCCGCCAGTTACTGTAGTGCGTCAGCATCCCGGCCGACTCGCCCGGAAAACCGCTCGTCGTGAGTGCGCCAAGTCCGAACTCGGTCATGGTGTCCCAGAGCTGATCGGGCTGCAGGGTCATCGCGAGCTTGGTGATGCCGACGTTCGAAGAGCGCGCGAGAATAGTCGTCAGACTGACGCGACCGAGGTTGCGCGTATCTTCGATCTTCTTCGGACCAACGACAATGAACCCGGGCGCCGTATCAACGATGCTTGTCGGCAGGTACTGCCCACTTTCGAGTGCCGCGGCCACGACCAGCGGCTTCAGGCTCGAACCCGGCTCGAAGATATCGGTGATGGCGCGATTGCGATAGCGCTCCGCCGAGAACTGCGACCGGTCGTTCGGGTTATAGGTCGGCTGGTTGACCATCGCCAGCACTTCGCCGGTCTTGACGTCGAGTACGACGATCGAGCCCGAGCGCGCGTTGTGAGACTTGATGGCCGATTTCAGCGTGCGGTATGAGAGGTACTGCAGCCGCAGGTCAATGCTCGTCCTGAGATCCTTGCCGTGATGCGGAGGCCGAATACTCGCGACGTTTTCGATCGAGCGCCCGAGGCGATCCTTCAGGACGCGCTTTGCGCCCGACTCCCCGGCCAGCCAGTGATTAAAGGCGAGCTCCAGGCCTTCCTGGCCCTCGTCGTCGATATTCGTAAAGCCCACCAGGTGGCCGGTCACTTCGGACGCCGGGTAGTAGCGACGGTACTCGCGCTGAATGTTGATGCCGGGCAAATCGAGGGCCAGTACTTCATCAGCCTGCTCGGGACTCAGGTGGCGCTTCAGGTACAGGAACTCCTTGTCCATGCTGCGCGTGATGCGGCGCATTAGCATTTGCGAGTCGACACCGAGCGCTTTCGCGAGCTTCGGCACACTATCGATCGCCGGCGCGAACTGCTGCGGGTTGGCCCAGATTGAATCCACCGGAGTACTGATGGCGAGCGGCTCACCGTTGCGATCAGTGATCGTGCCGCGGTGCGCCGAGATCTTCTCGGTGCGCAGATGACGCGTGTCGGCCTGCTGGTTAAGAAAGTCCTTGTCGAGAACCTGCAGATGCACGGCACGGGCGACCAGCGACGATGCCACGAGCGCAAAGAACGCCGTAACCAATGTCACCCTGCGTGTGAATCGCCTGGCAGTCTGTTGTTTTGTTTCCGCGCCGCGTGTCATGGACGTTCAATTACAAATATTTCCGTTGCCCCAGGTCGCACAAGCGAGAGATCGTCAGTAGCGACCTGCTCGATGCGCGCATGCTGGGCCCAGGTGCTTTGTTCGATCTGCAGCTGGCCCCATTCGATATTCAGGTTGTCGCGCTCGTGCGTAAGGCCTTCGAGCTCGACGAATAATTTGCGCGACTCGTGCTTCGTATAGACGAGCGCCACGGCGCTCACTACGCAGACGACGGCGAAGACGAACACGAGCAGAAACGGCTGTTGCCTGGCCTGCATCAGGTTCGCTCCGCGATTCGCAGATGTGCGCTGCGCGCACGCCGGTTCAGCTCTATCTCTTCTTCAGTCGCCTGGATCGCTTTACCCACGACCCTGAGCTTGGGCTGAAACTCGGGCGGCACATCGGGCATGCCGCGGTACTGCTCGGTTTCGCGCGAGGCGTCACGCATGAAGCGTTTGACGATGCGATCTTCGAGCGAGTGAAAACTGATCACGCAGAGGCGCGCACCCTTGCGCATGACCCTGACCGACTGCGCGAGCACGGCTTCCAGCTGTTCGAGCTCGGCGTTCACGGCAATTCGAATTGCCTGGAAGGTTTTCGTCGCGGGGTGAATCTTCTGGCCACGCCGGGGCGACGCCTCTTCGACGATGCGAGCAAGCTGTGCCGTACGGGAGATCGGTGCTTCTTCACGCGCCGCAACAATCGAGCGCGCGATGCGGCCCGCGTTGTTCTCCTCACCAAATTTTCGCAGTACGTACTTCAATTCTCTTTCATCCACTGTCGCAAGCCATTCGCTGGCCGACGCGCCGGACTCCGGGTCCATGCGCATATCGAGTGGGCCGTCGCGCATGAAACTGAAGCCGCGATCGGCTTCATCCAGCTGCGGGGAGGAGACGCCCAGGTCAAAGAGAAGACCGTCGACTTTCCCAACGAGGTCTCTTTCACCAATGATTGTTTCAAGTTGCGCAATCTCGCCCCTGACCAGCTCGAAGCGGGGATCGTCAGTAAGGGAAGTCGGCGCGGAAGCAATCGCCTGCGGATCTCGATCGATGGCAATCAGCCTGCCGCCGGATCCGAGTTGCTTCAGAATTTCCTTACTGTGTCCCCCGCGGCCGAACGTTCCGTCGACGTAACACCCGCCTGGTTTTATTTTCAGTCCATCAAGGACTGGTCCCAGCAGCACCGGCACATGCGCGTTGCTGCTCATGGTTTTAACAACGCCCTAGAACGCAATGGATTCGAGGTCGGGCGGCAACTCGCCGTCGTC
>SHLT01000029.1 GCA_004282875.1 Chromatiales bacterium | reverse complement strand
AGCAGTCCGGCGGCAATAATGAGTGTAATGCGTTTCATTTATGAAGCCTCCGCTGAAGGTACCGGGATTACGATCAGCTCTGGAGCGATCAACTGGCGAGCCATGCGCAGGCCCTTGCGAACTTCGTTACGCGCTGAGTTATCTACTTCCCAGGAACGCGTGTCGTTGTTCCAGCGACCCGTGATCTTGGTGTCATCCGACTGGAAGTACAGGCCGATACGGCCGATACGCAGCATGTTGAAGGAACGCGTTGCGCCGTCGATCGTCAGGGACTCTTCGTAGAATTCCGAGGAAGTACCGTAGTCGTTCTCGATCTGGTACGCCTCCATCACCTTGCGGAATTTCTCCGCGACTGTAACGTCGGAGCGCTCCATGATGGCCTTGAGGTCA
Source organism: Chromatiales bacterium (assembly GCA_004282875.1). Lineage (GTDB taxonomy): Bacteria > Pseudomonadota > Gammaproteobacteria > Steroidobacterales > Woeseiaceae > UBA1847. Next base: position 29,559 of record SHLT01000029.1, on the reverse strand, counting down.
TTGATGCGCTTGGTGCGCTCATCCATCAGGAATGGGACGTCGAGCTGGACCGACTGGTCGAGCCCGTCGATCATGCGCGTCATCATGGGGAAAATCTGGCGGTTAATCACGTCCACACGGTCCATCGACAATGCGATGTCTTCCAGTGTGGCCGTTTGACCTTCAACCTGAGCCCTCATCAGGCGGTTGTAGACCTTGAGTCCGTCGATTTCTTTATTTAAAGCCCGGTACTGGTCTTCGAGGGAACGAGTACCTTCAACAATGTTGTTGATTCGTTCCTGCGATTGTTGAGCCAGGTTCAACCGACGTTGATCAGCCTGCAAAATCTGATCGACGGTCTGGGCGAAAACGCCGCCGGAAATCGTCAAGGCCGAAACCGCAAAAAATGCGGCGGCAAGACGCCGACTGCTGCTTATGCACCGTTTCATGAACGCTCCTTAAAGGTCGTTGTTTTATTAAAAGTTCCGGAGAGGGATGCGACGTATCCGCTGAATACATGCACAAATGAAAACCGGTGACACGGAGTGTGTCCCCAATTGCGCACGCGGCCCTCTCCACCTACGCCGCGCGGCGTTGAACTGATATGGAACCCCTCTTTCTCTCTCTGCTCTTTGGCTATCTCGGAACACGTCCGAGTTTCCCCGCCATTTATTCATTTTAGTATTCAAGGTCCCCTGAATTACGTCGCAAGAATAACACATGCTTCACTGAGCGCCAGTCCTCTCGCGAACATAACGTGTGAGCTTATCTTCCTGATTTGGGAGCCAATTCCCGCTCGTCATTTCGATTGCTCGTCATGCACAGGACGCCGCTGCAACCAAGCGCTTGCAGAACGCTCTTTGAACCCCCTATATAAGGTGGCGCATTGCACCCGGCTCCGATTCCAATTAATTTATTCAAATTAGTCTCTTAGAAACGGTTCTTAATACAGATTATTTAGTATCACTCGTAACCGTACAGGAACTGGTTGACATCAATCAGGCGTTACAACATTATTCGCCGCTATGGATAACAACGTACTCGTGCTTATCTCGCTTGAACTGCTTCTTATCGGGAGGCAGGGCGGGTAGCGCGTATCCATAAAACGGACATCGTAAGCCCCGCATCCCGAAGGATAGTGGGGCTTTTTTTTATCAAGTTTATTAATGCACAGGAAACACCATGCAAATGTACTCGGAAGCAGATGTAGATATCTCTGTACTTGGTGACCAGAAGGTCACGGTGCTTGGCTACGGAAGCCAGGGACGCGCCCACGCGCTGAACCTGAAAGACTCAGGCTTCAACGTCGTTGTCGGACTGCGCAAGAGCGGCGCGAGCTGGTCCAAGGCCGAAGCCGACGGGCTGACCGTCCAGGAACCGAACGAGGCGGTCCAGGGTGCGGCTATCGTCATGTTCCTGACCCCGGACATGGTGCAGAAGGCCCTGTATCAGACCGTTGTGGACGATATCGGCCAGGGCGCCCTTCTCCTCTTCGCCCACGGCTTTGCGGTGCACTACGGCCAGGTAGAGCCGCGCGCCGATCTCGACGTGGCGTTGATTGCGCCGAAGGGGCCTGGCGGCCTTGTTCGCCGTCAGTACGAGGAAGGTCATGGGGTACCTTGCCTGGTCGCAGTACACCAGGATGCGACCGGTAACGCACTGCAGAAAGCGCTGGCCTATTCGGCAGGCATCGGCGGTGCGCGGGCCGGTGTTATCGAGACCACCTTCGCCGAGGAAACCGAGACCGACTTGTTTGGCGAGCAGGCGGTTCTGTGCGGCGGCGCCACCGAGTTGATCGTCGCCGGGTTCGAAACGCTGTGTGAGGCCGGTTACCAGCCGGAAGTCGCCTACTACGAGGTGATGCACGAGCTCAAGCTGATCGTCGACCTGTTGCACGAAGGTGGCCTCGCAAAAATGCACAAGTTCATTAGCGACACGGCGGCCTGGGGCGACATGATTTCCGGCCCGCGCGTTGTCGATGACGCGTCGCGTGCAGCAATGAAGGCCGTGCTGACGGATATTCAGGACGGCACCTTTGCGCGTAACTGGATCGCGGAAAATGAAAACGGCATGCCCGAATTCAAGCGCATGATGCAGGCCGATCTCGATCACCCGATCGAAGAGGTTGGCAAGAACCTGCGCGGGCGCATGGACTGGCTCTCGGAGTAAGCACATCGGAACCTGACGGAGGAATAGATAATGTCCGATAAGCAGATCAAGATTTTCGACACGACCCTGAGAGACGGGGAACAGGCACCTGGCTGCAGCATGACGCTCAGCGAGAAGCTACGTGTTGCGAAAGCGCTATCGGAGCTTAACGTCGACATTATCGAAGCCGGTTTTCCAGCGGCGTCGCCGGGCGACTTTGAATCGGTCAAGAGTATTGCCGAACGCAATTTCGGCCCGGTGATCTGCGGCCTTGCTCGCTGCAACCCCGCCGACATCGAAAAAGTCTATGAGGCAGTCCGGCATGCCGATCGGCACCGCATACATGTCTTCGTGGCAACCAGTGCCATTCATCGCGAGCACAAGCTCAAGATGGCCAAGGAAGAGATTATCAAGAGCGCTGTGGGGGCGATCAAGCTGGCGCGCGAGTTCGTCGACGATGTCGAGTTTTCGCCGGAGGACGCGTCGCGAACCGAACTGGCCTACCTGGCTGAAGTTGTAACCGCGGCCATCGAAGCCGGCGCGACGACCGTCAATATTCCCGATACCGTGGGTTACACGGTGCCGGCCGAATTTGATCGCCTCTTTCATTATCTCAAGGAGCACGTGGCGCGCATTGATGAAATCACGCTCAGCGTGCATTGCCATAACGACCTGGGTATGGCCGTGGCCAACAGCCTTGCTGCTGTCAGTGCCGGTGCCCGCCAGATCGAGTGCACCATCAATGGCATCGGCGAGCGCGCGGGCAATTGTTCGCTCGAAGAAGCGGTGATGGCCATCAAGACGAGAGAGGAGTTCTTCGGCGTCGAGACGGGAATTGATACCACGCGTCTTTACCCGACGTCCCGCCTCGTGTCGAGCATCACGGGCATGCACCCGCCTCGCAACAAGGCGATTGTCGGAGAGAATGCCTTCGCGCATGAAGCCGGTATTCACCAGCACGGCATGTTGCAGCACGCATCAACCTACGAAATCATGCGTCCGGAAGACGTCGGCCTTGCCACGTCGAACCTGGTCCTGGGGAAACACAGCGGCCGGCATGCGTTTCGCGACAGATTGGTCGAGCTCGGTTTCGAGCTCGATGAGTTCGAAACCAACCGGGCGTTCCAGGAATTCAAGAAACTCGCCGACAAGAAGAAAGACGTTTACGACGGTGACCTCGAGTCCATCGTCATGAATGCGGGCGGTGCCTCGTCCGGACCCTGGACGCTGGACTCTCTTGAAGTACAAACCCATACCGACCAGCCCGCGACGGCGGCCGTCGACCTGATCTACGAGGATGGCAAGAAAGTCACGGAATCGGCCCACGGCGACGGACCGATTGCGGCAGCCTTCCAGGCCCTCGAGCATGCGACCGGGGTCGCGCTGGTACTCAGGAACTTCGAGCTGCACAGCGCGTCGATCGGTGAAGATGCGCTCGGTGAAGTCACGGTCACGGTAGAGCACGACGGGCGGAGTTTTCGCGGACACGGTGCCAGTGTCGACATCGTTGAAGCCGGCTGCCGGGCTTGCCTCGAGGTGATGAACCGCATTCTGCGTCGCGAGCGACGAGGCACTTCCGGTACGGACAGTGCGGACGCAACACGCGCAACGATCTGACACAGGACCCGACCATTGAGCACCCCCACGACCTTATTCGAGAAGGTATGGACCGATCACGTCGTCGTCGAAGAGACGATGGCTACGCCGGCCGTCCTCTACATCGACCTGCACATCGTCCACGAAGTGACGACACCGCAGGCGTTTTCGGTACTGCGGTCACAGGGACTGCCGGTTCGCCGCCCTGACCTGACGCTGGCAACGCTCGACCATTCCACGCCGACGACGCCGGTATCCACCTTCAAGGATCTCCTGGTCGCCGGCGAAGGCGCGGCCAACCAGGTTCGGCAGATGGAGCAGAACTGCGAGGACTTTGGACTCGACCTGCTCGGCTTCGGCAGTGGCTCGCGCGGCATCGTGCACGTTATCGGCCCCGAACTCGGTGCCACCCAGCCGGGCAAGACCATCGTTTGCGGCGACAGCCACTCAAGCACGCATGGCGCATTCGGCGCCCTCGCCTTTGGCATCGGCACCACGGAAGTCGGTCATGTGCTGGCCACGCAGTGCCTCCTGCAACGCAAACCCAAGACGCTGGCGATCAACGTGGACGGCGCGCTGCCGCCCGGCGTTACCGCCAAGGACCTGATCCTGGCAGTGATTGGCAAGATCGGGGTGGACGGCGGAACCGGACACGTCATCGAGTATCGCGGCGATGCGATCAGGGCGCTCGATATGGAAGCGCGCATGACGATCTGCAACATGTCTATCGAGGGTGGCGCACGCGCCGGAATGATCGCGCCCGACGACACGACGATTGAGTACCTGCAGGGACGACCACGAGTACCTCAGGGTGCGGAATGGGAAGCCGGCGTGGCCCGATGGCAAGGACTGCGCACAGACGATGGGGCCCGTTTCGACAAGTCGGTCACGATCAATGCCAGCAAGCTCACGCCGATGGTCACGTTCGGGACGAATCCGGGCATGGTCGTCGGTATCGACGAGCCGGTGCCGGACGCGACGGATGCCAGCTTCCGCAAAGCACTCGATTACATGCAGGTTGAGCCTGGCAAGCCCATGACCGAAGCGGCGGTCGACATTGTCTTTGTCGGCAGCTGCACCAACGGCCGCCTGTCAGACATCGAGGAAGCCGCGCGGGTTCTCGAGGGCCGCAAAATTGCCCCCGGCGTCCGCATGCTGGTCGTTCCGGGATCCGAGCAGGTCAAGGCCGCAGCCGAGGCCAGGGGACTGGACAAGGTGATCATCGCTGCCGGTGCCGAATGGCGAGAAGCCGGCTGCTCGATGTGCATCGGGATGAATGGGGATATCGCCCAGCCGGGGCAGCTGAGCGTCAGCACCAGTAACCGCAACTTCGAGGGCCGCCAGGGCATCGGCGCCCGGACAGTACTTGCAAGCCCGGCCACCGCTGCCGCATCTGCCGTTGCGGGACACGTTGCTGACCCAAGGAGCTATGCATGAATCCGGTCACAACGATTCGCTCACGAACCGTCGCCTTGCCGACGCGGGACATCGATACCGATCAGATCATCGCCGCACGCTTTCTGACGACGACATCGAAGGACGGGCTCGGCAAGAACGCGTTCTTCGATCTGCGCTACAACAAGGATGGCAGCCTCAATGAGGACTTCGTCCTGAACCGGCCCGCTGCCGAGGGTTGCCGCATCCTCGTTGCAGGCAATAACTTCGGATGCGGTTCGTCGCGCGAACACGCGCCCTGGGCCCTGCTCGACTATGGCTTCGAAGCCGTCATTTCGACCGAGATCGCCGACATTTTTCGCAGCAACTCGCTGAAGAACGGACTGGTGGCGATCGTTGTCGACGTTGAGACGCATCGCTGGCTGCTCGACAACCCGGGCGCCGAGATCACGATCGATGTCGAGAGTACGACGATCACCCTGCCCGACGGCAGCGCCATCGAATTCGCCATGGATGGATTCGCGAGGCACTGCCTGCTTGAGGGCATCGACCAGCTGGGCTTCCTGAGCAAGCAGCAGGAGCGTATCGAGATGTTCGAGGAGGCGCGTTCATGGAAGCCGTAATTACACTATTACCCGGCGATGGTATCGGGCCGGATGTTACAGCCGGTGCCAGGTCCGTCCTCAGCGCCGTTGCCGATCGACAGGGCCATCGTTTCGAGTTCCATGAAGCGCTGATCGGGGGTGCAGCAATCGATGCCGTGGGCGATCCTCTTCCGGCGGCTACAGTCGAACGCTGCGAAGCGGCAGATGCCGTCTTCCTTGGCGCTGTTGGTGGGCCGAAATGGTCCGATCCGAATGCAAAGATACGACCCGAACAGGGCCTGCTGAAACTCCGCTCAGTGCTCGGCGTCTACGCCAACATTCGGCCCGTCCGGATTTACCCTGAGCTGGTCGGCGCCTCGCCGCTCAAGCCGGAGATTCTCGACGGCGTCGATATGCTCGTGGTTCGCGAACTGACGGGCGGTATCTACTTCGGGAAGAAGACCCGCACCGCGACCTCGGCCAGCGATCTCTGTGAATATACCGTCGCAGAAATCGAGCGCATTGTGCGTGTCGCTGCGCGCCTTGCAGGCGCCCGGCGCGGCCGATTGTGTTCGGTCGACAAAGCCAATGTCCTCGAGACATCGCGACTCTGGCGTGACGTGACGGATCGCCTCATGGCCAGTGAGTTTCCGGACGTCGCGATTGAAACGCTGCTCGTCGACGCCGCGGCCATGCATCTGCTGAGCCGCCCGTCGGACTTCGACGTGATCGTGACCGAGAACATGTTCGGCGACATTCTGACGGACGAGGCGTCCATGCTGGCCGGGTCTCTCGGCATGCTGCCGTCCGCCTCCCTCGGCGACGGCGCGGCCGGCTTGTATGAGCCAATCCATGGCTCGGCGCCCGACATCGCCGGGATGGGTATCGCAAATCCCTGTGCCGCTGTTGCCAGCGCCGCCATGATGCTCCGCCACAGTCTCGGGCTCGAGAGCGAGGCGCAGGCCGTAGAGCAGGCAATCGCCGATGCCATAGCGGGCGGCGCGCGCACTGCCGATATCGTGGCCGACGGCGATACCCAGGTATCAACCGAAGCAATGACTGCCGAAATTATTCGCTGCCTGAACTGATAGCCTTCAACTTGCGATTCGCGTAACGCCCGGCGCGAAAGCGTGCGATCAGCGCCCCGAGGTCTTCCGTTTCAATCAGGAAACCATCGTGCCCATGCAGGCTCTCGAGTACTTCGTACCGGGCATTCGGCAGGTGCTCGGCCAGTTCAATTTGCTCGGCGGGCGGATACAGCGCGTCCGAACTCACCGACACGACAAGCGTCGGGTGAGCTATCCGCTCCAGAACTTCCGGGTAAGAACCCCGTCCCCGAGCCAGATCGTGCGTGTGCATCGCGTGCGTCAGCGTGACGTAGGTATTGGCGTCGAAGCGCTCATTGATCTTCCTGCCCTGGTGCTGCAGATACGATTGCGCCTGGTAGAGATCTGCCGAATGTTTCTGCCGACCGAAACGCGCCTCGAAGCTGTCCCAGCTCCGATAGGTGCAGATCGCCATCATTCTCGCCGCCGCAAGACCCTGCGCAGGCGGGGCCTCATCGGTGTAATAGCCTCCCTTCCAGTTGGGGTCGGCGGCTATTGCCGCACGCTGTGCCTCGCTGATTCCGATGCACCAGGCCGAGTGTCGGCCACCGACGCCAATGGGGACCACGCTGCCGACCCGCTCCGGGTAGCTCGCAGCCCATTCGAGCGCCTGCATTCCACCCAGTGACGGGCCCGTCACCAGTTCAATCCGGTCTATCCCGAGCTCATCCAGGAGGACACGCTCGAGCTCCACCATGTCACGCACCGAAATGCGCGGAAAGTCAGCCCGGTAGCGTTCCTGCGATCCGGGTTTCATGCTGACCGGACCTGTCGTGCCGTAGCAGCTACCGAGAATATTGACGCAAACAATGAAATCCTGCGCCGGGTCAAAGGTCTTGCCCGCGCCAATGATCCCAGGCCACCAGGCATCGACATCCGCCGAGCCCGTCAGCGCATGGCAGACCAGGACCGTGTGCTCGGCCGCATTGGCGCGATCTCCCCAGGTCCGATAGGCAATCTCGACATCGTGCAGGACTTCTCCGGATTCCAGCCGCCATTCGCCGGGCACCCGGAGGAACTCCGTGTCAGTGGCAATTTGCTTGCGCAGGTAGTCCGGGAGGTTCATCGCAGACTCAACACGCAGCGGCAACCGACTTGAGGACGGTCGCCGCCCTGGCCGCGTCCAGTGCGCCCAATAAATCAGACACGAGATCATCAACCAGCTCGAGGCCGACCGAAAGCCGGATCAGTGTCGGCGTGACCCCGGCAGCGGCTTTGCGCTCCTCGGATACCGGTGCATGCGTCATCGATGCCGGGTGGCAGACGAGGCTCTCCACGCCGCCAAGCGATTCGGCCAGTGAGAAGTACGAAAGATTCTCAACGAAAGCCCGCACGGCCGCCTCGCCGCCCTTGATGTCGAAACTCACCATGCCCCCAAAACCGCGCTGCTGACGTTTGGCAAGCGCGTGCCCGGGATGCGTGTCGAGGCCAGGATAAAAGACATCCGCCACGTTTGACTGCTCGGATAACAGGTTGGCGATCACTGCGGCGCTCTCTTCGTGTTGCCGAATTCGCGGGTGCAGCGTCCGAATGCCACGCAGGGTCATGAAGCTGTCGAATGGCGCGCCGGTAATCCCGATGACATTGGCCCAGTACGCACACCGCTCGGCAAGTTCTTCGGTAGCGGCAATGATCGCACCGCCGACGACGTCGCTGTGTCCGTTGATGTACTTCGTGGTGGAGTGAATGACGAGATCGGCCCCAAACTCGATCGGGTTCTGAAGTGCCGGTGACAGGAACGTGTTGTCCACGGCGTATAGCGCACCGCAGGCTGTCGCAATCTCGCGGATCGCGGTCAGGTCGGCAATCCGCAGCAACGGATTCGACGGCGACTCGGTCAGAATGATCTTCGGGCGAACCTGCGTGCACACCCGGCCCAGTTCCTCCAGGTCGGTCTGGTCGACGAATTCCACGTCGAACAAGCCCTTCAATGACTGCTGTTCGAACAGGCGGTACGTACCTCCGTAGCAGTCGTGGGGGGCAATAATGGTGTCCCCTGGCGACAGGAACTGCGTAAGGACCGTCAGCGCTCCCATCCCCGATGCCGTGACCACAGCGCCCGCGCCCCCTTCCAGTTCGGCCAACGCGTCGGCTAGCGCGTCACGGGTCGGATTGCCGGAGCGCGTGTAGTCGTATTGCCGTGGTTGGCCAAGCCCGGTGAACGCGTAATTCGAGGACAGGTGCAACGGGGGTACGACGGCACCGTGTTGCGTATCGGATTCGATTGACGCACGGACAGCGCTGGTGGCATTGCTTACTGAGGCAGTCATTGTTGGTCTCCGCAAAAGTGTTCCATCCTGCTCATCGGAACCCTGCGAAGCCCGCAAGGGAGGGGTCTCACTGCCCTGCACCGTCACCGGTGTTGCAGTAACCCTCATCTTTCGATGTCGTTGAAGACATCGCAGGAGTTGGCACCTTTTCGGAGTGGTTAGCTCCGCTGGTTGCCCCGGCGTCGTCGGGCCTATCCCTCGACCGGTCTCGATGAGTTTCATGGAGTGTATGTGCGGCGCGCGAGTTCCGTCAAGCACCGAGTACCGATTTTTTTGGATGCAGTTGAAACCATTAAAAGCGAAGGGTTGCGCTCCGCACCGGCTTGTATTAATGTACTAACGCATTAATACACTGATACGACTATGAAGCCCAACCGGAACCCAAGCAATCGTCAGCAGGCACGTGCAGAAAACGCCCTGTTCGACGCCATCATCAGCCTCAAAAGTGCCGATGAGTGCCGCAATTTCTTCAAGGATTTGTGTACGCCGGCCGAACTCCAGGCGCTCGTCGACCGCTGGCAGGTCGTCGAATACCTAGAGCAGGGCCTCCCCTATCGAAAGATCCACGACCTGACGGGCGTCAGCGTTACCACGATCGGGCGCGTCGCGCGGTTCCTGGCCGATGGCTTTGGCGGCTATCGCACCGCCATCACGCGCACCCACCACTCTCACTAGGAAAGCTCCATGGAAACCACTGAGCAGCGCATACAGATTGCGGTGCAGAAGACCGGTCGCCTGACCGATCACTCGATCGATCTCCTCGAACGCTGCGGGCTGAAACTCACCAGGAGCAAAGACCAGCTGATCTGCTATGGCGAGAACATGCCCATCGATCTGCTGCTGGTTCGGGACGACGACATCCCGGGCCTGGTCAGCGAAGACGTTTGTGATCTGGGGATCGTGGGCCTCAATGTCGTCGAGGAAAAGCGACTCACGCGAGAGTCCGAGGGCCGCCCTGCGCAGTTCAAGCGCATCTATGAACTGGACTTCGGCCACTGCCGTTTATCGATTGCGGGTCCCGAAGAGACACCCTATGAGGGGCCTGGGTCACTAGAAAATACCCGGATTGCAACGAGTTATATCGGTATTTTAAATCAATACCTTAAGTCCAATGACATCGACGCCGAGGCCGTTTTCTTTTCGGGGGCCGTGGAAATAGCCCCCAAACTCGGACGGGCGGAGTACATCTGCGACATCGTCTCGACCGGCAGCACGCTCAAAGCCAACGGCCTCGTCGAGCAGGAAGTCTTGCTGGACAGCGAGGCTGTCGTGATCCAGACGCAAAAGCCGCTGGCCGCGGAAAAACAGGCGCTGGTGGACAAAATACTGCAGCGCCTGGACGGGGTCCTGCAGGTGCGTGAAAGCAAGTACATCATGCTGCACGCGCCCAAGGCGGCACTCGGGGCCATTCGCGACCTGTTGCCGGGCACGGAGGCCCCCACGATCCTCGCCCTGGATGGCAGCGACGACAAGGTGGCGGTGCATGTCGTCTGTCGTGAAAATGTGTTCTGGGAAACGCTCGAAAACCTCAAGGCCGCCGGTGCCAGCTCCCTGCTGGTGCTGCCGGTCGAGAAGATGCTGGCCTGATGAGTATGCGCATCAGAAACTGGTCCGAGCTGGATAGCGGCGCACGGAAAGCCCTGTTGCAGCGCCCCGCTGTAGCCGACGATGCCCGCATTCGCGAAGGGACGCGCGACATTGTTGACCGGGTGCGTGCCGACGGTGACGCGGCGCTTGCTGACCTGACGCGGCAGTACGATGGCGCCGACGTAACCACGCTCAAGGTGGGTGTCGATGAGTTCGCGGCCGCCGCAGAGTTGCTGACGGCCGCGCAAAAGAACGCGATCGACGTCGCCATCAATAATGTGCGCTGCTTTCACGAGGCCCAGGTGCCCGCGGCCTGCCGGGTCGAAACGATGCCGGGCGTCGTCTGTGAGCGCGTGAGTCACGCCATCGATGCCGTGGGCCTTTACGTTCCCGCGGGCACTGCGCCCCTGCCCTCCGCGGCCATCATGCTCGCGGTTCCCGCTGTCATTGCAGGCTGCCCGGTACGGGTATTGTGCACGCCGCCGCGGCCCGACGGCACCGCGGACCCCTCCGTACTCGTTGCCGCACAGCGGGCGGGCGTGAATGATGTTTACAAAGTCGGTGGCGCTCAGGCGATTGCCGCCATGGCCTACGGAACCGAGACCATTCCAAAGACCTGCAAGGTCTTCGGGCCGGGGAACGCATGGGTGACCTGCGCGAAGACACTGGTGAGCGCAGATCCCGACGGCGCGGCGATCGATATGCCGGCCGGCCCTTCTGAAGTGCTCGTCATCGCCGATGATGCCGCGTCGGCCGCATTCGTCGCCGCCGATCTTTTGTCCCAGGCCGAACATGGCGCCGACTCCCAGGTGGTCCTGGTGACCACGTCGCGGTCGCTCGCCGACGCGGTCGCAGCGGAGCTGGAACAACAGCTCCGGAAGTTGTCGCGTGCCGATATCGCGAGGCAGGCCCTGGCGAATTCCCGCATTCTTCTCGTTGACGATCTGCGTGAAGCAATCGAGGTCAGCAACGCGTATGCGCCAGAGCACCTGATACTTCAAGTGGAGAGTCCGCGTACGCTGCTGCCGCAACTGCGCAATGCCGGCTCGATATTTGTCGGACAGTGGACCCCTGAATCGGTAGGCGACTACTGCAGCGGTACGAATCATGTACTGCCTACCTACGGATTCGCCCAGACTTACAGTGGCCTGGGAGTCGATCAATTCATGCGCCAGATGACCGTACAGGAGGTGTCGCGCGCAGGACTGCTCGGCCTGGCTGACACGGTCGTAACGCTGGCGGGCCTCGAGGGGCTCGATGCGCATGCCGCGGCCGTCACGCGGCGGCTGGAGTCCGCCTCATGAGCATCACGCGACTGGTACGACCGGATATCCGTGGGATGCAGGCCTACGACGCGGCCGAACAGGTCGATGACACCGTTCGCCTGAACGCGAACGAGTCACCTCGTCAGTGCCCGATCGGCAATTTCCGCAGACCGCTTAACCGCTATCCGGAGGTACGCCCCCAGAAGCTCCAGAAGGCATTGGCTGGTCGCTTCGGTTGCGCGGTCGATGAACTGCTGGTCACGCGCGGCTCAAGCGAAGCAATCGACCTTGTGATTCGAACCTTCTGCCAGGCCGGCAAGGACAGCGTCCTCGTGACGTCACCATCGTTCTCCATGTACCGGCACTACGCCAGGGTCCAGGGAGCCAGGCTGATTGAGGTGCGAACTTCCCCGGAGAAGGACTTCGCTATCGATGTTGATGCCCTTCTCGACGCCTGCGATGACACCACGCGACTGATCTTCGTTTGCTCACCGAATAACCCCACCGGTACATCCCTGGAAAGTGCCGAGCTCGAGCGCCTGTTGCGCGAACGAGGTGACGCGTCCGCTATTGTCGTAGACGAAGCGTACATCGAGTTCGGTGACAAATCCTCGGCCACGCGCTTGCTGGACCGGTACGACAATCTGCTCGTCCTGCGAACGCTGTCGAAGGCACTCGGCTTTGCCGGAGCGCGCTGCGGCGCGGTGGCAGGACCGGCGGATGTTGTCCGCGTCCTGAGTGCCGTGCAGGCACCCTACGCGCTCGCCACGCCCGTGGTGGAGTGTGTGGAGGATGTCCTGGAGGCCGACCAGCTGGCGTTGGCCGAGCGTGCAGTCGAAGCAACGGTGCGTGAACGGGAGCGGCTGCGCACCGCGCTGGCTGATTACGATTTCGTCACCAAAGTCTGGCCAAGCGATGCGAATTTCCTGTTGATCCGCGTGGTCGATGCGCCGCGCGTCATGCGTCAGTGCGCGGCGCACAACGTCTTGTTGCGGCATTTTGGCGGCGACCTGGACGACTGCATTCGCATCTCCATCGGGAGTCGGGACGAGAACGAGCAGCTATTGCGAGCACTGGGCTCGCTCGGAGGCGCAAGCGATGGCTGAAAAAATTCTGTTCATTGACCGTGACGGCACGCTAATCAGCGAACCCGATGACTTCCAGGTCGATACTGTCGACAAGGTGCGACTCGTCGACCAGGTTATCCCCTCGTTGCTGGAACTTGCTGCTCATGGTTATCGCTTCGTGATGGTTTCCAACCAGGATGGATTGGGAACGGCAGCGTTTCCCCAAGCGGACTTTGACGCACCGCATGCACTCACGATGAGTCTCTTCGAGTCACAGGGTGTGTTGTTTGACGAGGTATTCATCTGCCCGCACCTGCCGGAAGAACGTTGTGACTGCCGCAAGCCGAGAACGGGACTGCTCACGCGGTATCTCGCTGCGAACAACATTGATCTTGCCAAGTCGGCGGTCATCGGAGACCGCAATACGGATATGGAGCTCGCGGAGCGCATTGGTGTGCAAGGGCTGCTCGTCAACTGCGAGGCCGAGGCTGCGGTGACCTGGCCGCAAATAGTCCAGCAGCTATGTCGCTCGGACCGCGTTGCAGCCGTCGAACGCAACACCAATGAAACGAGGATTCGCGCTGTTGTGAACCTCGACGCGACGGACCACACAGCTATCGCGACCGGCATCGGCTTTTACGATCACATGCTGGAGCAGATCTCGAAACACGGCGGCTTCGGCCTGACGCTGCAATGCGCCGGTGACCTGGAGGTTGACGAGCATCACACCGTAGAGGATACGGCGATCTGCCTCGGCAACGCGTTGCGTGAGGCGCTGGGCAACAAGTACGGCATCGGTCGGTACGGCTTCCTGTTACCGATGGATGAGAGCGAGGCCAGGGTTGCGCTGGATCTCTCCGGGCGCGCCGACTTCGCGTTCAAAGGCACGTTTCCTCGTGAACGCGTTGGCGAACTGTCTACGGAAATGATCGAGCACTTCTTCCGCTCCCTGGCCGAATCACTGGGCGCTGCCCTGCACATCGAAGTGACGGGGCGCAATGCGCACCATATGGCTGAAGCCTGCTTCAAGTCGGTTGGACGTGCATTGCGACAGGCCATTCGGCGCGATGGCACTGACCTGCCCTCGACCAAGGGCGCGCTGTGACGAGCCTGGCGATCATCGACAGCGGTGGTGCGAACATCACCTCTCTGCTGAGTGCATTCGAACGGCTTGGCGTTACTGCCGAACTAACCAGCGACGCGACGGTGATACGTGATGCCGACCGGGTCGTCCTACCCGGCGTCGGCGCAGCGCTTGATGCGATGACTCGCCTGCGCGAGGCCCGCCTGGTGGATGTCATTCGCGACCTCAAGCAACCGGTCCTGGGGGTCTGTCTCGGCATGCAGCTGCTGTGCGACGCGTCGGAGGAGGATGACGTCGACTGCCTCGGCATATTTCCCGGAGTGGCACAAAAACTCTCGGTTGGCGACAACTGCCCCGTGCCGAATATGGGCTGGTGCGCAACGCAATTAACGGCGCCGCATCCGGTGGTAAGGGATCTCGAGCAAGACGACTATTTCTACTATGTCCACAGCTACGCGGTACCGGAGTCCGAGTGCTCGATAGCCACCGCCACCCATACACGACCTTTTTCCGCCATGCTGGGTCGTGACAACTTCGTGGCCGCGCAGTTTCACCCTGAACGCTCGTCCAGAGCCGGCTCACGAATTCTGAATAACTTCCTCGGGTGGACCCCATGAAGATCATTCCTGCCATCGACCTCAAGGACGGCAAATGCGTGCGCCTCTTCAAGGGCGACTTCGAGCGGACCACGGAGTACTCGAGCGATCCCGCCGCAGTGGGCAGGCGCTTTTCCGGGCTCGCCGTCGAGGACCTCCATATTGTCGATCTGGACGGTGCGCGCTCCGGCACCCAGCATAACGACGAAATCGTCGCCAACATTGCCCGGCAGTCGGGCCTGGCCGTACAGCTGGGCGGGGGAATCCGCAGTCGTGACGATATCTCGCGCTGGCTCGGCAGCGGCATCAGCCGCTGCGTCGTGGGCAGTGTTGCGATAAGCGAACCGGCGCGCGTCAGAGAATGGCTGCAGGAATTTGGCGGTGATGCGATCGTCCTGGCCCTTGACGTCCGTATCGAGGGCAACGGTACCCCGATGCTGACCACGCACGGCTGGACCGAAGACAGTGGGACATCCCTCTGGGATTCCCTCGATATCTACAATGAGGCCGGCGCCATCCACGTGTTGTGCACCGATGTGTCGCGAGACGGTGCGATGTCCGGACCCAATTTCCAACTCTATGCCGAAATACTGCAGCGCTATCACTCCCTGCAGCTACAGGCATCCGGGGGTGTGCGGCACATTGAGGACCTCGACATGCTGCGCGAGCTGGGCGTTCCCGCGGCGATTACCGGGCGCGCGCTGCTCGACGGAGAAATCACGGAAAGGGAGATTGCAGCATTCCAGCGAAACGCATAATTCCCTGCCTCGACGTTCGCGACGGCAATGTCGTCAAGGGCGTGCGCTTTCGCAATCATCGCATTGTCGGCGATATTCTCGAACTTGCGGCGCGCTACCGCGACGAAGGAGCCGACGAACTCGTCTTTTACGACATTACGGCGAGTCCTGACCGGCGCACGGTGGATCGAGACTGGGTGAACAGTGTTGCCAGGCTGCTCGATATACCGTTTTGCGTCGCAGGTGGTATCAAGACCGTGGCTGATGCAGAAGACGTACTTAACAAGGGCGCCGACAAGATCTCCGTGAACTCACCCGCGCTGGCAGATCCGGAGCTGATCGGGAAACTTGCACGACGCTTCGGCTCGCAGTGCGTTGTCATCGGCATCGACAGCCAGGCCGATAGCGACGACTGGTTTGTGTACCAGTACACCGGTGACCCCGACAAGACGCAGTCCTCGCAGCGCCGGACACTGGACTGGGTTCGCGAGGTGCAGGATCGCGGCGCCGGCGAAATCGTGCTCAACTGCATGAACCAGGATGGCGTTCGGCGAGGTTACGATTGCGAACAGCTTGCCGCAGTGCGGGCCATTTGCGATGTGCCTTTGATAGCGTCGGGCGGCGCCGGTTCGCGCCAACATTTCCGGGACGTGTTTGCAGCTGCGAACGTTGACGGCGCGCTGGCCGCAAGCGTATTTCACAGCGGAGAAATACCGATCCCCGATCTCAAGCAATATCTTGTTGACCAGCAGGTCGACATAAGACTCTAAGGAAGCATCGTGACCAGACCAGACATCGAATTCATTGCGGAGCTCGAGACCATCGTGCACGCGAGACTCTCCAGCCCGAGTGACGAGAGCTATACCGCGCGGCTCGCGGCTGCGGGTACGAAACGCATCGCCCAGAAGGTGGGCGAGGAAGGTGTCGAGCTTGCGTTGGCCGCGGCCGCAGGCACGCAGCAGGAGACGATCGATGAAGCTGCAGATCTGGTCTACCACCTCGTCGTCCTGCTCGCCGAGCGCGGGCTCAGTCTCGAGGACGTGGCTACGCGGCTAAAAACCCGGCACGCTACCTGAGCAATCTCGCAAACTACGTATTGCAGAGACTCCCGCACGCAACGATAGTCACTCAAAATCGATTCTACGAGGACCGACCCCATGAACTCGTTCCATTGGCTTCGCGCTTTTCTAATCCTGATCGCCACATGTGCGGCGGTAGTGGTCCTGTCTTCACCGGCCTTGGCCGATGGACACAAACACGGCAAACACCAGTGCCCGACCTATTCCGACCTTGACGCCAACGCCGACAATGCTGTTTCTGCCGAGGAGCTCTACGCGTTTCGTGCCAAGCGGATGGCGGAGCGCGCCGCGGCCGGTGGCAAAATGAAGAACGCCGGCAACGCGCCCAAGTTCGAGGACCTGGACCTCGATGGGGACGGGAATCTCTCAGCCGACGAGTTCGCTGAGCATCAGTCTGAGTGCCCGATGCGCAAGAAACGCAAGGCGGCGGCCGACTAGCCGGGTTTCACGCTGGCGGGCATGCCTTAGCCGGCACCTTTTGCCAGAGCGCGTTGATTGGCAGGACGCGCCAGGCACCGATCCGCGTAGGCGTCGAGGTTGTTGCTCTCGGGCAGCATCTTGAACATGCGCAGGAAGATTGCGCTCGAGCCAAGCATAACGTCGGCCGCTGTGAAGCGGTCCCCGAGGATCCAGTCCCGGCCGTCTAACGCCTGGTCCCAGGTTTCGATCATCAACTCGAAGTCGCCCCAGCCGCTCCGCTGGCGGTTTGCCTCGACCTTGTTGAATTTCTCTGACATCGCGGGTTCGACAACAGCAGGCGTATACATCGTCCAGTACAGGAACTTGCCGCGCAGGGCGTCGTCCAATGCCGGCGCCAGGGTCCCCGCCGCGTAGCGATCGGCAACATATATGCAGATGGCCGCGGACTCCGACATCGCTACATCGCCGTCCACGATCGCGGGCACCTTGCCCATCGGGCTTGCCTCGCGAAACTCGGCGCTGTCGGCGCGATCTGCGCTGCCGAGCTCAATGCGCTCCATCTCGTAATCCACGCCGGCCTCTTCCAGCATCCAGATCGCGCGCTGTGAACGCGTCTGAGGCGCCCAGAAAAGCTTCATATGACAATCTCCCGTGCAACCTCACGCATGTTGTACTTCGAACTCATGACGTAACCATAGGCGCCCGCATTGGCAATCAGGATAACATCGCCCTCCTCGGTCGGCGGCAACAGACGATCACTGCCCAACCGGTCCCCCGTCTCGCAAATCGGGCCGACGATTGTGACCGTTTCGCTGGGCGGCTGATCCGCGCGCGTCAGGTTGACGATCTCGTGGTAGGCACCATACAGCGCCGGTCGGATCAGCGAGTTCATTCCCGTGCCGACACCGATATAGCGCATTTCGCCCTTGCCCTTGGTCTGGGTGACGCGGGTCAACAGGACGCCGGCTCGCGAGACGATGTAGCGGCCGGGTTCCAGCCACAGGCAATACTGGGGATAGGCATCCTTGATCTCGGCCAGGGTCGCGTCCACCTGCGCGAGGTCAATCGGCTTATCGCCGGGTTTCTCGGGAACGCCGAGGCCGCCGCCCAGGTCGATGGTTTTGACGCCCGGGAACTGCTCGGCAATCTGCACGAGTTCGCCAGCGACCGTCCGCCAGTTGTTGGGATCGAGAATGCCGCTGCCGCTGTGTGCGTGAATGCCGATCACTTCCGCGCCCGCTGCGTCGACGAGCCGTTTCAATTCGGCGATTTCGAAACGCGGTACGCCGAACTTGGAATGGACGCCGGCGGTCTTGACGTGCTCATGATGACCGCGGCCCTGGCCCGGATCGATGCGAACGAATAGCTTGTGGCCCCTGAACAGCTCGGGCCACGCCTGCAGCGGAAACAGGTTATCGAGCGTAACCTGCAGCCCGCGCTCCAGGCCCCAGGCGTATTCCTCGCGCGGGGCAAAATTCGGCGTAAACAGAATGCGGTCGGGGTCGAGACCCGGGATCACTTCTTCGAGCCACTCAACCTCCCCCGGCGAGACGCATTCGAAATCGACACCGTTCGCATCGACGGCCTTGAGGAGTTCCGCGTTGAAGTTGGCTTTGACCGCATACAGAATTCGATCGACGTTTTGCAGTCCCGTCAGGCTGTTCGCCGCTGCCGCGACGCTGTCCCTATCATAGACGTACGCATTGGAGTTCGACTCGGCGAGCGCGAGCAAGGCCTCGCGCTTCTTCATCCACCAGGTATCCGCGGCTCTCGCCACGGGCTCGTCGCCGGCGAACAGCCGATCCCAGCTCGGGCCGAAGACATGCGTCGCACCCTTCTTACGGATGATCGAGGCATGCAGTTTGCTGACCAGCCGTGGTCCCTGCTGCTTGTCCACGACGAAGCTCAGGTTCAGGTCGTTGGCCGCCTGCGACATGAGGTGAATGCGTTCTTCTTCGAACACTTCCAGCGCCGGCGCCATGCGGGGAATAATCGTGCGAATCTTGCGCCCCACCAGGCTCACCGCAGAGCAGTTCGAGATGACGCTGACCCGGCACAGCTTTTCGAGGTCGTGAACGAGCGCCTCCTCGACGTCATCCGGCAACAGACCATCGCTGGTGTCGATAGAAACCGTGACGTTGGTTTCGGACGTGGAAATCAGGTCGACCGATACCCCGTTTTCCGCAAACGCCGTAAATGCCTTGGCCAGGAATCCGACCTCATGCCACATGCCCACCGTAGTCATCGACACGAGGGTCAGGCCGTTGCGGATGCAAATCCCCTTGACCTGGGGTTCAACCTCGTCGGTCACTGAGGAGATGACCGTGCCGCTGATCTGGGGGTCGGCGGTGCTGCGAATAAAGATCGGGAAGCCACCGTCCCGCGCCGGCGAAATGCAGCGCGGGTGCAGCACGGAACTGCCCGCCGACGCCAGTTCCTGTGCCTCGTCGTAATGCAGTCCGACAAGGAGACGGGCCGACGGCACGACGCGCGGATCGGCCGTGAACATTCCGGGCACATCGGTCCATATTTCAAGACGCCGGGCGCCGAGGCGGCCGGCGAAATAGGCTGCCGAGGTATCGGAGCCACCGCGGCCCAGCAACACGGTCTCGCCGGACATATTCCGCGCAATAAAGCCTTGCGTCAGTACCACGCCGTCATGCACCGCAAGCTTGTCCACCAGTGACTGATCGCGGCTGTAATCGCAGGTCGCCGACAGGTAGCTGGTCACAGGATTCCGGCCCGGCCGCGAGCGGCTCGTCAGGAGGTCACGCGCGTCAAGCCACTGGACCGGCAGGTTCTGCGTCTCCAGGAAGGCGGCGCCCAGCAACGTGGACATGAGTTCTCCGAGCGCCATGACGCGCACACGAACACGCACGCTGACTTCCTTCACGAGGCGCACGCCCGCAACCAGTTGTTCGAGTTCGTGGAGGCGCTCGTCGAGGATCTCGGCGCCGTCCAGTCCAAGCGCAGCGGCGAGATCGTAGTGCTGGCTTCTTATGCGCGCCAACCCGTCCCGCGGATTACCGCTGACCGCCTGGCTCAACGTCGTCTCCAGCGCGTTGGACACACCCCGGAGTGCCGAGTGCACAATGACCGGGCGCAAGCCCGCGTCGAGGCGTGCGCGAACGAGACCGGCAATAGTCGTCCAGTTCTCCGCGGTCGATACACTCGTGCCGCCAAACTTCATGACGACCCAGGGCGAATTCGCGGTCTCCGCAGCGGCGCCCAGGGCGGCGCTATCTTCGAACCGGGCCTCTCCGATTGTCGAGCTCATTCAGGTCCTCGTCCGGACTGTGGCAAAAAAAAACCCGCAAGGATGATCCCGGCGGGTTTGCTGACAATGTCCGAACCTTATTCCTAGCCGGTACAATTGCCATTCGCACCCACGCGCCTCTGGCGCGCCATGTCTTGTAAGTGTTTTTCCATATCGAACGAGTCGATAAGCTGGCACTTCACGTGGGTGGCGGTAAAAATCATCCGTGAAGTAAAACGGACCTGACGGCGGAGGTCAAGTCAATCCCATGCCGGAGGGATGGTTACAGCCCCCTCTGAAGCCGAAGAAACCTCGTTTCGGTACTTCGCGAGCACCCCGGTGCGGACCGGAGAGGCCGGTCGCTGCCAGGTTTTGCGCCGCTCCGCGAGCTCTGCGTCACTGACGTCAACGTTGATTTCCTTGGCCTCGGCATCGATGCGGATCGTGTCCCCGTCCTGGATCAGCGCGATCGGACCGCCGACTGCCGCCTCCGGCGACACATGCCCCACGACGAAGCCGTGACTTCCGCCCGAGAAGCGCCCGTCGGTGATCAGCGCAACCTCCGCGCCCAGGCCCTTGCCCATGATGGCGCCGGTCGGGCTAAGCATCTCGCGCATGCCGGGGGCCCCTTTCGGGCCCTCGAAGCGAATGACCAGAACATCGCCGGCTTTGACCGTGTCATCGAGGATAGCCTGCAGGGCGTCCTCTTCCGAGGCAAAAACGCGCGCCCGGCCTTCAAAGCGCAGGCCTTCTTTACCCGTGATCTTGGCCACGGATCCCTCGGGAGCCACATTGCCATACAGCACCGCGAGGTGGCTGTCGCGCTTGATCGGGTCGTCAAGCTCGCGAATGATCGCCTGCCCGTCCGGATAATCTGCCACGTCGGCAAGATTCTCAGCGAGCGTCTTGCCCGTCACGGTCAAACAGTCGCCGTGCAACAAGCCAGCGTCCAGCATGCGCTTCATCAGCGGCTGAATGCCGCCGATCTCGATCAGCTCCGACATCAGGTATTTGCCGCTGGGCTTGACGTCGGCCAACACCGGCACGCGGGCGCCGATGCGCGTGAAATCATCGAGTTCCAGGGGCACGCCGGCTTCACGCGCAATCGCGAGAAGATGCAGCACGGCATTCGTCGACCCTCCCAGCGCGATGACGACCGCAATTGCGTTTTCGAAGGCGTCGCGGGTCATGATGTCGAGCGGCTTGATATCTTCCCGGATCAGGTTCATCACGGCCCGCCCCGCACGATTGCAGTCACCAATCTTTTGCCGGGAAACCGCCTCCTGCGCCGAACTGTTCGCAAGGCTCATTCCCAGGGCTTCGATCGCAGAAGCCATCGTATTGGCCGTGTACATGCCGCCACACGCGCCCGGTCCCGGGATCGCGGTTTGTTCGACTTCAAGGAGTTCGTCACTGGAAATCTTGCCGCCGGATCTCGCACCGACCGCCTCGAAAACGGACACGATATCGCGCCGCTTCGCACCCGGCTTGATCGTGCCACCGTAGACGAAAACGGAAGGACGATTCAGACGAGCCAGCGCCATGATGCAGCCCGGCATGTTCTTGTCGCAGCCCCCGATCGCGACGACGCCGTCAAAGCCCTCGGCGCCGACCACGGCCTCAATCGAATCCGCGATGATTTCCCGAGATACCAGCGAGTAGCGCATGCCCGGGGTCCCCATCGAGATCCCGTCCGATACGCTGATCGTGTTGAAGATGACGCCTTTTGCACCCGCCTCGTTCGCGCCCTTTGCCGCCTCATCTGCAAGGCCGTCGATATGCATGTTGCAGGGTGTCACCATGCTCCAGGTTGAGGCTATGCCAACCTGGGGCCGTTGAAAATCGTCCTCGGAAAACCCTACGGCACGCAGCATTGCGCGGCTGGGCGCCTGCTCATCGCCATCGACAACGACACGCGAATAGCGCCGCAGTTCTTTCTCACTCATGGTTCCTGCTGCTCCGGTTGAATCTGACCGCGCTCAAGCGAGGCCGGAGCGAAAGTCTAGCAGCAAATCGCAAGTCAGAGTTCGTCGTCCCGGATCATGACCGCGATATTCGGCGAGACGTGCGGCGGCCGGGTCTCGTGATCCACATCGAGCTTCACAACGAAAGCTTCATCACCCTCACCGAGCGAATCCTGCACCAGCGGAATAAGCAATCTCGCGGAGCGCTGCCCGGGTCCGAACGAAATCGAGTAGCTACCCGGGGCGAAATAGTCTTCACCCTCGGTAGCGCTGATATCCTCGACCGTGTAATTGATGACGATCGAGGTATCGTCGGGATTGAAGCGAATGATATCGATTTGCACCGCGGGGTCCGATTCGCTCACCGAAACCTGGTTGCGTGCGAAGGCAATCGTGTTAATGGGCAAGCGGCCCTCAAACGCGCTCTGGTCGTCGTCCTTGAGGGTCACATAGACCGTCGCCAACTGGGATCCGGCCCAATCGGTCGGTCGCAGGCGCAGCGTCGACTGCTGGTCCGGTTCGCGGCGCGAATCCGATGCGGTCGTTAGCGTTATGCGGGCTCGTTCCTGCCCGGACGGGAACTCGACCAGCCCGCCGTTTGAAAGAGAATACTGCCCGCTTGCCCAAGGCGAACGATTGCCACTAAACCCGACTTCTTCAAGACGCAGGGCAAGCGGTGCGTTCAGGTCGCCTTCGCGCACGAAATCCAGAAGCACGGGCTCGCCGTCCTCCTGCAGAACGACCCGGGTCGGACCACTCGCGGCCGCGCCCAGTGAGAATCGAACCTCTGCGGTTGGCGGCGGCAGTTTCGAGAAGTCGACCAGTGGCGCCGTCAACTCGGGCGGTGCCGCCGTAGATTCCACCTGCTCGACGCCAGCTGACGCGTCCTCGCCATCTTCAGTAAGGCCTTCCGCCGCGACTTCTTCAGACTGGGTCGGCGCTATTTCCATTTCGGGCGCCGCCGCAATGTCCTCTATAGCAGGTGCAGTCTCCACGGGACCTGCGATATCGACAATGTCAGTACTGCTCTGCCAGCGTTCGAGATACGGGTCAAGGTAGCCCATTTGCTGGGCACCGATGCCAGCAAGACCGAGCAAAACGACAAATATTGCAATCCACTTGCCCGGCGAGCCACCCTCGTCCTCAATGGGAAACCGCTCGGGCGCCTGTATGCTGATTGCTTCTGCACGAGGCTCTTCGAATTTACCGAGCGCGTCGATGAACTCCTTGATACTGGCGAAGCGCGTCACCCGGGAATAGGACAAGGCCTTCTTCATAGCCTTCCACTGAGCATCGTTGACGCCCTGTGGCTTTTGCGGCTTCATGCCTTCCAGCGATGCCTCAGCCGCATTGCGTGGACCGAACACACGATAGCCTGCGACCAGGCGGTACAGCAGACAGGCGAGCGAGAACACGTCGTCGGTCGCAGCCGGTTCTTCGCCCCCCAGGACCTGCATACTCGAGTACGCTGGTGTCAGGGCACCCAGAACGCCCGGGTCGAACTCCTGGTCGGCACGCTGCTGCCTGACTCGCGCAACGCCAAAGTCGAAAAGTCTGGCGTCCCCGTTCGGCAGCATCATGATGTTGCCGGGTTTGACGTCGGCATGAACAATGCCGCAGCGATGTGCATAGTCGAGCGCGTCGCCTATCTGGCGAACGATGCGAAACGCCGCTTCGGCGTCGATGCTCTTCGCGTCGGCGGAATCCAGGATATCGGCCAGGGTGCGCCCCTCGAGCCACTCGAGGACGAGGAAGTACAGGTCATCCTCACGATCGAGATCGAGAAACCGCACAATATGCGGGTGCACAAGGCAGCGGGTCTTGGTGGCCTCCTGCTGCAGCGCGCGCAGCGCAAAACCGTCCTCGGCCAATTCCGGCGACAGGACCTTGATTGCGACGCAAGGCTGTTCCGAGCCGGCCTCTGCCAGCCGCCGGTCAAGGGCCTTGTACACGGAACCCATGCTGCCACCCGCGACCTGCTCCTGCAGCAGGTACCGGTCTCGCAGGACCGAACCCGCCTGCACACGCGGTGATTTCTTGTTAAAAGGTACTGCTTCTTCGGGAATGACCGTCGTTGCCGTGAAGACGTCTTCGCGATCAGCCGTCACTGCGGCGGTCTCTTGCGGCTTCGGCCGCGGTGGATCGGCTATGGCGGGCTCGTTTCGAAGCGGCGTGGACGACGGCGGCGCTACCTGGTCCATCGCGTAACCATCCAGCATCGATTTGACGAGTTGAAACGTCTCTTTGCGCAGCTCACCAGCCTCGTAGCGATCCTGCAACACTCTCCGGATGGTCGCTTCATTGCCACCGCTGCCGGACAATAGCGAGCCGATGCCGGCCTGGATATCGGCCAGCATATCCACGTCATCGGGCGTGCCATCGAGCCTGTCGTCCAGGCTTGTCAGCTGGTCCGCGAACGTGTCGCTCAATTTGTCGGTTTCAGCACTCATATCAAGACCGTGATTTTACCGGCATTATAAAACCCTGAACCGGAACTGGTCGTCAGATTACCTTCCCCGGATTGAGGATATTAGCTGGATCCAGCGTCTTTTTGAGCTGCCGCATAAGTTCGAGTTCGGCGCCACCCCGGTACTCCTGGAGCCAGGTTCTCTTCGCTTGCCCGACGCCGTGCTCTGCGCTGAAGCTCCCGCCGAGCTCATCGACGAGATCATAGATCCCGCGGCTTATCCTGACCCCCTCGGCGGCCCACTCTTCGTCACCCAGTGTACGCGGTAGCACGACGTTGTAATGCAGGTTGCCGTCACCGACGTGCCCGAAGGCCACCAAACGAGCATCCGGGCGCAGCTTGGCCAGTAGCTTGTCGCCCCGGGCGAGAAACTCCTGCATGCGCGACAGCGGGACTGAGATATCGTGCTTCAGCGCTTTGCCTTCCTGGCGTTCCGCATCCGCAATCGAGTGCCGCAGGCGCCAGAGCTCCGCTGCCTCTGTCTCATTCTTGGCCACCACCGCGTCGAGCAGCCGACCGTCTTCCAGCTCGGCCGTCAACGCATCCTCCAGCCTGTCCGGCGCGCCGCCGCTGGCAGCTTCGACCAGCACGTACCAGGGATATTCGACTTCAAAGGGCGAGCGCGCCCCCGCAATGTGTTTGGTGACAAGTCCAAAGACGCGCTGTGAAACCAGTTCGAACGCCTCGATCCGATTATCCAGCGCGACTTTGAGGTGTCGCAGCACCTCGACCGCAGCACCGGCGCTGCCGATCCCGAGCATCGCCGTCGTCAGCTCGCCAGGATCCGGATACAGGCGCAGGGTCGCGGCAGTGATTATTCCCAGCGTTCCCTCACTGCCGATAAACAGCTGCTTGAGGTCGTAACCTGCCGTGTCCTTGCGCAATGAGCGCAGGCTGTCGAGGACGGTGCCGTCGGCCAGGACCACCTCCAGGCCCAGCACCAATGCGCGCGCTGTGCCATAGCGACCGACGTTGATGCCGCCGGCGTTCGTTGCGATATTGCCGCCAACCTGGCAGGAGCCTTCCGCTCCAAGGCTCAGCGGGAGGTGCAGACCTGCGCCCTCAGCCGCCTGCTGGGCGTTGGCCAGAATGCAGCCGGCCTCCACTTCCATTGAAAAGTTCTCTGCATCGACGTTGCGCACGTGATGCATCCGGCCAAGCGACAAGATCACCTGGCTTCCCGATGCATCCGGGACGGCGCCGCCGCACATGCCCGTGTTGCCGCCTTGCGGTACGAGACCCACACCTGCGGCGGCACAGGCTTTCACTATCCTGGCGACTTCATCGGTGCTGCGTGGCTCAACCATAACAAGCGTCCGGCCCCGGTAGTTGCCGCGCCACTCCGTGAGGCGCGGCTCCAGCTCGGCGGGATCGGTGGTCCATCCACGCGGCCCGACGATGTCTTGAAGTTCCTCAAGCAATGTCGTCATCGAAGATGGCCTGCCTCTCGAAAGTGTCCCAGTCAATATTGCTGCCGCACATCACAGTCACCACGCGCTTCCCCAGCAAATCCTTGCGCAACGGTCCCAGCAACGCAGCAGTGCTGGCCACGCAGGCCGGCTCCACCGCAAGCTTCATGGCGCGAAAAAGAAAACCCATCGTACGGCACAGTGCATCGTCGTCAACCGTCACGAGGCGATCGACATTTTTTTCCGTCAACGCAAAAGAATACGGCATGGCGAACGGGGCACCGAGACTGTCGGCTATGGTGTTTACTTTTTCGATTGAGCGTACCTCGCCTGCTTCGCGACTGCGCGACATGGAGTCCGCCCCCGTCGGTTCGACACCGATGATTTCGCTGTCCGGCCGCAACTGCTTTACTGCGTTGGCGATACCCGCGATCAGACCGCCGCCACCAATCGGGACGATGAGCGCATCAAAATCGGGTACTTGCTCGCAAATTTCGAGTCCTACGGTCCCGGTGCCGAGCGCGATTGAGGGTCCTTCGAAGGGGTGCACGAAATATCGCCCTTCTTCGCGTTGAATGGACTCCGCAAGCTCGAATGCTTCGTGCACGTCGTCGACCAGGATGACTTCCGCACCGTACGCGCGGCAACGCGCGATTCGCAGAGGATTTGCAGTACCGATCATCACCACCTTGGCGGTGGTGCCGACCGTCCTGGCCGCATAGGCGGTTGCAATCGCATGATTGCCGGCACTAACTGCCGTAACGCCGGCGACCTTTTGTGCGGCCGACAGGCCGTGCAGGGTCGCCAGCGCACCTCGCGCTTTGAACGTTCCCGTGCGCTGCAGGAACTCCAGTTTGGCGTGAACCCGGGTATCTCCTCCCAGCACCCCTTCGATGGCTGCGCAACGCAGTACAGGAGTTTCTAAGCTTGCTTGCGTAAGTTGTTCACGCAGCGCACGAATTTCCTGTATATCCGGGCCTTTCACTGTCATTTCTTATGTAAACTACCTGCGCGTATTGGTAACACTTGCGCTGTAAATAAGAGTTCATTAGTTTGGTATCAGCGAACTGTGGCAGAGAATCCCGGTTCGCGGAAGTCGTTGCGGGCAAAAGAATGAAATTAGACGAGCTGTCGAAATCGGGGATTCGGCGCATAACCGACTACTCGCCATACCTGGACCAACTGGCCGGGCTGGCGCAGTCTATGGGGCTGCGGCAGCGCAGCAACCTCTCGCACCTCGAAACGGCCCTGCGCAGTCACTGGTCGCTCGGCCAGAACAGCATCCTGAGCTGGACCCCGCTCGATCAGGGGGTGCTCATTCTTGTCGTACCGCATTATGCGATCGCCGAGTACACGACACCGCAAGCGAACAATCTGCCGCCGCGCGTATCGCCGCGTTTTATCACCGAGCTGATTTCCGGTGAGCGCCAGCTGTCCATATCGCAAATGCAGAAGGTGTCGCGGCTGCTCGACATCGAACCGATAAATATCGGCTTGCGCGAACCGCTGGTCGGAAACAAGATTGAAACCCAGATCATCGAGGGCATGATTCGCAAGTTCGGCATCAACTACGTGGCGAGTCGCGCCGTCACCTTGTTCGATATCGTCGGTTTCAGCCTGCTAACGCCGTTTGAGCAAATGACGCAGCTGAACAGCCTCGCTTATTCCCTGAATTCTGCTCATGCAAAGATGCTCGAGCAGGATGTCACTATCGACTTCGCCCGCTCCTCGAGCGGCGACGGCTTCTACATCTGGAACCGCGACGAAGGCCTGGAGGCCAGCGTCAATCTTTACCACTTCATGCACATTGTGCTCGCAGACAACGCCATCGCCCGCAGCAAGTCCGCGACCAAAGCGGTACCCCGACTGCGGGCCTGTTTCCATGTCGGGAGTTGCTATGAGTTTCACCAGGCCGAAGGACTGAACCCGACGACGCACGACTTTATCGTCGGTGACGTGACGATCGAACTCGCACGCATGATCGACGCCGCGCTGCCTGGCCAGATTCTCGTGGGGGACTTCATGACGAGTATTGCGTCCCATACGGAAACCGGCACTCTGCAAGTCGATCCGAATGTCGATGCCGTCACTTTCCTCGAGCGTGCGCAGGGCAACCTCTCGCAGCTGAGTGGCATGGAATTGTCGGGTGAGCGCGTTACAGCCATCAAATGCTACCTGACGGGCGAGAGCCTCGGTGGCGGGCAGTTCAATATCCGGCGCCTGACTATCCGTGATAAGCACGGACTGTCACGCGTCGCATTCAATGCAAAAGTCAATATCTACCGCGAAACAGCCCAGCCAATCCTGCTGGGGATTCAAGACCGCAAACTACCGTTCGCGGCGCCGGCCTGACAGGGAACAAGTTTATGCAACGACCGGTCCACGACTGGGCTGGCAGCCTCGCCGCCTTTGTGTTCGTTATCGTCATGAACGTGCTGTCCAATTCGCTCCCGATTAACGGGCAGACCATGCCGGAGATTTCGGCGAAATACCCGTCCCTGTTCACGCCCGCAGGCTTTACGTTCTCCATCTGGGGCGTCATTTATCTCGCGTTACTCGTATTCGTCGTCTGGCAAGCCTTGCCGGCGCAGCGGTCCGACGAACGCGTTGCGGCGATCTCAAGGTACTTCCAGGTCAATTGCCTGCTGAACGGGGCCTGGCTGGTCGTATGGCACTACGACATGCTCGCCTTGTCGTTCCTGGTCATGCTGGGCATTCTTGCGACGCTCATATTGATCTATCGCTCACTGCACTCCGAGAACGTTTCGACGTCACGCGCTCGCTACCTGGTTCTGGTTATGCCGTTCAGCCTCTACACGGGCTGGATAACCCTCGCAACCATCGCCAACGCCAGCGCGATGCAGACCGGTTTCGGCTGGGACAACATCGGGCTGAGCGCAGTGCACTGGACATTTCTGAAGCTGGCCGTCGCGGGCGCTATCGGCGCCAGTCTTGTTTTGAAGTATCGAGATCCCGTTTTCGGCGCAGTAGTTGTCTGGGGCGCTTACGGAATTTCCGTAATGCAGTCCGCAACACCCGCGGTAGCCGGGGCGGCTATCACCCTGTCACTATTGACGGCCATCCTGGTCGCGATCGAACTGGTATCGCGGCTGCGCACACGCTGAAATTTGTGAGGAACTAACATGGCAAACGAGGGTTACCACGAGCCGGTCAACGAGCTCACCGAAGAGACCCGCGACATGCATCGCGCAATCACGTCACTAATGGAAGAACTGGAAGCAGTTGACTGGTATAACCAGCGCGTCGACGCGTGCAAGAACGACGAACTCCGGGCCATCCTGGCGCACAATCGCGACGAGGAAAAAGAACACGCGGCGATGGTGCTCGAGTGGATCCGGCGACAGGACCCAACTTTCGACAAAGAGCTAAAAGACTTCCTGTTTACGGACAAGCCAATCGCGCACGAATAAAAAAGCCGCTCAGCCAAAAGGCGAAGCGGCTCTTCTGCGTTAAATGGTCGGGGCGAGAGGATTCGAACCTCCGACCCCCACAACCCCATTGTGGTGCGCTACCAGGCTGCGCTACGCCC
>SHLT01000199.1 GCA_004282875.1 Chromatiales bacterium | reverse complement strand
CAAGGCCAACTCGCGTTCGACAGTCCATCGAGCCGCATTTCTGGATTACGTCGGCGTCAAGATTTATGACGATGCCGGCAATGCTGTCGGCGAACGCCGCTTTATCGGCCTGCTGACGTCCATCGCCTACAGTGAAAGCCCGACGAACATTCCCCTGATACGCCACAAGATCAGCAAGGTGTTTGAACGCGGCCAGGTGGAACCGGATGGGCATCGCGGCAAAGCACTGTTGCACATCATAGAAACGTACCCGCGCGAGGAGTTGTTCCAGAGCAGCGTGCAGGACCTGACGCGAACCACGGTTGGCATCCTCAATCTTCAGGACCGACAGCGCGTCAAGCTGTTCCTGCGCCGTGATACGTTCCGGCGCTTTTTCTCCTGCCTCGTCTTTGTACCAAGGGAAAAGTACACCACCAAAGTCAGGCGCAAAATCGAGGCGCTGCTGACGGATGCGTTTGGCGGTATTTCTGTCGATTCAAACGTGCAGATCTCCCAATCCGCACTGGCGCGCGTACACATTATTGTGCGCACACCCGAAGGTGAGCGCCCGCGCATCAGCATCCAGAAGCTTGAAGAACAGCTCGCGGAAATCGTCGTCACCTGGTCGGATCGACTGCAGGCCGAGATGCTCGAGACCTACGGGCAGGACGAAGGTGACCAGCTGTACCGCATATACGGCCACGTATTCCCGGCCGGCTACCAGGAAGAAACCTACCCCAGGGAAGCCTGCTCGGATGTTCGGGCCATCGACGACATGTTGCGAGACGGTGTTGAGCGCAGCGTCGACCTGTACGCGGCCGATGATCTTGAACCAGGCGATATGCGTTTCATCGTTTACAGCGTCGACAATCCGATCGCCCTGTCCGATGCGCTTCCCATACTCGAGGAGATGGGATCGTCGGTCTACACCGAGCATCCTTTCGAATGTCGCCTGCAGTCCGGGCGGTCGTTCTGGATCCAGGACTTCCATTTACGCCATGAAAGCGGCACGGCCGTCGATGTCGAAGCCGTGTCCGAACGCTTCGAAGAGTGCTTCATGGCGGTACTCGGCGGTGAGGCGGAAAACGACGGGCTCAACCGCCTGATTGTTGCTGCCGAACTCAACTGGCGCGAAGTAGCGCTGTTACGCTGCTATGCAAAACACATCCTGCAGCTTGGCGTACCGTTCAGCCAGGCCTACATGGAGGATGTGCTCGTTGCCCACGCGGAACTCGCGCGGTCCCTGGTCGGGCAATTCGAACTGCAATTCGATCCGAGTGTGGCGAAGAGCCGACGCACCCGGGAGCTTAAGGCGATAGCAGCAAAGGTCCAGCGAGGCCTCGGCAGGGCGCGCAATGTGGACGAAGACCGTATTCTCTCCGCGTTCGCCGGCGGTATTGCAGCGACCTTGCGTAGTAACTACTTCCTGACGGAAGAGGGCAAGCCGAAGAGCTACATTTCGATCAAGCTCAATCCTGACCTGCTGCCAGAAGTGCCGCTGCCCAAACCCAAATACGAAGTTTTCGTGTACTCCCCGGAAGTCGAAGGTGTGCACCTGCGCGGCGGCGACATTGCTCGTGGCGGACTTCGCTGGTCAGACCGGCGCGAAGATTTTCGTACCGAGGTGCTCGGCCTCATGAAGGCCCAGGTGGTCAAGAACACGGTGATTGTGCCGACAGGCGCCAAGGGCGGCTTTTTCCCGAAACGCGCGCCGCAGGGCGATCGCCAGGAAATCTTCGACAATGGCGTGCACTGCTACAGGATGTTCATTCGCGGGCTGCTTGATCTGACCGATAACGTCATCGACGATGTTGTCGTTCCGCCCGAGGGGATCGTGCGTCGGGACGACGATGATCCCTATCTCGTGGTAGCCGCCGACAAAGGAACAGCAACATTTTCCGATATCGCGAATGGCCTGTCGGCTGATTATGGCTTCTGGCTGGACGATGCGTTCGCCTCGGGCGGCTCGGCCGGCTACGACCACAAGGTCATGGGCATCACGGCGAAAGGTGCCTGGGAAGCCGTCAAGCGACATTTCCACGAACAGGGCCTGAATACCCAGACGGACCCGTTCACCGTGGCGGGAATTGGCGATATGAGTGGCGATGTCTTCGGCAACGGCATGCTGCTGTCGAAGAAAATCCAGCTACTCGCCGCATTCAATCATCGCCGCATTTTCCTTGATCCGTCACCGGATATGGCCGTGAGCTACAAAGAGCGGCTGCGCCTGTTCCGCAAGCCGGGATCAACCTGGGATGACTACAACGAAAAGCTGATCTCCAAGGGTGGCGGCGTCTTCTCACGCCAGGCCAAGACGATTCGGCTGAGCCCGGAGGTCCGCAAGATGCTCGATGTCGAAGCGACATCGGTGCAGCCAGATGAACTAATCAGGGCCATCCTCAAGATGCGGGTCGACTTGCTCTGGAACGGCGGCATTGGCACCTATGTCAAGGCCAGCAGCGAAGGACACTCGGATGTCGGCGACCGCAGCAACGACGCACTGCGCGTAGATGCTGATCAGTTGCGCTGCAAAGTCATCGGCGAAGGTGGCAACCTCGGGCTGACGCAACGTGCGCGCGTCGAATTCAGCCTGGACGGCGGACGTATCAACACTGACTTCATCGACAACTCCGGCGGAGTCGACAGTTCCGACCGCGAAGTCAATATCAAGATTCTGCTGAGTGCCGTTACCAAGCAGCGCAACATGTCGCGTGAAAAACGCAACGAGCTGCTGGCGT
>SHLT01000121.1 GCA_004282875.1 Chromatiales bacterium | reverse complement strand
CTGCCCAACTTCAATCGCATGCTCGACAGCCACGGCGTGGACTTCGAGCAGATCACGGCGGGCAAGCACAAGCGCACGGTCACGATGTTTGGCAAGAACACGGACGAGGACCGCGCCAAGCTCAAGGAAGAACTCGAGGACGTGCACGCCCTGTTCAAGGATGCGATTGCGAAGTACCGCAGCGACCTGGATCTCGACAAAGTCGCGACCGGTGAATACTGGTACGGCACGCGGGCCCTGGACCTGGGCCTTGCGGACGAGCTCCGGACCAGCGACGAACTGCTTGGCGAAAAGGCCGGGGACCGGGATCTCTATCGCGTCGAGTACAAGATCAAGCAGACCCTGCAAAAGCGCGTGATGGGCAACGTCGATGGCGCGATCGAAAAGGCTCAGGAGTCGAGCTGGCGCCGCAAACTCGAGTCCCGCCTGCCGCGCTAGCCACGGAACTGCCCCGGGCACCGCTGGTCAAACTTTGAGCAGGCCCGAGGCCTGTCGAGGCGCTATAATCCTGCGAGATCCCAAGGAGTCCCCATGAGCAAGCATCGAGTCGGAACGTTAGCCACGCTGGTTTCTGCGACGCTACTGCTGTCGTCCTGTGCGTCTGCGCCAACGCAGCAGTCGCGGGCCGAAATGGAGGCCGAGGCGACCAGGGCTTTCAACCAGATGCGCGCCAGCATGCCGCTGGTTACGGACCGCGAGACCATTGATTTTGTTGCGTGCGTGGCCCAGGCGGTCGTTGCCGTGCTTGAGCCACCCTACAACGATATCGAATGGGAGCTGGCAATCTTCGAGGCCGAATCGGTCAACGCGTTCGCGATGCCGGGCGGCAAGATCGGCGTGCTGAGCGGTATCCTCAAGATCACCGAAAACGAACATCAGCTCGCGGCCGTCATCGGCCATGAGATCGCGCACGTCACGGCAAACCACTCGGCGGATCGCGCGATGAACTCGGACATGACGAGAATCGGCATCAATGCGGCCGCCATTATCCTTGGCGGCGGCTACAGCGGTGCAACCTATACGGCACAACAGGCACTGGCCGCCGGTGCGGCGTTTGGCATCAGCCTCCCGTACAAACGCGGCCAGGAAACCGAAGCGGACGTCATCGGTCTCGAATACATGGCACGCGCAGGCTTCGACCCGCGTGAATCGGTACCGCTCTGGCAGCGCATGAATGCTGGTGCAGGAAACCGTCCCGCCGAGTTCCTGTCGACACACCCCTCGAGTGAAACGCGAATCGAAAACCTGATTAGCGAATGGCAGAAAACGCTGCCCTTGTATAACCAGGCCGTTGCGGAGGGTCGCCAGACCGATTGCGGTGGTGCCAGCCCGCGTGTCGCGCCGATCGAAGAATCTTGATTGCTCGCCGCGCACTGCTGCTATTGCCGCTGCTGGCGCTGGGCGGATGCGCGACGCTCGACGATCTGTGGTCGTCGCTGGGCAAGGGCGGTTCCACGGATGCGGTGCCGTTCGATGAGCGCCCAGTCCAGGACCCACTGAACCCAAACATCTTTGCTCTCGAGTCGCCTGACCAGTCTGTTATTGGCGAACCGCAGGTTGTGTTCGCGAGTAAAGAAGATACGTTGTCCGACCTGGCGCGTACTTATGGTCTGGGTTACGACGAGATCATCGCGGCCAACCCGGACGTCGATCCCTGGCTTCCTGGCGCCGGAACGCCCGTCGTGCTGCCGACGCAGTACGTCCTGCCGGGTATCGAACGACGTGGCGTCATCCTGAATATCGCGACCAAGCGCCTGTTCTACTTCCCCGCCGTGGCAGAAGGCGAGCCGCAACAGGTCATGACTTATCCGATCGGCATCGGCCGGGTGGGTTGGGAAACGCCGCTGGGTGATACGACCGTTGTCTCCAAGGCGAAAGACCCGCATTGGTGGGTGCCGGCATCCGTGCGCCGCGAACACGCCGAGATGGGCAACCCGTTGCCGTCGGTCGTGCCGCCAGGCCCCGACAACCCGCTGGGCCATCGCGTGCTGAAGCTCGACATGCCCGGTTACCTGATTCACGGCACTAACGCACCCTATGGCGTCGGCATGCGCGTGAGCCACGGCTGCGTGCGACTGTACCCGGAAAATATCGAGTCACTGTACCCGCTCGTCGGTGTGGGCGAAGTGGTCTCGATTATTAACGAGCCTTACCAGTTTGGCATGCGTGGCGGAGCGCTGTACTTTGAGGCGCACGCACCGCTCGAAGACGACCAGGTCCCAGCCGAAGAGCGGCTCGCGCAGCTGATCGAGGCCCAGGTCGACGCCGCGGGACAGCCGCTCAATGATCATCTGAGAAATTTTGTCGGCGATCTGACGGTCGATCCGAACGGCGTGCCCGTCGCGGTCGTGGAATACAGCCCGTCCGAGTTCATGGCGCGGGCACGTGTCGTCCACAATACCGTCGTCGAAGACCCGAACGCGCCCACGCTCAGCGAAGTTCGCGAGATGATGGAAGAAGTCGAGGCGGAGATCGCTGCCGAATCCGGTGAGGCGCTCTAGCGCACCGAGCGTCAAACCTGAGGAGAACAACATGTCCTGGGATGTTCTGGATTTCGCTGTACTTGCCGGGCTTCTCGCGGGCGTTGGCGGTACGTTCTGGCTGGCGCGCCGCATGACGGACAATGTTGCCTACAGAGCAGGCGTGGGCATCGCACTGCTGGCGGCATTCCTGCTTGTCTGGGTGAACGGTGCCGTGGGTATCATCGGCAGTTCGAGCAACGACGCCAATCTGATGTTCTTCGGTGTGCTGGCAGTTGGCATCATTAGTGCGATTTTTGCTGGTTTCCAGCCGGTGGGCATGGTGCGGGCGATGCTTGCGACGGCAATCGCCCAGGTAGCGGTTGCGGTCATTGCGGTGACCGCGGGTCTCGGATCTTCAGGGCCGCGCTGGCCGGCGGACGTCCTGGTACTAACCGTGTTTTTCGCCGCGCTTTGGCTGCTGTCGGCCTGGATGTTTCAGAAGGCGGCGCAGGACCAGGTTCCGTCAGCCGCAGAACCCCAGGCTTGACTGCACTGGCAGCGGACATTCGCCGATGATGCTTAAGGCGGTGCCATCGCCTTCATAATGACAGTGTCGAACATCACCTGATTTCGGCCGCCTTCCTTCCCCTTATACAATCGCTGGTCGGCTCGAACGATCAGGTCTTCTACAGTATCCGCATCCTTCGGGTAATTTGCGATGCCGGCTGTAAACGTCGTGCTGCCGGCACCCGGTATTTCGCGGGCGACGCACGTGGCCGCAAACTCTGACTGCAGACGTTCGGTCGCCAGCGATGCCGCCTCAACGGACGAGTCCGGCATGATAACTGCGAATTCCTCGCCCCCATAACGACACGGGATGTCAGCCGCGCGAAACGCTGTCTTCATGCTGTCCGCAAGGGCCTTGATAATCTCGTCGCCGACACTGTGTCCATGCGAGTCGTTAACCGTCTTGAAATGGTCGATGTCAAGCAACACCAGGTTCAGGCTGTGTGAGAGCCGTTTTGCGCGATTCAATTCACGCAACATGTTCTCGTCGAAGAAACGCCGATCGAATAGCCCGGTCAGCCCGTCACGCTTGAACTCCTCCTCGAGCAATTCAAAGCGCTGTTTGTACGTCAGGATGTGGAAAATATCATGGGAGTGTTCCGCAACCACACTGCCGTCCGTTCTGTGCCGCCGCGTCAATAACAGGTATGCGCTTAGCATTAGCGAGTAAATGAAGCCTATCGCCACCTTACCGATCAGGCTGCCGACAAGTATGCGCGCAACATCCCCGCTCCCGTAGAACGTGGCTGTTACGAACAGCACGGTATCGAACGCGATGACGGCCAACATGGCCGCGAGGATGCGCGCGATCAAGACACGTGGGAAGACGCGGAAGAAGAACTCGTACAGCACGATGATCAAAACGACGTCCAGAATCAGCGTTGCAGTGCCGATGACGAACGCCCGCATATTCCAATTCAACAGGTGCTCGCTCGCGTACCCGGTGTCGACCAGCAAATCGCTGTCCATGTGAAGCGTTGCCAGTCCAACAAAAAGGCTGAGCGTCAGGTTCGCGGAGACGATGCCAACGATCAACGAACGTGTCTGCGCCGCGTCTTCGCGAATATAGACGAGCAGTACAGCGAACAGCGTCGCCGTGAACAAGACGGCGGAACCGGGGCTCACGGTGATGCCGGGAAATAATTCGATGTACAAAGTTGCTGCCATCAGCGTCTGTAGATGCTGAAACCCGCCCAAGGTTACGTACAGCGGCGCATAGCCGAAACGTTCGCGGAGGCCGAAAAAGGCCACCACAAAGCCGCAGACCACCACTGCTTCCGCGGCAAGAACGAGAATTTGGACGATTACATCGGCAGACATTATGGAATATTAGCTATTCGTGGCCGCTGCGCCCCGCGACTGCGTCACATTGTCGAATTGCACAGTCCAGCTGAACCGACGGCCCGCGTCAGGTCGGCGCTTGCTCGTAATACCGCAAGAAGTCCTCGGGTATGTTGTCGCGCGTTGCCGGCTTTTTCGCGTCGACCGGCAACGCACGCGAGTTGTGCGTGTTCCAGAACAGGAAGGTCTCACCGTCGTAATCCGGCAGCTGCAGGTCGTGCAGTATGGCGGCTATTGCCTTGCCCGTGTACGTCGTCTCGAGGCCGAGCCCCAGATCGCGCTTCGCGACAGCGACGCCAGCGCGAGTGCGTTCGTCGTGCGCGGCATAGCCGCCGGCGAGGAATTCACCCCGCCAAACAAGCTTGGTCCTGTCGGCGATGCACGCATCGAACGATGGGTCCAGGCGATTCAGCATCATCGCCGTCTTGCGAAGCAGGCGGTCGAACATCTCCGGATTGCCGAAGCGCTCCTCAACAACACACACGGCATGGACCTCTGTTTCGAGCTCTGCCGCGGCGAGGCCCAACAGGAGCCCGACCGTGCTGCCCATCGTGCCGGTGGCAATGTAGATCCGGTCGGGGGAGGGCGCTTCGCCGCTCGTGACTTGCTCCGCGAGTTCCAGGCCCGCATTCACGAAGCCAACCGCGCCTAACCAGCTGGAACCGCCAAGCGGCACGACCCAGGTGTTCCTGTGTTGCAGGAATTTGCGGAACAATGGCAGCGTTGGAATCGACCCACCGAAGCGAACAATCTCCGTACCGAGGCGCCGATGCATGTTCAGGGCCAGGGGGACTTTCGGCGATTGCTTCTGGTGTGCGAGAAAGCAGGTGCACTCGAGACCGGTTTCTTTCGCGTGTACGGCAGTCGCCAGCGCGTGATTTGAGCCGGCCGCACCAAAGGTCGCGACACGCTTTGCCTTGCGGTCGAGCGCGCGCCGGAGAATGTAGTCGAGTTTCCGGATCTTGTTGCCGCCGTACAAGGAGCTGCTTATGTCATCTCGCTTGATCGCAACCTGTCGAACGCCGGCTGGCGTACGTATCTCCTTGACTTCGACAGGTGTCGGCAGATCGGCAAGCTGTAGCTTGGGCAGTTGTTTGCCGAGCTCGGGATAGGCCGCTGACAAGGAATCACTCATATCCCGAGATTATCGAAGTGCATTGAGTAGCGCGAATGAATTAGTATTGGCCCACGCTTATCTGACCAGGTACGGAGACAGGTTTGTCAGATGCAGTTGACCACGGCATCACGGTCACAGAAATCGCAGCGATGGATCAACCCATCGATGTGTCGCCAGAGACCACGGCCGCCTTCGTCGGCCGTGCGCTTCGTGGTCCCCTCAATACACCCGTCCTCGTAACGAATTTCGGCGAATTTCGGCGCCGCTTTGGCGATGTCTGGTCGCGTTCCAGTCTCGGTCCGGCGGTACGGCAGTTCTTCGAACATGGCGGCAAGCAGCTTTACATAGTGCGCGTTGCGAACAATGCGCGCGGTGCCATGATCTGTTTACCCGCGAGCGGGTCCGCGCTCGTGCTGCGCGCGGTCGAACCCGGGTCGAGCGAGTTCATCCGTGCCGCCGTTGACTACGACGGCATTGATGAGGAGGCGGACGCCTCGCACTTCAACCTGACGCTGCAGCGCGTAAACCCGGGCACGGGCCTCGTTGAGGACCAGGAGTTGTTCCGCAAGGTGTCCTACGAGGAGGACGCTGCGAAGTTCGTTGGCGATGTATTGCTCACATCGACGCTGGCACGCCTTGAGAAACCCCTGCCAATGCATCGACCAGAGCCGACAGTTGACGGCGGTGGTCGATTCGGGTCGACCTATGTCGATCATGCACAGGCCGGTACGGATGGGACGGAACTGTCGGACTATGACCTTATCGGCTCGCGCAAGAGCCGCAGCGGATTGTTCGCGCTGGAGCAGGTTCCGAATTTCGACATTCTTTATTTGCCGCCGCCGGGGAAGGGCACCGATACCGGTCCGGCGGCAATACTCGCCGCCGAACTCTATTGCCGCGAACGTCGCGCGATGCTCGTCGTCGATCCCCGGGCCGAGTGGGAAACGCCGCGGCAGGCAGTGCGCGGCACGCGTGAGCTGGGGTACGCCAGTCCAAACATGCTCAGCTACTTTCCGCGCATAGTGCAGCGACGCAGTGACGACATTGCACGGCCGGTTGGTGGTGCGATTGCCGGATTACTGTGCAAGCAGGATCGCACCTACGGTCCGTGGCAGGAGCTGGACCAGCAGGGCCTGGGTCTGCAGCGACATCTCGATCCTGCCGTCGAACTGGATGACGCAGACAGGCGCCTTTTGAACCGTGCAGGACTCAATGTAATCATCGACGGCACGGCGGGCCGTTGCCGCGTCGCCGGTTCGGTCACGATGGGGCGTGGCAGCGAGGGGCATCGCAAGTTCGCAAAGCTGCCCGTGCGCCGCATGTGCCTGCAGATCGCCAGCGCCGTGTCGGCGGCGACACAGTGGGCCGTGTTCGAGCCAAGTGACAAAAATCTCGCGCGCCGAGTTCGCGCGCAGGTGTTGACCTACTTTTATTGTCTCAACGATCTTGGCGCTTTTGCGCACGACCGCTTCGTCGTCGAATGCGATTCGGGCGTCAGCGACCGGGTCGACAGCAATGAGCACGGCGTCGCGATACTGCTCGTATTCCAGCCCGCTGCGTGCGATGAATCTGTCTCGATGACACTCCACCTGACAGCCACCGGCTGCCGCGTCGGCAGCGCGGCCTTCGCGCCATCTGTCGAGGACTGCGCCTGACGCCTGTCATATAAGCACCGCCGTGGAGCCACCAAGATATCGGGAGGGGGTATGAGAGACAGTGATGTCCTGGTTAACAACCCGCACGTATCTCGATCGGCACTGGAAGCCATGCACGGCCAGGTATTCGGCTGGGCCCTCTCCCGCTGCGATTTCAACCAGGCGACAGCGGAGGATCTGGTGCAACAGGCTTATGTTGAATTACTGACAGGTAAAGCGCGGTTTGACGGCCAGTCGTCGCTCAAGACCTTTGTCTTCGCCGTTGTGCAGAACCTGTCCCGCAACCGTTATCGCCGCCTGGCGGCCCGTATGCGGTTGCTTGGCAAAGTGGCGCCCGAG
Source organism: Chromatiales bacterium (assembly GCA_004282875.1). GTDB lineage: Bacteria > Pseudomonadota > Gammaproteobacteria > Steroidobacterales > Woeseiaceae > UBA1847. Next base: position 2,140 of record SHLT01000121.1, on the reverse strand, counting down.
AGCGGTGCAGATGTCGTGCAACCCGACGAGCCGGCCGAAGACAATGACGTGTGGAAGGCCGTCCAGGCGCTGCCGGCCCGGCAACGCGACATCGTGGAGCTCGTATTCTGCCGGGACATGACGATTGCGGAAGCGTCCGCCGTGATGGGCGTTACGACAGGAACCGGTCGCGTACATTACGACCGCGCGAAAAAAGCACTAAGAGGCAGATTGGCTGATGACCGATAAGAATTCTGATATCGAGCGCAGGTTGCGCGACGCCTTGCCGCCGGGCCAGGCCGAAGCCGAGGCGGGCCGGGTACCCGACTTCGATGCTGTTTGGGCCGCCGCAGAATCGAATGTGTCGCGACGGCGCCGACGCATGACCGCGATAGGCGGAGTAGCGGCAGGAGTCGCGATCATTGCCGTGGTGATTTTCGGCCAGCTGCAACCTGCCGAACGGGACTGGCAGTTCGTCGATCCGGACGAAATCGCGAGCAGCACCAGCTGGGCTGCACCCAGTGACGTGCTGCTGCCAAAGCATCAATTTGACATATACGGGGAAATTCCAGTGCTCATCGAGTCAACCGGAACCAGTGAAGGAGCGTTGTTATGAAGAAGGGACTTCTATGTCTGCTGCTAGTAGCCAGCTTGAGTATCGGTACGGCAATAGCCCAGGACAACAAAGATGTGTTCAAAGGCAAATTGTTTGCACCAAATCTCATTCTTGAAAATCGCGATGCGCTAGATTTAAGCAAGGAGCAGTTCACGGCAATTCGCGCCGCAGTTGTTGAGGTACAGGCGGGTGTCGCCGAGCATGAGTGGGACATGCAGGAGGCCTACCAGGCGCTCATGCTGGAGCTCGACAAGTCGCCAGTCGACGAAGACAGAGTTCTGGAGTACGCCAGCAGTGCGTTGCTGGCCGAAAACCAGGTGAAGAAGAAGCAGATGGCCATGCTGGTTCGACTCAAGAACCTGCTGACCGCTGAACAGATCAGCCATCTGGAATCCGTGTACGGGGATCGCTAGCCCGAACGACTGAACGGGACGGGGTAAGAGTATGAATGTGAATCGCACTGTTTCATTGCTTGCATCGATTTTACTCGGCGTCGCCGGTTGTGGCGGCGGTGGTGGCTCAAACGAGCCGCCTCCACCTCCACCTCCACCGCCGCCGCCTGTAACCAAGGCGGAAGCGTTCCAGGTGCTGAACCAGGCAAGCTTCGGTGCCACCGAAGCAGAGGCCCTGGCCGTCATTGCCATGCGCCCGGAGCAGTGGATCGACGACCAGATGACCAAATCCGGGTCGTTGCAGCTGCCCCATATGCTGACCTTGCCGCCGCCCCAGTTCATGGGTCAGCTGCACACCGATCGTGTGGATATCTGGTTTCGCAATGTGCTGCACGGCGAAGATCAGCTGCGGCAGCGCGTCGCCTTCGCATTGTCGGAAATCATGGTCGTGTCACAACTGGGCGCCCTGCAGGGAAGGCCGTTTGCGGTCGCCGACTTTTACGACGTCCTCGTCGAGAATGCGTTCGGTAACTATCGCGACCTGATTGAAGAGGTCACCCTGCATCCGGCGATGGGTGTTTACCTGAGCATGCTCGGCAACGAAAAGCCTAACGCGGCACTCAATATTCGCCCCGATGAGAACTATGCACGCGAGCTGATGCAGCTGTTTTCAATCGGCCTCGTCGAGCTGAATATCGATGGCACCGTCAAGCTCGACGCGAACAACCAGCCGATTCCAACGTACGACCAGGAGGTCATCGAGGGCTTCGCCCACGTCTTCACCGGCTGGACCTGGCTGGGTTCACCCACTTTCGGCAGCGGCCGCGTGCCGGTTGCGAGCCAGTACTTCCCCATGGAGCTGTGGCCCGAGTTTCACGATACGGGTGAGAAGATCCTGCTGAACGGAACCGTATTGCCTGCGGGCCAGACGGGCGAACAGGATCTCGATGCCGCGCTCGACAACATTTTCGAACACGAGAACGTCGCACCGTTTATGGCGATTCGCCTGATCCAGCGCCTCACGACCAGCAATCCGTCACCCGGCTATGTCCGGCGAGTGGCCGAGGTGTTCAATGACAACGGCTTCGGCGTTAAAGGTGATCTCGGCGCCGTCGTTAAGGCCATCCTGCTCGACCCCGAAGCCCGCCCCGAA
>SHLT01000198.1 GCA_004282875.1 Chromatiales bacterium | reverse complement strand
GCTTTCTTGTCTTCGAGTCTCAGTGCCATGAATATCTCCTGGCTTACGGCTACATAAAAATGAGCAAGGACCAGCCTCACTCCCCAAAAAGGGATTCCATCCCTTGTCGGATGGGTAACCGTTGCCCGATAAATCCATTGATTAATCTGACTCAGGTACACCATCTGCACAGGCGGCTATTAAGACCTGGAATTAACCCGGTCGCCTGTGGTCTTCGACGATCGCCACGTCCGTGTGGCTGTTGCCTTTGCGGTCGAAACCGCGCCGGCAAATTCTTGCGGACTGCGTCTCGACTTATGAGTCGACCGAAGCCCGATCAACCGACACGCCCGGCCCCATGGTCGAGGAGACGGTCAGTTTCTTGACGTACGAACCCTTGGCTGCTGCAGGTTTCGCCTTCTTGAGGTCAGCGAGCAGCGCGTTCAGGTTTTCCTTGAGCGCATCGACCTCAAAGTCGGCGCGGCCAATCGGGCAGTGAATGATGCCGGCTTTGTCAGTGCGATAGCGCACCTGACCCGCTTTGGCATTCTTGACCGCACCCTCCACATCGGCGGTAACGGTGCCAACCTTCGGGTTCGGCATCAGGCCACGCGGACCAAGGATCTGGCCAAGCTGGCCTACCACTCGCATGGCGTCCGGCGTCGCGATAACCACGTCAAAATTCATTTCGCCTTTCTTGACGCTCTCGGCGAGGTCTTCGAAACCCACGATGTCAGCACCGGCGGCGGTCGCTTTTTCGGCGTTTTCACCCTGTGCGAACACAGCAACGCGAACCGTTTTACCCGTACCGTTCGGCAGAACCGTAGAACCACGAACAACCTGGTCCGACTTACGCGGATCCACGCCGAGGTTCACCGAAACGTCGATGCTCTCGGGGAACTTCGCCGTAGCCAGTTCCTTCACGAGACCGAGTGCGTCATCAATAATGTAGGCCTTGGTCGCGTCGATTTTCTCGCGAGCTGCCTGCTTCTTCTTGCTGGGGCGCGCCATTACTTCACTCCCTCTGTCTCGATACCCATGCTCCGAGCCGTTCCGGCAACGGTACGAACTGCCGCATCCATATCGGCCGCGGTCAGGTCAGGCATTTTCGTCGTGGCGATCTCTTCGAGCTGCGCACGATTGACCTTGCCGACCTTGTCCGTGTTCGGCGTACCGGATCCCTTCGGGATGCCGGCGGCCTTGCGCAGCAGCACTGCGGCAGGCGGGGTCTTGGAAATGAACGTGAAACTGCGATCCGAGTAGACCGTAATAATCACGGGAATCGGCAGTCCGGGCTCCGTACCCTGGGTCTGCGCGTTGAACGCCTTGCAGAACTCCATGATATTGACGCCGTGCTGACCGAGGGCGGGACCAACGGGCGGAGACGGGTTCGCCTGGCCGGCCGGTACCTGCAGCTTGATGTAGCTGGCAACTTTCTTAGCCATGTTGTATTACCTCTTCGAGTTCAAACGCTCTTGCGAGCTCCTCGTACATTGTTGGCAATAACGCGCGCCTAGCGGCGCGTTCATTGCCGAAAAATTGTGTCTTACGACTTCTCTACTTGGCCGAAGTCCAGTTCGACCGGCGTTGACCGGCCCAAAATCTGTACTGCAACCTGCAGTCGGTTCTTCTCGTAGTTGACCTGCTCCACGACTCCCGAGAAGTCGTTGAACGGCCCGTCCGTGACGCGAACGACCTCGCCCGGCTCGAACAGTACCTTCGGCCGCGGCTTGTCGACGCCTTCCTGGACGCGCTGCAGAATACGATCTGCCTCCTTTTCCGTAATCGGCGCCGGACGGTCGCTTGAACCGCCGATGAAGCCGAGTACTTTTGGCACTTCCTTGACCAGGTGCCAGGTCTCGTCATCCATTTCCATCTGCACGAGCACGTAGCCCGGGAAGAATTTGCGCTCACTGCGACGCTTCTGGCCTTCCCGCATCTCGACCACTTCTTCGGTCGGCACTAGGATTTCGCCAAACTTGTCCTGCAAACCCATACGCTCGATGCGCTCTTCGAGCGCGCTTTTCACGCGATGCTCGAAGTTCGAATAGGCGTGCACGATGTACCAGCGTAAGGCCACTGTCGTTGTCCTCCCGGTTAGCCGACGAGCGAGCGAGTCAGCCAAAGCAGACCCGAATCCAGCGCCCAGAAGAACAGCATCATGACCAGCGTGAAGACGAATACCGCAATCGCGGTCTGCGTCGTCTCCTGCCGCGTCGGCCAGACAACCTTGCGGATTTCAACGCGTGAGCCCTGAATGAAGTGCCAGAGGCGCTGCCCCTGGGTACTCGTCATCGCAATGCCAATACCGGCTGCCGCACCACCCAGAACCATGAGGACACGAATTGCCTGGGCGACGGTCGTCTCATAATAATAGTAGGCGTATAACCCGCCCACGAGCGCCCCTGCCGCAATCAGCAATTTTATGATGTCGAGGACACCACTCTGACTTGTTTCTGCCTGTGCATTCATGATGTGTCGCGGCTGCCGCCGCTCCTGCGTTAAGTGGCAGGCCAGGAGGGAATCGAACCCCCAACCTGCGGTTTTGGAGACCGCCGCTCTGCCAATTGAGCTACTGGCCTTACTCTTGCAAATCGATCACCAGCCACGGCCGGCATGATCGTTAACGGAATGGCTCGCTTCGCTGCGCTTTATTTCCGGTTAACGATCATCCCACCCGCGGCCGCGAGCGTTATTAATCAATAATCTTCGCCACAACACCGGCGCCAACGGTACGGCCACCCTCGCGAATGGCGAAGCGCAGACCGT
>SHLT01000197.1 GCA_004282875.1 Chromatiales bacterium | reverse complement strand
CGGCATGTCCCGCTTTCGCGACCTCGATGGCGTTCGTGATCTCCAGCTCGTTGTGTTCGAGGTCATCGTCGAGCCACACGCCGACGAGCGTCTTCAGGCCGTTTTCCTTGGCGATGCCGGGAATCAGTTCGTTACCTTCGGTGCACGAAAAAGACCGGATCCAGTGCACGTACGGCTTGATAATGTCGAGCCGCTGCCGGATCTGGTCGGCCTCGAGCTGTGTGCCGGGGCCCTGTCCCTCAACGTACGGACTGAAAGAGATGCCGTGAACCTTGCCGTCGAGGATTTTCCTGACGAGAGCACGCAGGTCCTCGATCGAGTGCTGAGAGAAATCCATGCCGGCAAGCGGAACGGTGCGTTTGTAGTGTCGTGACATGATTGCCTCTCGTTAGCGAAGACCGTGGAATCAGGGCTCGGCGTTTCTGCAGCGCTAGTCGCCGAACAGCTGTTGTGACCTGAACACGACGCTCAGCCTGCGAATGCGGCCGCTACGCCGGAATATTTCAGAACTTGCTTCCGCAGGCAATGACAAATCGTCAAGCGAGTCTTCACTGCCGTCGTCCCAGGTAATCGTCAGCGACGGACGGGCGCTGTCGTCCAGGGCATAGGTAACGGGTACCTGGCACCATGTGAAAGCCAGGCCGTAAGCCGGAACCGGAATATCCTGCCACGTGTCGTCGACGTCGAGGTAGCGAAACCGGCCCGCCGTCACGGAAAATTCGCGACATCGCAGCAACGCGGGCTCGAAGTGCGTCTGCCCGCTGTCCACGCGGATACCGAGTTCGCCGAAGCGGGTCAGGATTTCTTCCTTGACCTGGCCGGTCATGCCCGGCTGGCGTGCGCCGGCATGTTTGGGCGTGTGTGAATACGGGTCCGTCGGGAAAGCGCCGAACTCGGCAGGAGACTTGTTGAAGCCGATGCCTTTGCGGACGCGATAATAAATGTCGCCGAGGTGCTCGACAACGCTACGGTCACTCTCGGTCGAAACGGCGCGGAAAAAGTTCTCCTGCACCGCGAGCAACAGCTTGGACACCATGTGCCAATAAATAGAACCGAGCCCCTCGAAACCGAACATCGTGCCGGAGCGGCCGGTAAACGCCTGGTGATCGAAGACTTCTTCGTACAGGTCGTGCAGCGGTTTGCGCGCCGGCCCGACGTCGTCGCCGTACGTATCGACCAGCTCATCGAGCCGCTCGTCCAGGTCCCCGACGTTCGTAAAATCGGCGTTAAAGCGCAGCGTGCCGTCGGCATCCTCGAGCACCACGCGCGTATCCCCTTCGTCGAGCATCCGTCGCGCGAGCGGAATTGCGTCGATACGCTCCGCGGCGACACGGTTCTTTTCGAGGAAGTTCGGCAGCCTGCGATCCGGATACAGCATGAATGATTGCTGGTCCTCACGGTAGACGCTGCTTGCAAACAATGCCTCGACAACGCTGGCCGCTTCGCGGGGATCAATTGCGCCGGCGCTCAGCGCTGCAACCTGGCCCTCCAGCATCGGGTACAGCGTATCGATCGAGATCGATTCGCCATCGAGGTCGAGCAGGTTGTAAGCGTTGTACAGTCCGTCGTCGCGGACATTCTCCGAGATCGAATGGTCGATCGCGTGCAGAGCATCGTCGAGCATCTTGATGACCGGCTTGAGCGGCTGCTCGATTGTTCCCGAGAATCCTTCCTGGCGATACACGGTTTCGCGGTAGCGGCTGGACGCCTCACCGAGCTTCGAGAGTATCGCGAATCGCTGCTCGCCGCCGACCGGCCCGGCATCGAGTATCGTTCGTGTTTCCTGGAGCGCATCCGCGGTGTCGACGAGCCATGCGCCGACCTCGCCGGACAGCGTGACCGCGTCAGACTCCGTCGACAACAACTCTCTGAAATAGCTGACATAGCGGCGCAGGTAGCACAGGGTTACCATCGACAGGCCCTGGCCGACGAGCGCATTGTTCGCGTCGTTCCATTCCGGCCGCTGCGTATTCATCCAGATACCGCCGTCCACGACGAGATTGCCGAGCTTGGTCAGCAGCGGAACGAGCAGCTTCTCGACCAGGTTTACCTGGTAGACGTTTTCGTCCGGGCCGAGTATCAGCTTCGCATCTGCACCGATCCGCGTTACGCGCTCATCGATCCGGCCGGCGAGATCCTCGTCGTACTCGACCGTGTTCTTTGGATTCTCGAGCAGCGATGCGAACGGTTTGATCCGGTAAGGAACGTTCGCGTAGCAAAAGACCGGCTTTCTCAACAAGTCGCCGAGACGGGCCGGGTGGAAGGCTCGGGACAGTTCGAGTAGCTTCTGCAGGTAAATGATCTGGTGGTCGCCCCAGTAGCCGATGTAGCTCCAAGGGTCATCCGGTTCCTCGACCTCCCAGTCGATGCCGTCCTTCGTGATGCGGTAGGGGTTGTAGCCGTCCATCGTCGACGCATTGACGAACTTGGCGATCATGTTCTCGATGAACTCGGGGTAGCTCAGCGCCAGCGCCTCCCAGTTCTGGAAGATGTCGCGCCAGTTGCCCTCGTAGGACAGCAGGCGGTTGCCGGCGCGGTCCTGCAGCTTGATCGTGAACTGGTTCCACGGGCGGCTCGGGTCACCGTGGCGACGGCCGAATCGGATCGGCAGGTACTCGTGGCACAGGCGCTCCAGTTGTGGGTCGTCCTGTTGGCGCACCGCGGTCAACAGCTCACTGAAGGTCAGCGTGTCGGGCAGTTTGCGCAGCATTTTTGCGTTGCGTTCCTGCACGCCCTTGTTGAACTGGCCGATC
>SHLT01000196.1 GCA_004282875.1 Chromatiales bacterium | reverse complement strand
TGGGCGCACAGCTTCTGGCCAGGGTCAGAGATGACCTGGAAGAGTACGGTACGGTTGAACAGATGCCACAAATGGAAGGACGGCAGATGGTTCAGGTCATTGCGCCGAAGAAACACTAGGCGCCAGGCTACCGCACCGAAAAAAAGAGAGTAACGACCCACGTGGGTCATTAATCCGCCTGCCGCGGCCGAGAAGGCACGTTGTAAGGCTAAAAAGGAAGACACAATGTCGAAGATGAAGACCAACCGGGGCGCGGCCAAGCGCTTCAGTAAGACGGGCAAGGGCGGCTACAAACGCTCCCAGGCTCACCTCAATCACATTCTTACCAAGAAGAAGTCCAAGCGTAAGCGTCAGCTCGGCAACACTCTGCAGGTTGCAGAAGCCGATGTGAAAGCCGTGAAGCGCATGCTTCCGTACAGCTAAGAGGAGATTGAGAAATGGCACGAGTTAAACGTGGCGTAACAGCCAAGGCCCGCCATAAGAAAGTCCTCGGTAAGGCGAAGGGCTACTACGGCGCACGCAGCAAACTTTTCAAGACGGCCAAGCAGGCTGTCATCAAAGCCGGTCAATATGCTTATCGCGACCGCCGTCAGCGCAAGCGTCAGTTCCGCTCGCTGTGGATCACGCGTATCAACGCGGCCGCACGCATGCACGGCCTGTCCTACAGCCGTCTGATCAATGGTCTGCACAAGGCCGAGATCGACGTTGATCGCAAGATCCTGGCTGATATTGCAGTGCACGATCCCGAAGGATTTGGCGCCATCGCAGAAGCCGCCAAGGCGGGTCTCGAACAGCCGTCGGCTAGCTAAGAACGCTTGAATTGGCCGGGGCAAGTCCCGGCCGGTTCGATCCTGCAGCCATGACCTCCCTGAGCGATCTCCTTTCCCAGGCTGCGTCTGAAATTGATGCAGCGAACGACCTTGCCGCACTCGATGCGGTGCGGGTTTCCTATCTTGGCAAGAAAGGCCTTATTACGGCCCGCTTGAAGACGCTGGGTTCGTTGCCGCCTGAGGAACGCTCGGCGGCTGGCCAGGAAATCAATCAGGCCAAGCAGGAAGTACAGGCCGGTCTGAACGCGAGACGCGAGTCGCTCGAGACTGCGGCGCTGGAAGCAAGGCTGGCCGCTGACGCCGTCGATGTGACGCTGCCCGGGCGTGGCAGTTCGGTTGGCGGTTATCATCCGGTCACACGGACGATGCTGCGGATCGAGAAGATCTTCAAGAACGCCGGTTTTGGTGTTCGCTCAGGTCCCGAAATCGAAGACGATTTCCACAATTTTACGGCCCTGAACATCCCTGAGAATCACCCGGCGCGTGCGATGCACGACACGTTCTATTTCCCGGGCGGCAATTTGCTCAGGACGCATACATCGCCGGTGCAGATTCGCTCTATCGTAGAAGAAGGCGTGCCGATCAAGATCATCGCACCAGGCCGCGTGTATCGCTGCGATTCGGACCAGACACACACGCCGATGTTCCACCAGGTGGAAGGGCTCGTGATTGACGAGCACATCAGTTTCGCGCATCTCAAAGCGGTTCTGCACCAGTTTGTTGAGGCGTATTTCGAGCGGAAGGCGGAGCTGCGGTTCCGGCCGAGCTACTTCCCGTTCACGGAGCCGTCCGCCGAGGTCGATGTGTCGTGGGGCGAAGGAAAATGGCTCGAGATTCTGGGCTGCGGCATGGTGCACCCGAACGTTCTCGAATCCGCCGGCGTGGATCCGGAAAAATACACGGGCTACGCGTTCGGTATTGGCATCGAACGCCTGGCGATGTTGCGCTACGGCGTGACCGACCTGCGTACGTTCTTCGAGAACGACCTCCGATTCTTGCAGCAGTTCAGGTAAGCGCGATGAAGATTGCAGAATCCTGGTTACGCGAGTGGGTTGATCCTGACCTCACAACGGAAGAGCTCGGCCATCAGTTGACGATGCTCGGCCACGAGGTCGATGGCATGGAGTTCGAAGGCACCGGTATTGACGAGGTCGTCGTCGCCGAAGTGGTGGAGTGCGGCAAGCACCCGGACGCCGACAAGCTCAGTGTCTGCAAAGTCAGCGACGGTAGCGGTGAACTCATCGATATCGTTTGCGGCGCCCCCAATGTGCACCAGGGCATGAAGACGCCGTTGGCGAAGCCCGGCGTGAAGCTGCCCAATGGAATGAAGCTTCGCAAGGCGAAGATCCGCGGCGTTGTTTCCAACGGCATGCTGTGTTCGGCCGTCGAAATCGGTCTGGGCGATGAGTCGGACGGCATTATGGAATTGCCGGCCGATGCCGAAGCTGGCACGCCGCTGACTGAATTTCTCGATCTGCCGGATACGGTTTTTAGCCTCGACCTGACGCCGAACCGGGGCGACTGTTTCAGCGTGCTTGGCATTGCGCGCGACGTGTCCGCGCTGACGGGCGCAAGTCTCAGAGGGGCAACAGCGCAACCTGTCGCGGCCACGATTGACGCCACGCATCCTGTCGAACTCGTCGAGCCGGCCGCCTGTCCGCGTTTTGCGGGTCGTGTTATCCGGGGCATCGACCCGGCGGCGAAATCGCCCGTCTGGATGGTCGAGCGCCTGCGGCGCGCGGGCCTTCGTGGCATATCACCCGTTGTCGACATCACCAATTTCGTCATGCTGGAGCTGGGACAGCCCCTGCATGCCTATGACGCAGCCCTGTTACAGGGACCGATCAGGCCACGTCTCGCGACGAGCGGCGAAAAAGTGACGCTGCTCGACGAAAAACAGGTTGAGCTTCGCGACGACACGGTAATTATCACG
>SHLT01000028.1 GCA_004282875.1 Chromatiales bacterium | reverse complement strand
AAATCGACTGTGCGCAATCGAATCGCAGCGATGCGATTAGTCGCACGATCCGGCACATGAGCGCGAGTGGACAGCCCGACTGGGCGACCGCGACACCTGTATCCGTGAAGGCCAGCACGGTTGCCGACTCCATCTCGGTTGACCGGCCGCGCGACGGACTGGCCGCGACGCGGGCTGTCCTCGAATCCGGCGGCATCGCGGTAACAGTCACTGACGATCAGATACTCGCTGCCATTCCCGAGATGGCGTCTCAGAGCGGCATTTTTCCAGAGCCCGCGGCCGCCACGCCGCTCGCAGCGGCAAAACTGATGGTGAAACAGGGCCTCGTCGCAGCCGACGAAATCGTGGTCTGCCTGGTATCGGGCAACGGGCTCAAGGACATTGCGCGCGCGCGAACCGTAACGACCGAGCCACTTGTGATCGACCCGTCGCTCGACGCCGTTGAAACGGCCATCGCAGGAATTATCAAAAAGGCGAGCTAGTCCGCCAACGCAATCAGCACATCCCGGCGCCGCGCCAGCGCCTCGAGGCGTTCCGCGCTTAACTCACCGGCAAGCTCTCTCCGCAAAACGGCGTCGTCCAACGAGCGCAGTGCCGCACGCCACGCGTTGCCCACTACCAGGTCCATTCCAGCCAGGTTGCCGGGAAGATCCGCTGAGACGCCGAAGGCGCTTTCATGATCCACGAGCATGAGCTGCCAGTCGCCCGGGTCGAACAGGATCGTTGACGGGGAGCGCCGGTCATTGTGCACCAGCGCGTCGAAAACCAGCATCGCATTTCGCTGCTTGGCCAGGCCGCAAGACGGGTCGGCGCCACGACCGGCTACTACGCGTGCCCTCTCGGTCAGGGCAAGTTTGGGAACGAACTGCAGCGTGCCCTCCACGCCCGCAACCTCACGCCGCACGGTGACCGGGATCATGCCGAGACCGAGCAAGCGATCGAGTTTGAACGCCGCCAGCTCCGGAATGAAGTCCGCTTCCGCGGGTAGCGCCCGGAACACGGCATCGATGCTTGTATCTCCAAGTCCAACCTTGACCAATCGCCACGCCGCCCCCGCGACCGCCACATCCATGATCTGGCCCGTTGCGAGGATGCGGGCAATGCCGGCTTCATCGAGTTCGAGAGAGCCGTGGCCAACGCGCTGCGGATGCGGCACCGGGGCGGCGCCGAGAGTTCCGTTCTCATTGATCGAACGAAGCACGCCGTTTTCGATGACGAGCGCGTTACCGCTGCCGCCATAGGTTTCCCTGAGCATGCCGGTATCGATTTCTACGACGCGGCCACCCAGGCGCTGCTGCACTTGCAGCGTCTTCGTCGTCGTATGGCCGATGACTACACGCGAAGCGCCGACCGCCTCGAGCGCCCGGTCCAGTACGTCGCCTTCAATGAGTGCGCTGCATGCCGCCGTGCCGCGATACCAGGTCGGTCCGGCCGGTCCAAACAGGCTCGACTGGCCGGCGTCGACCAGCGCCAGCCCTGCCGTCAGCGCGTCACCCGTGAGCTGACCTGCTGCCGCCACCGCCTCGAGACGGAGTGGATACTCCTTGAACTTGTCGACAGGGCTCAGGATATCCACATCCTGCAGCGCTCCGAGCGACTCGACGAAGACGCGCAACTCCGCTTTCAGCGTGGTGTTGATGCCGTCCAGGCCGAGTTCCGCAACCAGCGGCGGGAAGCCACCGTGTACGAAAGCCACGTCGTTGATCACAACAACAAAAGGCTTCGTCAGCAGCCACTTGCCGTAGGTGCCGTCGTATCTCAACGCCTTGCGGTGGCCGAAAAAGCCCGGCGGGGCCCGCCTGTCAAACGCCTTGCGCACCGCGGCCTCATCGCCGCCGGCACGCTTGCCTGCAAGATACTGCTGGAACCAGCGCTCACGCGCCTCAGCCGTCTCGACGTCCCGATAGGCGGCGTACTCGCCGTCCGCTACGTATCGAAGGTCACCGACGAGATTCATGACTTCGTGATTGCCCAGCAGCAGGTGCACTCGCCCGCCGGCACGTGCCGCTTCCTGCTCGAGGCGCATCAAGAGGTCCATCACGCGCCGCGAATCGACGCCACGATCCAGCACGTCACCCGTACTTACGAGGTGCGTCTTGCCCCCGCTCCAGCGCGACGCCTCGTCGATGACGCCCGCCTCTTGCAGCGTCGCAACCAGGGCATCGTAGGCGCCGTGGATATCGCCCACGGCCACGATGCGATCGACATCATCGAACTGCCACGAATCTGCCTGCGCCAGGGGCGACGCAAGCACCAGAACCAGGAAACCGAGACACAGCCCGCACACCGGACTGCTGCGCATTCTTCGAGCCATGCAACAACCATCCCATTAGGTCAAGCCGAGATACAGTCGTAAAAACACTGACATGCAGAGCTGTAGCCGGATGTACCTAAACCGTTGGGGAAGTTGCGTATTCCTTGCATGAAGCGTGGGCGTAAGCTGACTGTGTCAGGGTGCGATTGTTGCACGCTAAGGGAGCAGGACCATGACCCGGGAAGTCTCTATCCCCAACGGGGCGGAGTTTTTCGAAATCCGCTTCGAATCCATCGGTGGGCTTGGCGCCCACGTTGCTGGAAAAATCGTCGCCAGCGCAGCCGTTCTGCGAATGAACATGAACGGCTCGCACTTCTCCTCGTACGGCTCCGAAAAGAAAGGCTCTGTCGTGCGTTCATTCATACGACTTGCTCCGGCCGACAAGGCGATTCGAACAAGCGCGCCAATCGAAGAACCGGATGTCATTGTCGTCTTTCACAGCGGCCTCCTGGCGCACCCCGCCACGCTATCCGGCCTGAAAGCGAATGGCACCCTGATCTACGCGGGGCACGAAGGTGACGTTCCGGTCGGCCTGTCTCTCTTGCCAAAGACGGCGAAAGTGATTCGCGTCGATGCGCAAAAGATCGCGTTCGAAGAGAGCTCGCGTGAAAACGCGGTACTCATTGGCACCCTGGCGGAAGCCGTGCCAACTCTCCGGCGACAGGCGGTTCTCGATGCCCTCACCGCAACCTTTGCCAGCAAGAGCAAGAAGATCGCCATGGCAAACGAGCGCGCCTTTACCCGCGGCGCCGACGAAGTCGAAATCATAAAGAACATGGGCAAGCTCGACGGGAATGTGCCGACGATGTCCTCCAATCCCGTGTGGGGTTATCGCACCGCCCCCATTGGCGGCGTGCTGCCGACACCGGGTAATACGGCTCACAACGACCTGCATACCTCGCGTACCGGCTGGATGCCGGTACTCGACAGGGACAAGTGCATCGACTGCGGCATGTGCGACATGGTCTGCCCCGACCTGTGCCTCGTCTGGTCGACGCACACGGATGAGGACGGTAAGCCGCTCGTCAAACTCGACGGCATTGACTACCAGTATTGCAAGGGCTGCATGCGCTGTGTCGAGACCTGCTCGACAAGCGCCATGACGCGCGAAGCCGAATTACCGGGCAAGGCTGATGAGTTGCGCGTTCCCTTATTTACCGAGCTCACAGCCGCGGCAGGAGGCAAACATGCTTGATTCAGCAGCAGTAACTCGTTCAGGCCCCGTCGCCCAGGTTCATGATTTCAAGAGCGGCAATGAAGCCGCGGCACTCGCTGCACGCGACATCGGCTTTCACGTCATGGGCTACTTCCCGATAACGCCCTCGACCGAGGTTGCAGAAACTCTCTCGAAGATGCAGGCCGACGGCGAACACGACATCGTCATGATCCCGGCCGATGGCGAGCACGGCGCGGCAGGCATCTGCTACGGCGCGGCGCTCGGCGGTGGCCGTGTACTGAACGCGACGTCGTCGCAGGGTCTGTTGTATTCCCTCGAACAGCTGCCGGTGCAATCCGGTACCCGCGTGCCGATGGTCCTGAATGTATCGACACGCACGGTCTCGGGACCGCTCGACATTCGTTGCGATCATTCTGACATCTATTTTGTATTGAATGCCGGATGGATCATTCTCATGGCGCGCGACCCACAGTCTGCGTATGACATGAACTTCGCCGCGGTCAGGATCGGCGAACATCCTGACGTGCGCCTGCCCGTCATCGTGGCTTATGACGGCTTCCTGACGAGTCACCAGAAACGCCGTATCGATCGATTCGACGACCCTGCAGCGGTCAAGGCGTTCGTTGGCGAGCGGGAAGACCCCTACAGTGCGCTTGACCCGGACCGGCCCGTCACATTCGGCCCGTACATGAACGACCCGGACCTGATAAATAACAAGGTGCAACAACACCAGGCCATGGAAGCGGCTCGGCGCGTTATCCCCGAGATTTTCGCTGAGTTTTACGAGTTCTCGGGACGCGACTACCGCAGCGTCGATGCCTACCGGATGGACGATGCCGACGTCGCACTGGTGCTTCTCAATTCGGCCGCCGAAAACGCCAAGGGCGTTGCCGATAAGATGCGCGAGAAAGGACACAAGGTTGGCGTTGTTTCACCTAATGTGCTGCGGCCGTTCCCAACCGACGAAATCCGCAGACTCTTAAAGAACGTTCGCGCCGTCGTTGTCGGCGATCGCGGTGATTCTTACGGCGCTGAAGGCGGCAATCTGTCGCTCGAAGTTCGAGCCGCTCTGCAACAGGACCCTGACAATAAAACCCTGGTCATGAGCCGTGTATACGGCCTGGGCGGCAAGGATTTCTACGACGCGGATGCTGAAGAGTTCTTCCACGAAGCGCTGACGGCAGCCGAGACCGGCAAGGTCGAGGTACCGTTCGAGTATCACGGCGCCTACGCCGGCGACGATGACGCGGGCCCGGCCCCGGGCTTGCCGCCTATCAAGGCAGAAGAAGTCTCCCGCGGCATGGCGACCGTCACGCCTAACCCCGAAACCAACAAGCTCGAGGTCGAGCTGAAGCCACTGTGGGAGATGACCACGACCCCGTCGCGGATTGCGCCGGGACACGGTGCCTGCCCGGGTTGCGGATTTTTCCCGATGCTGCGCCAGGCGTACAACGTGCTCGAAGGCAACATCGTCGTCCTGTTCCAGACCGGCTGCGCGATGGTAACGACCACGGGATACCCGAAGACGGCCCACCGCATTACGTACATTCACAACCTGTTCCAGAACGGGGCTGCGACGCTGTCCGGCCTGGTCGAGATGTACCACGAGCGCGTACGGCGAGGAGAAATCCCCGAAGCACCGGAGGGTGAGGACACGACGTTCATCATGGTCACCGGTGACGGCGGCATGGACATCGGCATGGGCGCGGCGCTGGGCACGGCGCATCGCAACCACAAGATGATCATCCTTGAATATGACAACCAGGGCTACATGAACACCGGCTCGCAGCTGTCCTACGCGACGCCGTTCGGCCACCGCACCTCAACCAGCGAGGTCGGTGACAAACTGTCCGGCAAACGCTTCCATCACAAGGACACGCCGCAGATCTTCGCCGCCTGTAACCTGCCCTACGTCTTCACGGCCAGCGAAGGCTATCCCGAGGACTTCATGCGCAAGATCAGCAAGGCACAGTGGTATGCGCAGCGCGAAGGCCTCGTGTACGGCAAGGTGCTGTCCTTCTGTCCGCTGAACTGGCGCACCAAGGACGACGCAGCGCAGGAGGTCCTGCAAACCGCGATCGACTGCTGCTTCTTCCCGCTTTACGAAGTCGAGAAAGGCCACACACTGGTCACCT
Organism: Chromatiales bacterium; assembly: GCA_004282875.1. Classification (GTDB taxonomy): domain Bacteria; phylum Pseudomonadota; class Gammaproteobacteria; order Steroidobacterales; family Woeseiaceae; genus UBA1847. The sequence continues at coordinate 24,556 of SHLT01000028.1, read as the reverse complement.
ACGATCCGGATGCCATCGGGCGACGACGCACAGTTGGCGCCTGGCTTGGGCAGATGGGCAAGACCAAGCACATGCTGGAAGCCGAGAACGCCGAGAGGCTCGAGATGATCGAGCAAGAGGTGGAGACGCGCTGGCGCAGGCTGAAGATCAAATCCGACAACCCGGAGCTGTAAACGATGGCGAAAATCCTGGAAAAACGTCCGCTGACGCCCATCACCAAGCTGTACAAGGTGGACGCGCCGCTGGTCGCGAAGGCCGCGAAGCCCGGGCAGTTCGTCATCGTGCGAGTACGCGATGGCGGCGAACGCATTCCCCTGACGATCGCCGACTACGACCGCGATGGAGGCACATTGACGATTGTCGTGCAGGAAGTCGGCACGACTACACGCCTTCTCGGGCAGCTGGAAGTCGGGGAAGAAATCCTCGACCTCGTCGGACCGCTCGGTATGCCGCTCGAGATTCCGGTTGAAGGCCATATCGTCGGAATCGGCGGCGGCTTTGGCGCTGCGGCCCTGCTCTGCCTGATGCGGGAATTGCGCCGGCGTGGCGACACCACGACGATCATTAACGGCGCACGCGAAAAAGACCTGTTGATTCTCAATGAAGAGTTGACCGAAGTCTGTGACAACCTGGAACTCTGCACCGACGACGGCTCTGCGGGATTCCATGGCTTTGTCACCGAACGCCTTGCGCAGCTGATCGAGGGCGACGGCCCCGGGCGCCCCGACATGGTCGTCGCCATCGGCCCGATGCCGATGATGCGTGCCGTCACCGAAACAACGCGCGGCAAGGATATTCCGACGCTCGTATCGCTCGACCCGCTGATGATCGACGGCACCGGCATGTGCGGAGGCTGTCGCGTCACCGTGAACAATGAAGTTAAATTCGCCTGTGTCGACGGGCCTTTCTTCGATGCCCACCAGGTCGATTTCGAAGAGGCCGTCCGTCGCAACAAAATGTACGTCAAGCAAGAGGCTGAGTCCAAAGACCGTACGGACTGCCGCAAGCTTGCCGTGGGACAAGTCTGATGCCTGTAAAACGCGTAGATAAGACACCCATGCCAGAGCGCGACGCGGTACTCCGCTCGCATGATTTCGGGGAAGTTAACGAAGGCTACGGCATTGCGCATGCGCAGTTCGAGGCCGAGCGCTGCCTGCGCTGCCAGGACCCAATCTGCATCGATGGCTGCCCGGTACGTGTACCGATCCCGGACTTTGTTCACAAGGTCGCGTCGGGCGACATGCGCGGTGCTGCCGAAGTGCTGCGTTCATCGAACCCCCTCCCTGCCGTCTGCGGCCGCGTCTGCCCCCAGGAAGTGCAGTGCGAAGAACAATGCTCGGTTGGCATTCGCTTCAAACCTGTGGCGATTGGTTATCTCGAGCGCTTCGTCGCTGACTGGGAGATGGCGCAGCCGCCCATCGACGTCACTGTCAAGCTCGACCGTGCCGAGAAAGTCGCGATCATCGGCTCGGGCCCTGCCGGCCTGGTGTGTGCGGGCGAGCTGGCACGACTCGGCTACCCGGTAACGATTTTCGAAGCGTTGCATGCTCCCGGTGGTGTACTTCGCTATGGCATTCCAGAGTTCCGCCTGCCCAAGGACGTGCTGGACTGGGAGATCGACCAGCTCAGGAAGCTGGGTGTCGAAATCGTCTGCAACGTGATCATTGGCAAGACGATCACGATGGACGAACTTATGGGCGAGATGGGATTCTCAGCCGTCTTTATCGGCACGGGCGCAGGCCTGCCCTCCTTCATGGGCATTCCGGGCGAGAACCTTAACGGAGTTTATTCGGCGAATGAGTTCCTGACACGCGTGAACCTGATGCGCGCCAATGACTTTCCTAATGCCGACACACCGGTCATGGTTGGCAGGCGCGTCGCCGTAATCGGTGCGGGCAACACCGCTATGGACACGGTGCGTACTGCGCTGCGCGTCGGTGCCGAGCAGGGCATGATCGTGTATCGCCGCAGCGACCAGGAAATGACGGCTCGCGTCGAAGAACATCACCACGCTATCGAAGAAGGTGTTGAATTCCATTGGCTGACCAATCCGATCGAGGTGCTCGGCGACGAGGATGGCTGGGTGTCGGGCCTGAAGTGCGTTCGTATGGAACTTGGCGAGCCCGATGCGTCAGGCCGTGCGCGGCCCGTCCCGATTGAGGGCTCCGAGTTCGTCATGCCGGTAGACAATGTCGTGCTGTCGATAGGTAACAAGCCGAACCCGCTGCTGTTGCAAACGACCAAGGGCCTCGAGTCCAACAAGTGGGGCTGCCTCGTGGTGCATGATGGCTCCTCCGAAACCTCGCGTGAGCATGTTTTCGCCGGCGGCGATGCCGTGACCGGCGCCGCCACGGTGATTCTCGCAGCAGGTGCCGGCAAGACAGCGGCACAGGAAATTCACGAGGATCTGCGCAGCTAAGATTTGAAACCTTCAGGGCCCATCACGCATCTAAATATCGTGTAATCTTCAACGCACGTGCACGGGCGCGTGCGGAGTCCTGAATGTCATTAGTTGCCGAATTACGACGTCGAAACGTCATTCGCGTTGCCGCCGGGTACCTGGTGGTAGGCTGGCTGCTGACCGAAGTACTCACGACGATCTTGCCCGAAATTGGCGCACCCGACTGGGCCGCACGCGCCGTCATCCTGATCTTTGCCTTTGGATTCATTCCAGCCGTCGTCCTGAGCTGGTTCTTCGAGGTCACGCCCGAGGGCATCAAGCGCGAGCATGAAGTCGACCGCGAGCATCCAGGCGCCAACCGCGTCGCGAGGCGGGTGGACCAGGCAACGATCGCCGTGTCTGTCGTGCTGATTATCGTGGTCGGCCTGTTCAGCGCGCGCTATACCGCAGACGATCCGTCCGACATCGATCTCGGCGTCAGCGCGACCTCTGTTGCCGTGCTGCCGTTCGACAACATGTCCGGCGACAAGGACAACGAGTACTTTTCGGACGGGCTGACCGAGACCTTGCTGCACATGCTTGCACAGATCCCCGATCTCCAGGTCGCCGCGCGTACGTCTAGCTTCGCGTTCAAAGGCCAGAACCGGAGCATCCAGGAAATTGCGGCAGCCCTCGAAGTCGCCCATATCCTCGAAGGCAGCGTGCAGCGTGCCGGCGACCAGATTCGCGTCACGGCGCAGCTAATCCGCGCCAGCGACGGTTTTCATATCTGGTCGAAGAACTTCGACCGCGAATTTACCGACGTCTTCCTGATCCAGGACGAGATCGCACAGCAGGTTCGGAACGAATTGTCCGCGTCGCTGCTGGGCACCGACTCCTACGCGCAGGTGACCGGTATCACCACCGAAAACTACGATGCCTACGAGCTCTACCTGCAGGCGCGCAAGGCACGGGCGACCTACTCTTACTCGGGGTTGCTCGCGGCTGAGACCCTGCTCAAGAGCGCGCTGCTGATCGACCCGGATTTCATCGAGGCCAAGTCGGAACTGGCCAATAGCTACGTGCACCAGGCGGAGACCGGGCTGATGGCCCCGGAGACCGCCAATGCCGAGATTATCGCCATCACCGACCAGGTCCTCGCGGTCAACCCCGACGATCCGGTCGCCAAAGCGACCTCCATCTATGCCAGGGCCATGTCGCTGATTGCGGAGGGCGACGAAGCCGCGCTGCCGAACCTCGCCAGCGAACTCGAAGCCATCGTCAACAGCTCACCGGCCTCGTACGAGCCGCGTATCCTGCTGGTGCGCGCCTACACGGCATTGCAGCAAAACGAGAAGAGCCTGCCACTGCTGCAGGGCGCCTTGTCACTCGACAAGTTCAACCCGTCCCTGCACTACGAGCTGGGCACCGCTTACATGCGCCTGCGGCGCTGGGATGAGGCGCGAGCTGCGCTCGAGCGATCGTTGGAACTCGAGCCCCAGCAGCCGAACGCGTACACCTACCTGGGTTCCATTGCCCTGCAGTCCGGCGATGCCATGACCATGGTCAAACAGTTCATGAATGCTATCGCGGTCGATCCGGAGGATCACGAGCTTCCCGGCATCCTCTCGCTGTTCCTTTATCAGCTCGGTCTCGTCGACATTGCCGACGACTTCCGCGATCGAGTGCTCACGCTGGCCCCGACCAGCACCGTCGCTTACCAGATAGAACTTGCTCGCGCGCGGGCCATTGGCGACCTGGAAGGCAGCCTCGAGGCCGCCCGCCGTGCCGTTGAAGACGATATAGAAGACCGTCGCTTTGCGTTTGGCGGCGCCGTCCAGCACCTGATCCGTACGGCCGTCAGAACCGGGCGGGTTGACGACGAGCTGGCGTGGCTTGAGGAGCAGCAGCCCGGCATCTTCAATGTCGACTCAGCCGTCGTCCCCCTGAAATTCCGCGGTGTGCAGGGGACGGCCTTCGACGGCTGGTTCCACACACTGCCGCGTGACGAACTTCTGCGGCGACTGGACGTGCTGCTCGCATTCGCCGAGTCGATGGGTGCCGACCCGACCGAAAACGCCGTCGATCATGTTGGCATCCTGACGCTGCGTGGCGAAATCGCGGCGGCGATCGAGGTCGCACTCGATGAATTGTTTACGCAGCCGGTCGCACTGTACCCGAACTGGCGCGAGGTGCTGTCGCAGCCACAGTACGCCGAGATCGTCGCCGACCCTCGTGTCCGGGACGCCATGCGCCGCTGGGAGGCCCAGGAAGCGGACTTGCGCGCGAGCGTAGAGACCTATTTTGCCGACCTTCAGGCGGCGACGTGACCTCCTGACCGCACGGTCTCGCTGACCAGCTCGGCCAGCTGCCCGTCCACAGGCTTCAGGCTGTAACCGATGCGCATGCTCGGCTTGTCGATCTCGATCAGGCGCGTCAGGTCGATCGGTGTCGCGACGAGAACGAGATCGCAATCGACGGCGTTGACGGTCGTCTCGAGATCCTGGATCTGCTTGTCGCCGTAACCCATCGCCGGCAGCAAGTCACCAATGTTCGGGTACTTGTCGTAGGTCTCGGCGATCTCGCCGATCGCGTACGGCCGCGGGTCGACCAGCTCACCGACACCACAGGTCGTTGCCGCCATGATGCCGGCACCGTACGGCATGCCGCCGTGGGTCGTGGTCGGGCCGTCCTCGATGACCAGCACGCGCTTGCCCGTAATCGCATCGGGGTCGGGAATTTCGAGCGGTGACTCGCGTAAAAGTACGGTTGCTGACGGGTTGATGCGGCGCGCATTGCCGCGCACGAGTTCGACGGCTGCCGGATCGGCGTGTCCCACCTTGCCGATGAGGATGACATCGGCATGCCGGAAATTGGCCGTGCCCGGGAAGTAGCCCAGTTCGTCGCCAGGTCGGTGTGGATCGGCCACGCAGATCCAGAGGTCTGGTTTATAGAATGGCGTATCGTTGTTACCGCCATCCCAGACAATCACATCGGCCTCCTCTTCGGCCTTCGCCAGAATCGCACCGTAATCGACGCCCGCATAGACCACGACGCCGTTCGCGATATGCGGCTCGTACTCTTCGCGTTCCTCGATCGTGCAGTCGTGGCTCTTGAGATCGTCATAACTGGCAAAGCGCTGCACGGACTGAGCAGCGAGATCGCCATACGGCATGGGGTGCCGAATCGCGACCGTCTTCAATCCCAGGTCGCGCAGGATATCGGTAATGCGCCGGGACACCTGGCTCTTGCCGCAGCCGGTGCGTACCGCCGTGATGGCGATAACCGGTTTCTTCGACGACAACATCGACGCTTCGATATCGAACGTCGAGAATGCGACGCCCTTGCCTTCTACCTGTGCTCTCTTGTTCTTGATGTAGTCGTTGCTAACGTCGGAGTAGGCAAAGATGACCTCATCGACGTCGCCGCTGGCCAGGTACCTTTCGAGTTCCTCCTCAGGAACGATCGGGATGCCATCGGGGTACAACGCCCCTGCAAGTTCGGGCGGATAACGGCGATCCTCGATGTGGGGGATTTGCGTCGCAGTGAAAGCGATGACGTTGACGTCCTCGTTATCGCGATACATACAGTTGAACACATGGAAGTCGCGCCCCGCGGCTCCCATGATCAAGACATTTCTGCTCATTGCAGGAGCCTCCCTCTGGGCAATGGTCTGATGCTACCCAGAGCCCCGGCGAAGGCCGATACGCGCTTCTACCTAAGCCACTTCGGCGTCCGTGCGCTGAGGCCCGAATTCCGTGGTATTCCTGTGTGAAACCCCTATATGAAAGCGCCCAGAAAGGCGTATTTTCGCGATTGAAACTGCCTTTCGGAGGCTCTCATGCCTGTCGCCAAATTCCCTGAAAAAGACTTTCCCAATCAAGAACCTGCCGCCCTGCACCGCGGCGTAAAAATTCTCCACGACCCGGTCCGCAACAAGGGCACCGCCTTCACGGAAGCGGAACGTGATGAACTCAAGCTGCGGGGCCTGCTGCCACCCCGTGTCCACAGCATGGCCGAGCAGGAACTACGTGTCCTGGGGAATATTCGGGAGAAGTCGACCGATCTCGAACGCTACCTGTACCTGATTGCCCTGCAGGACCGTAATGAGAACCTGTTTTACCGCGTGGTCATGAACAACCTCGAAGAGATGATGCCTATCATCTACACGCCGACGGTAGGCAAGGCTTGCCAGGAATTCCAGCACATTTACCGTAAGCCACGCGGTTTCTACGTGTCGCTGAACGACAGGGGCAGGATCAAGGAAATTCTGCAGAACTGGCCGCACAAGAATGCCCGCATCATCGTTATTACGGACGGCGAACGGATACTGGGCCTCGGCGACCAGGGGGCACAGGGCATGGGCATCCCGATTGGTAAGCTATCCCTGTACACGGCATGTGCCGGCATCCCGCCGACCGAATGCATGCCCGTCATGCTGGACGTGGGCACGAACAACGAACAGCTCCTCAACGATCCGCTGTACAACGGCATCGAGCGGCATCGTGCACGAGGCAAGGAATACGACGAGCTGTTCGACGAGTTTATCCAGGCCGCCAAGGAAGTATTTCCTGGCGTCCTGATTCAAATCGAGGACTTCGGCAATACCAATGCATTCCGGCTGCTGAACGACTATCGCAACAACACCTGCCTGTTCGATGACGACATCCAGGGCACGGGTGCCGTTGCCGTCGCGGGCATCATCGCCTCGATGCGGATTACGGGCCAGAAACTCAGCGACCAGAAACTGCTGTTCCTCGGCGCCGGCGAGGCCGGCATCGGCATCGCCGATGTCTTCATTGCGGCACTCAAGGAAGAAGGCCTCAGCGACGCAGAAGCTCGCAAGCACTGCTGGTTCGTCGACAGCCGCGGACTCGTCTGCAATGAGCGCGACAATCTCGCCGTGCACAAGCAGGCCTATGCGCACGAGCATGAATACATCGATAACCTGCTCGACGCAGTCCACGCGCTTAAGCCGACAGCCTTGCTGGGCCTCTCCGGGCAACCACAGACGTTTACGCAAGACGTGATTGAAGCAATGGCCGAGTACAACGAACGGCCCATCATCTTCGCACTGTCGAATCCGACATCAATGGCCGAGTGCACAGCCGAACAGGCTTACACCTGGTCGGACGGCCGCGCGGTTTTCGCAAGCGGCAGTCCGTTCGATCCTGTCGACTACAACAATCAGACGTTTGTCCCGGGCCAGGGCAACAATGCCTACATTTTTCCAGGCGTTGGGCTCGGCGTCATCGTGAGCCAGTCCCGCATCGTGACGGACGAGATGTTCCTCGCGGCGGCCCATTCCCTCGCGAACCAGGTGAAAGACTCCGACATCGAGCGCGGTCGTGTTTATCCGCCGCTGTCGGCTATCCGCGAGGTCTCCGCGAAGATTGCCGCGGATGTCTGCAAGATGGCCTACGACAACGGCTTTACGGACAAGAAGGAACCGGACGACATACTGGCGGACGTGCACGAGTACATGTACCGGCCCGTGTATCCGCATTACGTCTAGCGCATAGCCAGAGACGTTGACGTATAGTGACCCGTGCTACTCGCATGGGGGGACTTGTACGTCTCAAATCTGGCGTCATGACCAACGACACAATTGCCGAAGCACTAAACCGGAGCTGCCATTGCATTAGCGTCGACCAGGTCGCGCTGCAGCGATCGCTCGAAGCGAGCCTCGGAGAGTCCGGCGCATTCTCGCGTCTGCAAGAAAGTCATCCGCATCTGCTGGCCAAATCGCCCGTGTTCGTCTCCCGCGAACACATCGACCAGATGAAGGCGGTAATTCGTGCCCTCGACCACGTCACGGGGCTTGAGGGCTTCCGGGATCTCGCCCTGGGTTGGGTACCGGCAATCGCCCGCAGCAACCACGGAACGCTTGGCGCCTTCTTTGGCTACGATTTTCACCTCACGATCGATGGCCCAAAGCTCATAGAAGTGAACACCAATGCGGGTGGCGCCCTGTTGTTGCTGCATGTCGCCGACGCACAGCAGGCCTGCTGCCAGGCCGTGGAAAACTTCGTCGTCGGACGCTTCAGCATCACTGATCTCGAAACCGAGTTTGTGAACATGTTTCGCCGGGAGCTGGCGCTGCAATCACCACGAGCTGACCTGCGGCGTGTCGCTATCGTCGACGAGAATCCCGCGGAGCAATACCTGAGCCCCGAGTTTGCGCTGTTCAAGCAGATGTTCGAGGAACACGGGATCGACGCGATAATCGCCGGGCCCGATGAGTTCGTGCGTGACGGGAAGCGTCTGCTGGTGAACGGGGACGCAGTAGACCTTGTATACAACCGCCTGACCGATTTCTACCTGCAGTCCCCTGCCTGTGCGGTCCTGCGTGAAGCCTACGAGCAAGCGGCGGTTGTCTTGACGCCCAGCCCGCGAACACATGCCCTGTATGCCAACAAAAAACTCCTGACCGTGCTTTCCGATGCGGCGCTGCTACGCGAACTTGGCGCTGACGCGGTGCACGCAACCGTACTCGCACGCGCCGTACCGAAGACCGAACTCGTTACCGAGGCCAATGCCGACGACCTCTGGGCCAGGCGGCGTCATTTGTTCTTCAAGCCGAACTGGGGATTCGGCAGCCGCGGTACGTACAAGGGCGCAAAGCTCACGAAAAGAACCTGGGCCTCAATTCTCGAAGCCGACTACGTTGCCCAGGAACTTGTGCCGCCGAGTGAGCGCCTGCTGATCGTTGATGGCGACCAGCAATCCATGAAACTGGATGTGCGCTGCTACGTGTATGACGGCGAAATCCAGCTACTCGGAGCGCGACTGTACCGCGGACAGACGACGAACTTCCGGACTGACGGCGGCGGGCTCGCCGCTATCTTCACGACGCCGGACTAGATCCGCCCGCTATGTCAGGCGGGCCACGCCCTCACCGATGACCTTGTCGATCCCGGCCATGACATCGGGTGTGAACTTGTCGACAAACTCGAGTGCCTTCATGTTCTCGTGCACCTGGCCGACGCGGCTCGCGCCTGTAATGACCGAGCTCACATGCTCGTTTTGCAGACACCATGCGAGCGAGAACTGCGCAAGCGTCGCACCCATGTCGCTGGCGATGGGCTCCAGCCCCGCCACCACGGCCTGGCGCTCTTTATTGAGCAAACCATCCTGCAGCCACTCGAATCCCTCCAGGGCACCGCGACTGTCCTTGGGAATGCCGGCTTTGTATTTGCCCGTAAGAATGCCCGATGCGAGCGGGCTCCAGGTGGTCGAGCCATACCCGTGTTGTTTATAAACCGGGTCGTATTCCTTTCCGAACCGGTGCTGTTCGAAGATGTTGTAGACGGGCTGCTCGACGATGGGCTTGTGCAGGTGATGCCTCTCTGCAATGTCCAGGGCTTCCAGGATGTCCCCGGCCTCCCACTCGGACGTGCCCCAGTACAGCGCCTTGCCCCACTCGATGATGTTGTGCATTGCCCGAACGGTTTCCTCGATCGGGGTCGTCGGATCCGGACGGTGGCAATAGAGAAGATCGACATAGTCGAGGTCTAGTCGCTTGAGGGAGCCGTTGATTCCCTCGATCAGGTACTTGCGGTTTAGCGTATTCTTCTCATTGGGACCGTCGTGCAGGCCCCAGTAGAGTTTTGTGGAAACCAGAAAGCTGCCGCGGCGCCAGCCCAGTTTCTTGATCGCCGCGCCCATGACCTCCTCGGACTTGCCACCCGCATAGCCCTCGGCGTTATCGAAGAAATTGACACCCGCGTCGTAGGCGGCCGCCATCATGTCCACGGCCGCATCGACGTCAGATTGCGTATGGAACGTCACCCAGGACCCCAGTGAAAATGCGCTGACTTGCAGGCCCGACTTACCGAGATGGCGATAGATCATTACTGTGCTCCCCAAGGCAGAAGTACGTAGCTGTCAGACTGCAGTATAGTCAGCATCGTCATGGCCGACAGCGCGACCTGCATGCCGTCAGCGAGCTGGTTCCTGGAAATCCCTGCATAGGCCATTGACTGGCCACAGACATAGAATTCGACACCCGCTTTCTGCAGCTGCGCGATCAACTCGAGGTTTGGATTGTTACCCGACTTCACAAGGTTATTTGTCGCCTTCCCGTGCACGACCACAGCGAGTTTCATCGCGTCCACGGGCAAACCATGTCGGGCATGCATGTTCAGGTAGCGCGCAACACTTACGAGGTTCCGATTGACCGTCCCGGGAGCCGGGTCTGCCGCAACATCGAATACCACCTTGTAAACCAGATCTTCGGGCAACGCGACATCGCGTTCATCGATCGCATACGTCGGGCCGTAATCCTCGATGACGGGGCCAAGTGACGGCTCCTCGGCGAGGGCAGGAACAATATTCGCGAACAGGGTCGCGAAAAGCGCGGTGTAACGCAGCATCGGTATACTCCAGGTGACGATACCGACGCAGCTTGCCGCATGCGCTAGCTGGTTTCCAGCTTGTCCGGAGCAATCTCTCCACTGGGCGACAGAACATAATGGTCCAGATCGAAGCCAATGTAGAAGCTGCCGGTCTCATCCGGGTTTTCGGAGACCTTGATCTCGTCGGGCCGAACCTGCCGCCTCACGTACTGGCTGAGGAGCATGGCGATGCTGGGCTTCTCTGCGGCGTAGATGATATCCATGTCGAACTCCTTGTTTCACAGTCCTTTGCAGTTCACGTACAGAGTAGGCCCGCCTGCCTTAACCGGCCGTGAAAAATGCGTGAATCGGACCTGAACAGCCCCTGATTTCGCCAGGGTGCCTCAATACCGGATATTACGTACTCCGGGTACACCCAACTCGGTTGAGGTCCCTGCCCGATCAGGTACTATGGAGTGGCAGTCGAGAGGAGAACGCCAATGCAACAACAACTCATAGAAGCGCTTCTGTATCCCCGCAAAATGGTCGAAGAACTGGTTCAGGATGGGAATTACACCCACAAGAACATGTTCGAGGCCACCGGCGAACGCTGTAATCATTGCGACGGGACAGGCAACTGCGGTTGGGACCACTGCGTGGAAGATTTCCAGCAGCTGGGCCTGAAGACTGAAGAAGCCTTAAGCGTTTCCTTGCGTGAAGGAATCCGCTTCATCGAATCGCTGCACAGCCATCTGCGGCACGATGAGACCACCTGTACCTGCGAGACCTGCAACTGGATCAGGAACGCAGAGCAACTGCTGGAAGAATGCGAGCATAAGCTCCCGCACGTTGACCCGCCGGGCGTCGTGCATCCCGAGTAAGCATAAGCACTCGAAATTCCTGAAATACCCCAGGGGCGGCCAGCGGCCGCCCTTGTTGGCTGCACACATCCCTTATTGCCAAGACCCGCGACCAGCGCTATTTTTTCCATGGAGGGAGGAAGGAGTGAGTCATGAACGCGGTCCGAAATGTCGTTTTCACGGCATGCACCGCCGCTTTGCTGTGCGCGAGTTGCGCAGTTTCCCCCGAGGCTGAGGAACGGCGCCTGGCAACAGAGGCGGAAATTGCCCATATCCTGAGCATCGAACTTGACCCGGCCGAGTACGGCGAAACCAAGCGCTGTCTGTCGGACGCCGAATACCGGTCGTTTCGTGCCCTCGACGATCGCCGCATCCTGTTTGTAGGCCGGCGCGACCGCTACTGGATCAACACCTTGCGTACACGCTGCACCGACCTGCGGTACGGCGACGTACTGGTCGTCCGCAAGTTCAGCGGCTCAAGGCTGTGCGACACGGACACGTTCGAAGTCGCCGAGTGGTTCGACTTCCCGTGGTACCGGCGCTGGCCGTGGCACTGGGGCAGCGGCTGGGGCACCGGCCTGCGGTGTTCCCTGGGCAAGTTCCAGCCCGTCACAGAAGCTCAGGTGGAAGCCATTGAGGCAGCCCTCGAGGCTCGCTGATATCCAAGAAGGAGGCTTGTTATGAAGACACGATTCCTGCTGACACTCGTTGCGGGTTCGCTGGTCGCGCTAGTCGGCTGCGATCCGGACGCCCGCATGTCGGAACAGGGTTTTCGCCTGCCTGATGGCGACGCCGCGGCCGGCCGCGAGGTCTTCCTGTACATGCAATGCCATCAATGCCATACGGTCGACGGCGAGGAGTTCCCGGCCATTCCCGGACAGGAACCGCCGTACGTCGCGCTGGGTGGCACCACGACGCAGGTGAAAACCTACGGCCAGCTCGTGTCGGGCATTATCAACCCGTCACACAAACTGGCGCGCGCCTATGCAAAGGAGGTTGTCTCGGAGGACGGTGAGTCCAAGATGTACAACTACAACCAGCACATGACCGTTCAGGAACTGGTCGATCTCGTGATGTACCTGCAGCCGAAATACGATGTGATCGTGCCGCAGTACCGGTACAGGATCTACCCCACGACGTGACGTGCTAGCCGGCGTCTCCAACACGCCGTTCGTAGGCATTGCTGTAGCGCCGGATGTTCCACGTGCCGAGTTTATCGCCGTTCTCGAACTCGGCACCGCGAGCGGTGACTTCGATCATCGCCTGCCCGATCTGGGCAGCGCGTACCGCGGCGCCTACGGGCGCAAAAAATCCGTAGAGAATGTCCTGGCCAAGGTGTGCCTCCTCCCTGGTCGGCCCGATGTAGTCCGGCCGATATGCGATAACCCGGAGATTGGACCCCTCGGCGAACCCGAACAGCGTCTTTTCGGCGCGAACCTTCTCACGCGCCCACATCATCCTCGAGTCTTCGGAGATGTCGCTCGAGCTGATGTAGTGAAACGACATGTCGGACTTGGTGCCGACACGCTTCCACGTTTCGACAAACCGATGCGGAAAATCGACGTGGATCCGGCCGTAGGTCTGTTCGTCGACGCCTCGTGAGCTAATGCCTATTGCCCAGTACACGGCATGCACGTCGGCAATCTGCTCCTCGATCGCGGCATAGTCGAGGTAGTCCATGTGCATCGTGACCTGCACCTTGCCCGATGCCATGCCCTCCTCCATGCGTGGCGTGACCCGCCGCGTGACGACATGGATCTTGCTGATCTCGGGCGCCGCCAGCGCGGCCTTCAGAATGCCGTCGCCCGCGGTGCCGCTGGCGCCAAAGATGGCGATGGTCTCGAAGTTCGCCGGTGCCCCTTGCAAGGCCGCAATCGCGTCATCCCTGAGGGCCAGCGACACGGCGCCGAAGACGTAAAAGGCCGCGAACAGGACAAGCGGCGTGAGCAGGACGGTACGCAGGCGTGGGAGTTTCATGGCGAGCGATGATAGCACCCGCCGCCCGCGGCGGAGTTCTTCAGTCACTAGTGGACAATACTGGGTTACACCCCTGGTCTGCCTCGCTAAGATGCACGCACTACGGGACGCGACGCAATCTTAAGGAGACACTCATGAAAATCACGGTATTGGGCGCCGGGGCTGGCGGCACGGCTGTCGCATTTGACTGCGCGTCGCACGGGCACCAGGTTCGACTGTTCGACTTCGAACAATTCCCGGGCAATATCGCGACGATCGCGAGCCAGGGCGGCATCAAGGCAGAGGGCGATATCGAGGGTTTTGGCGCGATCGCCTACTCCGGTCACGATATCGACGCCGCACTGCAGAATGCCGAGCTCATTTACGTTGTCGGTCCTGCGTACAGTACCGAGCCCTTCGGCGCAGTCGTGGCCGGCAAACTGACTGCAGGCCAGACTGTGATCGTGACGCCGAGTTCCTGCGGCGGTGCGCTGGCCTTCAAGCGGGCGGCGGGGCTCGATGTTGACGATGACGCTGTGCGCGTCGCCGAGACGTCTACACTGCACTACGCGGTCCGCCTGGTCGAACCCGGCAAGATCCGAGTATTTCTGAAACTCATTGCCGGCAACCTGCTGGCCGCCTTGCCCAATACTCACACGCAGGACATCCTGGACCTGATCGATGACGTGTATCCGAGCATGGAACCCGCGGACAGTGTCCTGCAAACCAGCCTGCAGAACGCCAACCCGATCATTCACCCGGCGGTGACTTTAAGCAACGCCGCTCGCATCGAAATGACCGGCGGCGATTTCCTGTTCTATGAAGAAGGTGTTAGCGATTCTACCGGCCGCCTCATCGAGGCACTCGACAACGAACGTATTGCGATCGGCAAGAAGCTCGGCATCACGGTCCTGCCGGATCCCGAGATGGGCATGCGCCAGGGTTACATGCTCGAGAACAACTACGGGTCGGGTTACCGCAAGGCGCCGGGCTTTCTCGGTATTGGCGCCCAGCCCCAACTCGATCACCGGTACCTGCATGAAGACGTCGGCTACGGCCTCGTATTCATGTCCGGACTGGGCCGTCAGATTGGCGTGGCAACGCCCGGCATGGACGCCGTTATCCAGGTCGCCTCGATTGTCATGGCGCGCGACTACCGCGCAGAAGGTCTGCGTACGCCCGACACGCTGGGTATCGCGGATCGCTCTGCAGAGGCACTCAGCGCCCTCTAGATCAAGGCTATAATCGCGGGGAGCCCAAGGAGCCCCGTATGAAGCGCCTGATCACCATTGTGGCCGGCATTGCGGTCGTCGCCATTGCAGCGATCGCGCTCAATGCCGTGCGTCTGTCGGTTAACGACACTCAGCGGGCAACCGCCTGTTACGAACAGCTGGGTGAGACGCTTGAGAGCGGTGTCGACCCCGCTGAAATGTTCAATCGCAAACTGGCCGACCTGCAGCTACTGGTTGAGCAGAGCCTGGTGGCGCGCTCGGAGATGCTCGTCATCTCCCGGCGACTGCAGGCGGACCAGGACGCACCACTCTCGAGCCGCGACCTCGTCACGCTCAAGAGCGGCACCGATGTCTACCTGGACATGCGCGAAGATCTATACGACATCGCCAATGCCTACGAGTGTGCGGTCGATGCCGAACCTGAATTGCTGGAAGCGTTCGACATCAGCCCGCAGCTACGTCTCAAGGCCTTAATGCTATCGCTCGGTGCCGCGCTGACCCTTTACGACAACTACCTGATCGGCGCTGTGCAATTCGAGCAGGACGAGCGCCTGCGCCGCGTCATCAACGATCCGGACATGGGCTTCGGCCTCGCCGCCAACAAGCTGGCCGAAGCGACACTGGCCGCCAACTCAATCGAAGTCCGGCATCGCGCAAGGCGTGCTATCGAGTTCTACGAGACGCAGAAATCATTGTTCGACAATGCACACGAAGACTCGAGCGAGGCGTATCTCATGCAACTCATCGAGTCGAGTCCGTCGTACGCCTACGTCAAGAAGATTCGCGTCGGCGAAATTGCCGGCAACAAGTTCCAGGCCTTCGAGCGCATTGCCGTTGACAGGACGGTTGAAGGCGCGGCCGGCGGGATGGACGTACTGAGCGGCCTGTTCGGCAACTCGGTCGGCCTGTACGAATCGCGCAAGGGCAAACTCTACGGTGACGAGGACACGCTGCAGGACATTCAGTCCAGGCTGCAGCCGCTCGACATTCTCCTGGAGAAGACCCCGTTTCGGCTGACGGACAAGCTTATTCCGGGCCACTTCGGACACGTCGCCATCTGGACCGGATCACAGGCCGAGCTAATCGATGCGGGCGTATGGGATGAGCTGCTGGTCGAACAATACGCCGACAGCATTAACGCTGACCGCCGTATCATCGAGGCGCTTCGCAGCGGCGTGCAGCTCAGCAGTCTTGAGGAGTTCATGAATGTCGACGACCTCGCCGTGCTGCGTCCCGTGTTCAATGAAGCGACTCGGGAAAAGGACGTCCGCGAAGCACTGCTCATGGCGTTTCGCCAGGTCGGCAAGAAGTACGACTTTAATTTTGACGTGAACACCACAGACAAGATTGTCTGTTCCGAACTGGCTTACATCTCATTCCCGGTTTTCGACTGGCCGACGGAAGCCGTTCTGGGCCGGCACAGCATTAGTCCGGACAACGTTGCGCAAATGGCCTGGAACAACGTGCCGCTAAGGCTCGTCATGTTCTACCACGACGGAGAACTCGTCGCCGAAGACGAACAGGTCGAGAAAATGCGTGAGTTGATGCTGAATTAGTCGACCGGCCGCCCCGCTCGAGGCAGGGCGGCCCATCATTGACTTCCGGCAGCGAGTCAGCCCGCTGGCGATCTTTTCAGGATGTCCTTGCGGAACATCGCGTAACCCGGACCATTGAAGTTGTACACGGCCAACTCGTCGTAAAGCCGCTTCGCTTCATCGGCATTACCGGCCTCTTCGTTCGCTCGCGCGAGGTAATACTTCGTGTACATGTTATTCAGGTGATCACCCTGGGAAAGGTGCTCAACGGCTGCGGCGTAGTCCTCCTGGTACCACGCGGTCATACCGTGAATCTCGTGCATGCGCTCGAGCCTCCTCGGGTTGGTGCTTGACGAGACATGGCCTTTGAAGGCCTTCGCGGCCGCCGCCGCGCCGTCCACATCACCCAGCCTCGCGGCCAGCAGGCCTTTCATGTAGGCAACCGTCGCCTCTGCCGCGTCCAGCAAGTCAGCCGACCCGACGTCGTCCGCCTGCTGGTACAAGACAGCGGCGGCTTCATCGATGGCGGCACTCGCCACGTCGCGATTGCCTGTCTCGGTTGCGATTAGCGCGATGTTGGTCAGTGCGTTGACCTTCAGGTCCTGTGCGACCGACGGGTACTCCTCGTCCGCCGAATCGGCGATACCCTGGAGCTCGGCGATAGCGGCGTCGAAGTCACCCTCGTGCAGGTTGACGTAGGCCCGGTAAACCAGGAAGAAGCCACCGCCCGTTGCGCCGCGCGCGGTTTCGAGTTCGGCAGAGCGCGAATAGTCCGCACGTGCCTCTTCATAGTTGCCCAGGAACGAATTCACGTGACCGCGCTGCTGCAGTCCGGCACCGAGGTCCGGCGCCAGCTCTGCGGCCTTCGTGTAGTCCTTGTACGCAGCTTCGAGATTGCCCTGCGCCCGGTGCACATCACCCAGCAGATCGTGCGGGTTTGGTTCATTCGGTGTGAGCTCCACGGCGTGCATGAAATGTCTCTCTGCTTCGGCGAAGTCCTTGGGTTCCAGCGTCAGGAAGTTGTTGCCGAGATTGATGTGTGCGGGCACGTGCTGGGGATCGAGCTCCATCGCCCGGGTATACGCCGCGCGCGCATCGGCCGCATTATTCACATTGGTCAGCGCATTGCCGAGGAATACCCAGGCCCGGGGCGAGTCAGGGTACATCGAGGTCATTTCCTCAAGCGCGGCTATCAATGCCTGCGCGTCGGAAGCCAGCGCATTTTCGAATGCACCGATCAGGATCTGCTCTTCTTCCGATACCTTGATCTTGGTCTCGGTCGCTCGATTCAGGCTGGCTACGAAGGCCTCGGTTGACGGCGCCGCAATTGCGGCCATGAGGTGTCCCATGGCGAAATTCGCGTCCGCTGCAACAGCTTCCAGGAAGTGATTGTGTGCGGCATTGAACCGGCTGTTCTCGAAATCGGCCCACCCCGCCATGTAGTGCTGACGGGCCGCGGCGCTCTCTGTCGTCGCCGGCAATATCATGTTCTCAGAATCATGAGCGGCCGACATTTCAGTCGCCGGCCCTGCATCCGGGGTCGCAGGCGCCGGCTTGTCGGCTTTTTGCCCGCAGGCGGAAACGAAGACCAGTACCAGGGCCGTGGAGAGAATCGGAGATACGGATTTCATGGCATTACCCCCTCTTTGTGTCCTGTACTAAGCATAGTAGAGGGGGACGGAAGCGCTAGCGCCCAGCGCCCCGAGTCGAGTGAGAATTGACATCACCGGGCAATGCCCGCAGGTTGCACCCATGAGAATCTGGGTCGATGCGGACGCCTGTCCGGTAGTGGTGAAGGAAATTCTCTACCGGGCGGCCGACAGAACCGGCGTGCAGCTGACCCTGGTGGCAAACCAGGCCCTGAGCACGCCCTCTTCCGACAACATCAATACGCTACAGGTACCGCGCGGATTCGACGTGGCGGATGACGAAATCGTCAAGCGACTGGATGCCGGTGACCTCGTGATTACGGGCGACATTCCATTGGCGGCGGAAGTCATCGAGAAAGGCGGTCATGCGCTCAGCCCGCGGGGCGAAATGCACACGACCGAGAATATTCGCGCCCGGCTGAACATGCGTGACTTCCTCGACACCATGCGCGCGAGCGGCGTCGACATGGGCGGGGGACCCGCTGCCTTCAGTCAACGGGACAAACAGACCTTCGCCAATGAACTGGATCGCTTCCTAACGAAGGTCCGAACCCTGCCTGGAAATCCAGCGTAGCTGCAAACTGACGCCGATCAGGAACAGCACCAGCAATCCGAGGTAGCACTGTTTCAGCAAGGGGTCTTCGATCGAAGACAGCACGGGGTCGCCGACCGGCAGGCGCATCAGGCCGTCCGTCACAGCGGGGATGCTGTGAAACAGCAGCGTTGATGTGTAGCTCACGGCCCGCACGTGGCGCGAGAGCCGGCCAAACAGGTAAGTGATCGACGCGACGGTACCGACGAGTAGCGCCGCCAGCGTCATGACAGCCAGCCCGTGGGCCGGACCAAAACCGCCGTGCTGAAAAATAGCCAGCGCAGTACCGGCAGTAAACAGCGTGGTTGCGAGATAGACCTGCCCCGAGCGGGCCTGCAGGGTGATCTCCTTGTGCCTGAACAGCGCGATAGCACCGCTCACCAGGGCAATGATCCCCATGACGGTATGAAACCAGCCCAGTGCGGTAATTTCTGGCATGCGGGATTTCTCCGATCGACGATTGGCTGACATGATACCTTTTGCGGCGACTCAGCAGACAACATCGGAGTAAGAAACTGTCATGGCCATGACCCCGTCCCAAATGCTCCCCCTGGGAACACTCGCACCTCCCTTCAGCCTGCCGGATGCCAGCGGCACCCTGCACTCGCTCGACGACGCCGCAGGCAGCGACGCCTGCCTCGTGATGTTCATCTGCAATCACTGCCCGTTCGTCAAGCACGTCGCAGACGAACTCGCCCGGCTTGGCAAGGACTGCGATGCCAGGAATGTGGCCGTGTTTGCGATCAACAGTAACGACATTGAGAACTACCCGGCGGACGGCCCCGAGAAGATGAAACAGGAGTCAGCGCTGCGCGGTTACACGTTCCCCTACCTGCTGGATGCCGACCAGAGCGTCGCCAAGGCCTACCAGGCCGCCTGCACACCGGACTTCTACCTGTTCGATGCCGAGCGCAAGCTCGTGTATCGCGGGCAACTCGACGGCAGCCGTCCCGGCAATGCCGTCGCGGTTGATGGCAAAGATCTGCGCGGTGCGATAGATGCGTTGCTTTCCGGCGCGCCTGTCGCCGGGAGCCAGGTGCCAAGCATCGGCTGCAACATCAAGTGGATCGCAGGCAACGAGCCAGCGTACGTCCCCTAGACCGGGAGACCGTGGTTAGCAAATAACAATGCCCGCGTGACACTTCTGTGAAGGTTGCCAGATAGCTTTCCCCCTGTTCGTTGAATGGTTCAGCGAATGCCACGGAATTCAACCCAAGGGGGTTAGACGATGAATACGAAACTGATAGCGGTAGCAACGCTAGGCCTTGCGCTGACGCTGCTTGCGCCGGAAGCGGCACGCAGTGAAGGCGGCAAGACCTACAAGGTGACAATCACCAACCTGACGGCCGGCCAGCCGGTAACGCCACCGATCCTGGTCACGCACACCGGCAAGGCCCGGATCTTCAACGTCGGCACACCGGCCAGCGAGGGCATTCAACAGATTGCCGAAAACGGAAACGGCGCACCGTTGCTTGACGCGCTTGCAGGGAACCCCGAGATTCACGAAGTCGTCGCCGCTATGGCGCCGCTCGTGCCTGCCAATGACCCGGGTGCAACCGGTTTCGGGAGTTCCGAGACCTACACGATCACTGCCTACGGCAAGGCTCGGTACCTGTCGTTCGCAAGCATGTTGATTTGCACCAATGACGGCTTCACCGGCATTGACAGCCTGCCGTTGCCGAAGCGAAAGGCGACGGTCTTCGCACGTGCCTATGACGCGCGGACCGAGGCCAACACCGAAGACTTCGCTGACATCGTACCGCCGTGCCAGGGTCTGATCGGCGTTTCTTCCGACGACATGGGTACGGGCATGAGCAATCCAGTGATCGCCGAGGACGGCATTGTCATCCCCCATGCCGGCATCAATGGCGGCGCTGACCTGCTTCCCAACGTACACGGTTGGGGCGAGCCGGTCGCCAAGATAGAGATCGAAGTCGTACGCCCGCACTCCGACTGATCGAGGCACCAGCGGTCGGCTCGTGGCACACGGATGTGCCACTGGCTGTCCCTCGCTGTGATATTTACGTGAGATTTCCGGTCTACTATTCCAACACGCTTACCGTCAGCAAAAAATACGGTGTTGCGCGCAGGGGAATAGTCTCGATGAAGAAACGCCGCATACTTCTCGTTGAAGATGAGCAGGATATTGCCGACCTGGTATCGCTGCACCTGCGAGACATGTGCGACGAAGTCGTCGTCGCGAGCGATGGCTTCGGTGGCATGCGACTCGCAACCACCGAAAGCTGGTCCCTGGTGATTCTGGACCTGTGCCTTCCCGGTCCCGACGGTCTGGAGATATGTCGAGCGATTCGGCGCAACAGTGCCTACCTGCCGATACTCATGCTTACGTCGAAGTCATCCGAGCTCGATCGTGTACTCGGCCTGGAGACAGGTGCCGATGACTACCTCACGAAGCCATTCAGCGTACTGGAACTCGTGGCACGCGTTCGTGCCATCTTCCGACGGATCGAGAACCTGCAGTTCTCGCCGGAGCAGGCGCACGATGCATCGCAACTGGTGACAAGCGGCAACCTGAGCATCGACCCGTCCCGGCGGGAGGTGAGGCTCGACGACCAGCTGATTGACCTGACCGCACGGGAATTCGACTTGCTGAGTTACTTCGCCCGCAATCCGGGACGTGTATTCCGGCGGGCTGACCTCCTCGACGAGGTTTGGGGGTACGGCCATGAAGGTTACGAGCACACCGTGAACTCCCACATCAACCGCCTCCGGGCCAAGATCGAACACAACCCCTCCAAACCGGAAATGATCGTGACGGTCTGGGGAGTCGGCTACAAGTTCGCTGCCCAGAACTCGCTCAACGTCGCCGTTTAGAACAGATGCATACGCTATTTGCCAGGCTGTCTGCCGCGCTGCTCGTCATTGTTATCCTGATGGGCGTGGTGTTCTTCGTTGCCGAGCGAGTTAATTCACAGCTGTACTACGAGGAACTGACACAGCGACTCAATGCGCCCATTGCAATGTATGTCACGAGCCAGCGCGACCTCATGCCCGGCGGCGTGCCGGACCTCGACAGCCTCAGGGAACTGGCAAGCCACGCGATGGTGATCAATCCGACCGCCGAGATCTACCTGCTCGATACCGAGGGCGAGATTCTCGGCCATGGCTTGCCACCGGATACCGTCCTGCTCGACCGCGTCGATCTTGACCCGCTCAAGGCCCTGATCGACGAGTCCGCGACGATGCCAATTCGCGGCGACGACCCTCGCAGCGGCTCGACTCGAAAAGTCTTCTCGGCATTCGAAGTACGCTCGGACGACCAGCTGCAAGGTTACCTGTACGTCATCCTCGGCGGGCAGACCTACGAAGCGTTGTCGCGAGATATCGGCAGCTCCTACGTTGGCAAAATGAGTCTCTACATTGCGGTCGCCGTCGTGCTTGCAGCCGCCATCGTCGGCCTGCTTGTCTTCAGTCTCCTCACCCGGCGTCTCAAGTTGCTCAGTGGCGAAGTTCGGCGGGTCACCGATTCGGACTTTGAAGAAAGCCCGGCAGTTGAATTGGCACGGGTCGACGCCGACGAGATCGATCAGCTTGCGAGTTCGTTCGTCGCAATGTCCTCCAAAATCCAGGAGCAGCTGGCACAGCTAAAGGAAAACGACGACCTGCGAAGAGAACTCGTGTCGAACATCTCGCACGATCTTCGTACACCGCTATCCGCCATGCAGGGGTATCTCGAGACCCTGCTTATCAAGGGCGATTCGTTGTCGGATGAAGATCGCCAGCACTATCTGAAGGTTGCGAGGCGGCATACGGTTCGACTCGGAAGCCTGATTGGTGACTTGTTCGAGTTATCGAAGCTGGAGTCAGCCAGCGTAACGCCGCAACTGGAGACTTTCTCCGTACCCGAACTGGTTCAGGACGTCGCACAGGAGTTTCAGCTACAGGCTGAGAAAAAAGACATTACGTTGTCGCTCAAGCTGGAAACCAGCTCGGCGTTTACGGTCGGCGATATTGGTCTCATTCAGCGGGTGCTCGAGAATCTCGTGCGTAACGCGATTCGGTTCACACCGGTCGGCGGCGAAATTACGCTGAGCATTGCGGAACGCCCGCAGTCTGTCGCTGTTGCTGTTGCTGATACCGGCAAGGGAATCCCGGACAACGAGATATCGCATATCTTCGAGCGGTATTACCGTTCGGAGAATTCCAGTGACGGGCGCTCCGGCTCTTCCGGACTCGGCCTCGCCATCGTCAAGAAGATCCTCGACCTGCATGACAGCCGGATTACCGTCGTCAGCCAGGTAAATGCCGGCACGCGCTTCGAGTTCGAATTGCCGCGGCATAGCCAGGCCGCGTGATACCAACGGCCACTAGCCGCAGCTAACGTCGAATCCGACGCGGCCGTCAATTTCGCGCAGCCCCTGCCGGAAGAACACGGTGCAGTTCGGCGTCGTAACGGCATCGCCGACATTCAACCGGGACTTCTGGCCGTTCAGATTGACGTCGACGACCTCACCCCAAATCCGCGTCACGCCAAGGACGTTGCTGCGATCACCGACGGCAACACTCTCGCCCGAATTCAGCCAGAAATCGGCACCGCCCGCGAAACCGCGCTCGTCGAGCGACGCCTGCCTCAGGTTTGCTACCTGGTCGCCGAGATACGTAAGTTCACTGTTGGCCTGTGACTGCAGCTCACCCTGCCGAGTGAGGAGTTTTTCGAGGTCCGCAAGGCTTTGCACGACGGCCGGATCACTTGCTTCGTTCCTCAATTCTGCGAGACGCAAGTTGATGTCGCTAAAGTTCGCCTCCTGTTCCTCGAGCAGCGCTTCGACCGAGGGCCCGAGAATTCCCGTGCTGTCGACCGCGGCCTGAACGCCGATACCCACGAGGGCACCGACAATCATGCCGCCCAGCGCGATCGCTCCCGCAATCGTATTCTTCTTGTTCAGCAGCGCCTTCACGTCGTAGCCATCATCGCGTAGGCCTGCTTGTGCTGAAACGCTTTGTAGAGCAGGTACAGGCCAAGCGGCGTTAACAGCAGTCCAACGATGATGCCGATCGTTGCGACACCGACACCCAGCAGGATGATGGCCCACATCATGAGATACCAGGTACTGTACCCGTAGATTATCTCGATCGTGTCGTTGCGCACGAGTATCGCCTTGACGCCACCGCTGGTATCGCTCCCGACCACGGTCGCTTCGTCGCCGTCCGCCAGTTCCATCGACTTCGGCATCTTCATCGTGACGGGCCGGTTGGCCACGCGAAAATTGATTTCCTTTTCGGTGTCGACCTTGGAGTAGCCTGAATTATAGGTTTGTGTACTTTTCACCCTGGTTTCTTCGCGAAAGTTGCTAACGGGGCCTGATATTTTTACAAGTGCCATTTTTCTATCTCCGTTTGGGTTGGTGGGATTGACGAATCAGCTCGAGACCCATGGGCCCGTACAGGCGGCCGTCCCGCCGCAACAAAACGACCGTGCCTTGTGCGCTGCTAACGAGAACCTTGTCGCCGTCGAGGCTGTACTCGGCGTCGACTTCTGCGCCGAGCACATGGATAGTCACCGCGCCATTGCCGGCGAACGTGTAGCGAGTCACCCCGGCGTCATCGGTGTAGGTACCGGAAACACGATTGCCGCAGGCGACGAGCGCCGCTGATATCACTAGCAGGGTCAAACAGTGTCTGGTTCGCATGAAACGCCTCCGTGCCTTGAAAACTAGGCGCTACGGGCTATTGGCGCATCGACAGCTAACGGCAGTTAGCGTGAATTAACGCCGGTTTGCCGATGTGCTATAAGATTTGGTCACATGAGCCCAGCCAATAGCGGACAGAGAAACCGGGGTATTCGCGCATCGCGAGCGAAGCTCACGCACGCCCTGACCGAAGCCGGGCTCAAGACGCAGGTGGCGCTGGCCGAGCGTATCGCCGACATCGAATCACTCGAGACTGCGCCGAAAGATGTCGTGAACAGGGTCTTTCGGGAATTATCCGTTGACCTGACGACGATCGAGCGCGTCGCGCGCGCGTTAGGCGTCGAAGCCCACACGCTGTACAAGAC
>SHLT01000027.1 GCA_004282875.1 Chromatiales bacterium | reverse complement strand
GCAGCGAAGCGAGCCATTCCACTATGCGTTTTCCCGGGGGCCCTCCCCCCAGCTAGTTACATCCAGTAAACAAACACGTACAACCCAATCCAAACCACGTCAACAAAGTGCCAATACCAGGCAACAGCCTCGAACGCAAAATGCTTGTCGGCCGAGAAATGTCCTTTTAGTACACGGAAAAAGATGATCGTCAGCATGATGGCGCCGATGGTCACGTGCATACCGTGGAAGCCGGTGAGCATGAAGAACGTCGAGCCGTAGATGCCGGTCGTCAGCTTCAGGTTCAGGTCTTGATAGGAATGAATGTACTCAACACCCTGCAGGTAGACGAACACAAAACCGAGCAGGAAGGTTGCAGCCAGGAAGACAGCAAGCTGCATGCGCTTGCCCGTGAGCAGCGCATGGTGAGCGATCGTCACTGTGATCGATGAGGTCAGCAGCAGCGCCGTGTTGATCAACGGCAGGCCGAACGGCGGCATGGCTTCGTACTCGCCGCCGAGGTTACCCGGGCCGTTCGTGGGCCAGGTGCTTTCAAACCCTTCCCACAGGAGCAGGTTCGTAAAGAAGTTGTTGCTCTCGCCGCCGAGCCACGGAATCGACATGTTGCGGGCGTAAAAGAGGGCGCCGAAGAACGCTGCAAAGAACATGACTTCCGAGAAGATGAACCAGAACATCCCCTGGCGGAAGGACTTGTCCACCTGCGCGTTATAGAGGCCGCCTTCGCTCTCGCCAATGACCTCGCCAAACCAGCCCGTGATCATGAAGATGATGACGGCAAAACCGGCCAGCATGATGTAGAAGCCGGCGTCCGCACCGTTTAGCCAGCTGGATACGCCGACCATCAGGAACAGGAGGCCTACCGAGCCGACGACGGGCCAGTGGCTGCCGTGTGGGACGTAATAATGTTCGTCTGTGTGAGTCGTCATGTTGGTTCTCTGGTACTAAATGCGGTTAGTTGGCAGACGCCACGCTCGTGGTGTCGAAAAAGGTATACCCCAGCGTGATCGTGTCGACATAGTCGGGCAGGTCCGGGTTCACGATGAACTGGAGAGGCATGGACTTCTCTTCGCTGGCCAGGAACTCCTGGCTGTTGAAGCAGAAACATTCAATCTTCACGAAATGCTCAGCGGCGGCCGGCGGCGCGACGCTGGGAACGGCATGCGCGACCTTGTCGCTTTCGGTCAGGTTCTTCGCCGTAAACGTGGCGTAGTACATCTTGCCCGGATGTACGACCATGCTGTCGGCATCCGACGCAAACTCGAACTGCGCGTAGGAGTTCACGGTCGTCATGAACTCGATCCGGATCTCGCGATTGAGGTCAGGCGCCTCGTTAACGGCAACGGCCTCATTATTGGTGCGGCCGCCAAACCCCGTGATCTCGCAAAACACATCGTATAGCGGCACGAGTGCGTAGCCGAAACCAAACGCACCCACGACCACCACCAGGAGTGACAGTACGAGCTTGCGGTTTGCGTTGTTTCGCTTTTCGCCAGTCATGTCGTTTCTCAGGAGCGCATCACGCCCAGCATGATGAAGCCGAGGTAGAACGCCAGAGCAACCGCCGCGACGATCAGGGCCGTGCGGCGGATGTTTTTCTTGCGCGTCTCTTCGTCCACGTCTTACTCGAAGGCCTCGTCAGCAATGCGGTGCTTCGGCGGCGTCGTGAACGTGTGCCACGGTGCCGGCGACGGCACGGTCCACTCGAGACCATGCGAGCCTTCCCATACACGGTCCGTTGCCTTCGCACCCTTCCAGGCGGTAAGAATGACAAGCACGAAGACCAGCTGCGACAGGCCGAAGCCGAAAGCGCCAATACTGGAAATCAGGTTGAAGTCAGCGAACTGGACCGAGTAGTCCGGAATGCGGCGAGGCATACCTGCCAGTCCCAGGAAGTGCTGTGGGAAGAACGTGACGTTGACGAAGATTGTCGACAGCCAGAAATGCAGCTTGCCGAGCTTCTCGTTGTACATGTGGCCGGTCCATTTCGGCAGCCAGTAGTAGGCACCGGCCATGATGGCGAAGATAGAGCCTGGTACGAGTACGTAATGGAAGTGCGCCACCACGAAATAGGTGTCGTGGTATTGCACGTCAGCAGGCTGAATGGCGAGCATCAGGCCCGAGAAGCCGCCGATCGTGAACAGGAACACGAATGCCAGCGAGAACAGCATCGGCGTTTCGAAGGTCATCGCACCGCGCCACATCGTTGCGACCCAGTTGAAAATTTTCACGCCGGTCGGCACCGCGATAAGCATGGTCGCGAACATGAAGAACAGCTGACCGGTCAACGGCATACCCACGGTGAACATGTGGTGTGCCCAGACAATGAACGACAGGAAGGCGATGCAGCTCGCGGCGTACACCATCGAGTCGTGGCCAAAGAGCTTCTTGCGGGCAAACGTCGGAATAATTTCTGATACGACACCGAAGGCCGGCAGAATCATGATGTACACCTCGGGATGGCCGAAGAACCAGAATATGTGCTGGAACATGACGGGGTCACCGCCGCCGGCTGCGAGGAAGAAGCTGGTACCGAAAAACTGATCGGTCAGTAGCATCGTGACGGCGCCGGCCAGGACGGGCATTACGGCGATAAGCAGGTACGCCGTGATCAGCCAGGTCCACACGAACATCGGCATCTTCAGTAGCGTCATGTCCGGTGCACGCATATTGATGATCGTCACGATGACGTTGATGGCGCCCATGATCGACGAGATACCCATGAGGTGAACCGAGAAGATCAGGAACGGGAACGCGTCACCGGTTTGCAGGATAAGCGGCGGATACATGGTCCAGCCACCGGCCGGAGCGCCGCCCGGCATAAGCAGCGTCGAGAGCAGGATGCCGAACGCGACGGGCAGGATCCAGAACGACCAGTTGTTCATGCGCGGCAGGGCCATGTCGGGCGCGCCGATCATGAGCGGGATCATCCAGTTGGCCAGGCCGACAAAGGCCGGCATCACTGCACCGAAAACCATGATCAGTGCGTGCATCGTGGTCATCGAGTTGAAGAATTCGGGGTGTACGAACTGCAGGCCGGGAACCGCGAGCTCCGAGCGAATAACCATCGCCATCGCGCCGCCCGTGAAGAACATCAGGAGGCTGAAGATAAGGTACATCGTGCCGATGTCCTTATGGTTCGTTGAGAACAGCCAGCGCTTGATGCCCTTGGTCGGGCCATGGTCATCGTGTTCGTGGTCCACAGCGTGGGTGTCTACGGTAGTCGTCGTCATTCCTTAATACTCCGAAATATTGCTTATTGCGCGCTGGCGAGGCGGGGGTCGCTGTCTTTACGGGTGTCTACCCAGGCCTGGTAGGCTTCGGGCTCGACGACTTCGACAACAATCGGCATGTAGCCGTGATCCTTGCCGCACAATTCAGTGCACTGGCCGCGATACGTGCCGACGTCATTGGCTTTGAACCAGGTCTCGTTGACGATGCCCGGAATCGCGTCCTTCTTGATGGCGAGCTCGGGAACCCACCACGAGTGGATGACGTCATTCGAGGTCAGCAGCAGCCGAACCTTTGCGCCTTGCGGCACAACGAGCGGGCGATCGACATCGAGCAGGTAGTTCTCAACGCCCATGACATCGACACCGGACTGCTTGCGGCGGGCGTCTACACTCGGGCGCGCCAGGCTCGAGTAAAACTCGATGCCTTCGTCCTGGTACTTGTAGTGCCACTTCCACTGGTACGCCGTAACCACGACGGAAATGTCCGGGTCGCGGGAGTCTTCGAGCTTGATCATCGTTTCTGCGGCGGGCACGGCCATGATCAACAGAATGACAACCGGTATTGCGGTCCAGATGACCTCGGCCGTCGTGCTGTGAGAGAACGTTGCGGGTTCCGCGCCCTGCGATTTGCGGTGCTTGAACAGCGAGATAATCATGACGCCGAACACGACTACGCCGATGGCAACGCACCACCAGAAGACCATCATGTGCAAGTCATAGGTCTCGACGCTAAGGTCGGTCACGCCTTTGGGCATGTTCAATGCCCATTCGGCACTCGCCGTGCTCGCAAACACCAAGCCAAGCAGGCTCCAAAACGATTTTCGTATCATTAGTTGTCCACCCTGCAACCGCCTGGGCGATCGCAATCTGTCCTAAATTCAGGATGTGACGAATACTGGATTTGCCAGTGAGCGCTGGCCCGGGGACCCCGGGAATTCGTCGATCGGCCGGTTTGACCCTCCTGCTGGTCAAAAAGGCTCGCGCAGTGTACTCAAATAGAATCGTCCATGCAATCCTGCTGATATGAATCGTGTTGAGAATAGTTCTTGTTTAACAACGGCTTAGCGCCGCAAAGGAATCTGGTTTGCATCAATTCGGTAGTTCGCGGGATCGCGCCTCGGACCCGCGCCCCAGCAATGGCCGTAGACGAGTTCCAGGTCAAGCAGGATTCGACCGTCAGGGCGTTCGGCAGTTAGCGTCCTGGTCATGGCGCGAAACCGATCCTTCCCCACCAGACCACGATCGCGAGCCTGGTGCGTATTGCGGGCGCCGATCCGCGTCAGGTCGGCGAACAGCCTGGCCGGATCTTCGTAGCTGACGGCGAGTCGATCGACGTCGAGCACCGGGTCGGCGAGGCCCGCGCGCACCAGCCCGTCGCCGATGTCGTGCATGTCCGGGAAGCGATTGACATGCGGCTGGCTGTCCACCGCCGCCCAGGCGTTGTCGAGTTCGCGCAGGCTGTCGGGCCCGAGCGTGGCGAATGCAAAAACGCCACCCTTTTTAAGAACCCGTGAGACTTCCTCGAAAACGGGTTGGGGTTCGGGGTCCCATGGCAGCATCTGGTTAGCGGCCACGAGGTCAAACGTGGCGTCCGAGAAAGGCAGGCGCTGCGCGTTGCCCTGTACAAAGCTCATTCGCGACAGCCATGGCCGGTTCTTCCTGGCAGCCCCGAGCATGGCCTGGCTCAGGTCGAGGGACACGATGTGTGCGCGTTTGAATCGCTTGCGCAGCAACCGTCCGGTAGCGCCCGTCGCGCAGCCCAGGTCCAGGATTCTCGTCGGCTGCAGCAGCAGAGGTTCGAGCCTCGTCAGAAGGCCGTCGCGAGTGACGGCGTGCACGAAGTCTGCCTCGTCGAACGTGGTCGCGGCGCAATCAGAGCGGCGCCTGATGTCCTGCAGTCTGAGCATTGGCGAACGGTACCACGCTTTCCCGACAATTCACGGTGAAAAGCAGGTAGGCCGGCTTGTCCTTCGAGCCGACAATCAAGCGATGCTCCTTCGTGATCTCGAGAAGGCGATCATGCCGTTACGCTGCGTGTTCTGCGGGACCCGCACGGTGACGCCCGAGCGCTACATCTGTGCAGGGTGTGACGCTGACCTTCCCAGGATCGAATCGCCGCCACCATCGATGGCATCGCCCTTCGAGTACGACATCGCGCCGCTCGAGTACACGTTTCCCGTCGATGCGGCGATCAAGGCGCTGAAGTTCAAGCGCAGGCTTTTTTACGGGCCGGCATTTGCCGAACTGCTGTGCGCGGCCGTCGCGCGCCTGGCCCCGGACATTGATGCCGTATTGCCGGTCCCGTTGCACTGGCGGCGCCGCTGGTTTCGCGGGATTAACCAGGCCGTCGAAATCGGCAGGCCGGTCGCAAAGTATTTAGGCGTGCCGCTGCTGAGCTGCGCGCGCCGCCGGCGAGCCACGCCGTTTCAATCTGGTCTGAATGCAAAAGAGCGGGCCAGAAATCTCAAGGCTGCGTTTGTGGTTCGTGGATCGCTGCCTTATCGACACGTGGTGATCGTCGATGACGTGATTACGACCGGCGCAACGATGCGCGAGGTCGCGCGTGTCGTGAAGCAGGCCGGTGCCGGCAAGGTGAGCGCGCTGGCCGTGGCGCGCGCGATGTAGTGGAGAATGAGTCAGGGTGTGGCTGGTTCGGAGTTACGCCTGCGCAAGTGCGTCACGATAGCCAACTGGCCCTGGTAGCTCGTACTCGATGAACCCACTTGTTCGAAGTCTTGCCAGGGCTGGCTGCGCAAGTCAAAGAGAATCCTCGACCAGTCAGGAGACGTGCTGCCGTCATATCCTACGGCTTGAATTTCGCAAAGCGTCGTCCGGCATTCGATGTTGAAGATCACAAACTTGTCGGCATTCGGATGTCCGCCGATGAACTCAGCCAGCGCCTGCTCCATAAAATAGGACCAGCTATCGTCCTCAGGCTGGGCCTCCAGCTCTTCGTGAGTAGCGGTCTGACCTCGGCCATCGGCCCGTGCAAGCATGTCCTTATGCGCGTCGCTTACGCTTATAGGCACCCGCTCACCGGTTTGCGCGACCTGCCCCGCAGGGGCCTCCGGCCTGTTCAAGTCTGAGTGCTGGTTGGCTTCGGCACTTGTCGTTTCCATGCTGCCGTCGTCGGCATTCGTCCTCCCTACGGCTTCATTCGTGCTCGCCTCTGGCTCGTCGGCAAGCGGTGTACGGGACGGCGAGCCCCCTGTCGGCAAAGTTTCATGCACAGAAGGGCTTGTCGACCGTCGCTCCCCAGCATCTCCCACGCCATCCAACCACATCTTCGAAACGAGGGTTGCTCCGACGGCGCCAATAGCAATGCCTGTAACAAGTACTGTCAGCCGTGAACGCATCGAGCTCACCAAGTGAGGGGCCGGTTTCGGCAGGAGGCTGAAATTATAGCTTGAACCCGGCGATAGCGGTCTCTGTACTCAGCGAGTAGCTTTATTCAATTGCGCGAACCATAGATGCGTATACTCGCGCCCCTACCTGTTTCCCATGCGCAAGCGAGCGTTTCCCGCACGACATGCAGAGCTTCATAAAACGAAACTTTCGATGGATCGCCGGAGGCTTCGCGCTGACCTATTTCTCGAGCTTCGGGCAGACCTATTTTATTTCTGCGTCGATAGCCGAATGGCAGGCCGTGTTCGATCTCAGTCATGGAGAGTTTGGCCGTCTCTACATGTACGCCACGCTGGGCAGCGCTGCCTGCCTGCCTTTCCTTGGTCGCCTCGTCGACCATATAGCGGCGGACAAGATGATCGCGTTCGTCGTGCCGGTGCTCGCGGGCGCCGCACTGCTGGCAGGATTTGCGACGTCATTGATGTTGCTGGTATTCGCTATTTTCCTGCTGCGGCTGTTTGGCCAGGGCATGATGACGCACATGGCGCTGACGGCGACGGGCCGCTGGTTTCACGCCGAGCGTGGCAGAGCCATTTCACTGGTTGTGCTGGGCCACCAGGGCGGTGAGGCCACGATACCGCTGGCATTGTCGGCCATTACTCTGGCCTATGGAATGCAGGCCGGATGGTCCGTTGCCGCGCTGGTATTGCTGGTCGCTGGCCTGCCGTTTTGCTACTGGGCATACAGCGTGCCACGCGAACCACATTCACCGGCCGCCAGGTCTGACAAGCCTGCGCGTCATGTGCATAGCTGGACGCGACGGGAAGTGATTCGTGACCCAATCTTCTGGGTTTTGCTGACCGGTGTGCTTGCGCCCGGATTCATCGGCACGACGATCTTCTATCACCAGGACTACATGGCGACACTGAACGCCTGGCCACCACAGCTTTTCGCAACGTCGCTGGTCGTGCTGTCTGTGACCACCGTCGTCGTTGCCCTGCTCACCGGTTCGGTAGTGGATCGATACGGTGCGGTCTCAATTTTGCCATTCTTCCTGCTGCCCTTATCCGCCTCGTGTTGGGTGCTTGCGGCAAGCGGACCACCATTCGTGCTGTACCTGGCGATGGCATTGCTCGGGATCAGCTACGGGGTGTCGTCGACGTTGTTCGGCTCGCTTTGGCCGGGGATCTATGGAACGGCCTACCTGGGCTCGATACGAGCCGTTACGGTATCCGCGGTCGTTGTTGCCACGGCGGCAGGACCGGGACTGACGGGCACCTTGATCGATCAGGGTGTCACGTTGCCGAGACAGATGGTGTACCTGGGCATCTATTGCCTCGTCGCAACGGTGGCGATGGGCATAGCGACAGCCTTCCTGCGGCGGCGCACGGCTGGTTGAACGGCTGGTCCCGGCAACTACGTTTACTATTACTGCATTGGCACGTAACTATATTCGTTCATTGCGTTGACGAGCGCGAGCATCTCCGGAAGCGGTATGCCGTCGTCATAATCTTTTGTACCTTGGTTCTTAATTCGGAACTTCCAGACCTTTGTCTTGAAGTCTTCGGGCGTAACCTCGGTCCAGATACGGAGAACCTCATCAGGGTGGATCGTGAATACGACATGCTCCTCATACTTACAGCTGCCATAGAGGTCGCTCGCCGAACAGTCCACATCGGTCGAGACTTTGCTTACGTCCGTCGTTCGTAGCGGCTTTCCGTAATTAGCTTGATATGGGTGCGCCCATCCCCCAAGAGTGTGGCGCATCGCCACGTACGCTTGGAATGTCTTGTGACCCGTTTGCTTGTCTATGTACCCACGAAGGAAGCTGTCGCTCCAGACTATGCCCAGGACGCCATGCTTCTCCGCCCAGCCGCCCTGCGTCGAAAAAACAACTGTGGTCTCGAGTGAGTCATCAGTAATTGTCATTGCGTCTCGGAAGTGCGCCTCATCCAGGCTCAACAATTCGTCAAGCTTTTGCTGCGGAGACGCTGCGCACCCGGCAATGAACGCAGTAATCGCGCATACGAGGATTGTGTTAGTGAACTTCAAGTTGGTCACCGTCTCCCTTGCCCCGGAAACCGCTCCGGAGTGCGAATTACAGCTAAGAATACGTATTTCCTTCCAAATATTTTGTTAACTGCGTCTAATTGCAGAAATTCAGAGACAAGGGTATCGATAACGGAGATTCAGCATGCGACGAGCTCATCACATTGGCAGAAGCGTCTGTCATCAGGCCAACGGCTGGAGACGGCCAGTAGGCGACGGTCGGTTCGATCGTTGCGGGCCGCTACTTGGTGAAACTCAATTCGATCTTGCCGATCCACCTATGTGGCGGGACAGGAAATCGTCTTTGCGACACAGCTTCGGATATACAACGCGCCACTTCATTTTGTGGCGCAATAACCAGCTCGCCCAAAGCACCATTGGATTCGACCTCGAAGAAGATCGTCAGCGGCTCAGGTAACTCAGCATCAGCCGGCACACACTCTCGCATGAATGCTGCGTCGCCCCAAAATGCTTGAACAGCAGTCATTTCGAATGCCTTCCCGTCCGCTGTCGCTATGCTTTGTTGGTGCTCCTCTTCCAATATCGCAAGGTCTGTCTCAGCAAGACATGTTGCAGACAGAATTAAGCCGAGAAAGAAAGGGCCCCTGATTACGGTCATCATTGTCTCTGGATACGCACAGTTTCGAACGTCCACTTTGAGTCATAGCCGGCCACCGAGTGTATCTTGAATCCAGCGGTGCCAGCTTCCGCAAGGCGTCGCGTCCGTCGGTCGAACAGCAGGTGCCTTATTCGTTTTCGCTGCGTGCCCGTACACGCACGCTGCCGTCGGGCTCGACGGCCACGTCCATCACCATGGGCCGGCAGCAGACCTGGCAGTCTTCCGTGTATTGCTGGTCCGTTACGGAGTCGTCGATCATCACCGAGATCGACTCCCCGCAATACGGACAATGGATAAACCTCTCGACAATTTCGGACATGCCGCGATCCTCTGACGCGCCGTTAACGGCACAATACTACGCAAGGACCGTTTTTGGGCTATATTGCCCACTGCAAAAACGCTTCGATCTGCCCACGCAGGCCAGATTGTTTGAAGGAATCAGCGCGTGGGCACGCGAAGGAATCCAACAACAATTTGACATAAGAAGGGGAGTCATCGATGAGACTGAAGGGAATCGCCATCAGGGCGTCAATAGCCGCCACCTGCCTGGTCCTGGCATCAAACGCCTGGGCCGATGCACGCGACGACATGTTGCAGTGGATCGAGAGTAACGCGGGGGCGCGAAAATACACGCCTGAAGAGGCGATGAGCATGCCACCGCCAGGTCCAAATCCATTCGTGAGCTTCCAGCCCGAAGGCGTTGAGGTCGACACGGCTTACTGGCGAGCGCACGCCGCCGCTACGGCAGCCTCGAGGTTGGCCAGCGCCAGCACGCAGGCGGCCGACATCCAGATGCAGGCCCAGATGAACAACAGCCTCGTCATCAAGGACTTCGGTACCCGTCCTGACGAATACAGTGCGATCGATGTGATCGGCACCGTCGTTCTACCGCCACCCGTTCAGATGGAGCCCAACGCAGAAGACGAAGGCTCGATACTGCTTGCCACGCCGACGGCCCTGATGCCGGGGACCGCCGTTAGCTTCTCCGGCACGATTGGCGACGGCCCGTTCGGAGCAGCAGGGGTTGGCTCCGGTGATTTCGATTTCTACGAGATCCCGAACGTCGTCGCGGGCCAGGTCATCAGCGTCGATGTGAATACGCCTGATCCGTTCGGCGACCTCGACTCGTTCGTGGTGCTGTGGGATGAAAACGGCAACGTCGTTGCCTTTAACGACGATGGTGACGGCACGAGTTTCGACAGCTTCCTCGCTATCTTCGCGCCGGTCAGCGGCAACTACTATGTTTCCGTTGGCGGGTTCGGCTCGTTCGCTCCCAATAACCCGTTCGACTCAGCAAGCGGTACCGGGGCAGCCAGTGAAGGCGCCTACGACCTACTTATGACGCTCGACTACGTCGGCACCGCGGAACTGATCTTCAAGCTCCGCGACAACGACATCTTTGGCGCAAGCTTCACGGGCAACCCGGCACTCCTGTCCCTCGTCGACGCGAAAGGTCGCGAGCGCCAGGGGTCCACTCAGGATGCGACGGGCATTCACCCCGCCGCGTCGCCGTTGCCGGGTGGCACGACGGCCTTGTCGCATGCCGTGGATACGGGGGGAACCCACTCGTTGTCACTGCTGGTACTCGGACCGGGCGACTTCACAGTTTCACTGCGAGACTTCACGAACCCGCTGCTGGATGGCGCGCCGGGCGACGTGCAGACCATATTCATCGACTTTGACGGCGCGGCTGTTGACGTCGGCAAAATCTGCTTCGGCCTGCCGCCGGGACTCTTCGTACCGACGCTGTCTCCGTTGTCGAGCTTCCTGCCCAACTGGGGTCTGACCGCTGCCGATGAAGACGACGTGATCGACTCCATCATGTCGCACGTCCACGAGTCGCTCGTCACCGATGTTCGACGCGAGGGGCCAGAGTCGAGCTTCGATATCCGCTTGCTGAACAGTCGCGATCACGCCGATCCGGGTAATGCGCCGAACACGAGCCGGGTGGTCGTTGGCGGCACCATCGCCGAGACGTTCTGTCCGACGCTCGGCATCGCCGAATCGATCGACGTCGGAAACTTTGAAACATCGGAGACCGCGTTCGTCCTGCTGGACCTGCTCAGTGCTGACGCAAGCAACCCGAATTCGCTCAATCAGTACCCGATCTCGCCGTTCGCGTCGATCGTTGAGCTGATTGGTGCCGGTGTTGGCAACATCACGGCGCACGAAGCGGGTCACTTCCTGGGTAACTGGCATACGGACCAGTTTAACGACAGCCCCAACATCCAGGACCAGGGCGGCAACCTGGCGAACATTGTTGGCGTTGGCGCTGACGGCATATTCGGCACCGGTGACGATGACGATGTCGATTTCGGACCGGATAGTTTTGTGCCGAACGAAGGCTTCACCGGCACCGAGAACACGGGCAGCACGATCTCGATCGGCAACCCGACGCCGGACTAGCGCATTCTGCAAGACGGGGCTGCATGCTCCGGCAATGAGAAAGCCCCACTTCGGTGGGGCTTTTTTTTGTGCCGATTGTCCGTGTTCCCCGGACAGCAATGGCTCGTCTTGATCTAGGTCATGGATGGGCAGGCGAGCCGAGAGGACCATTCATATAAGCGCTCAATTCTGTGGGAATTCCTATGCAACAGCAGCTTGTCTGGTTGATTTCGCTCGTCATGATCGGGGCGGCGGGGCTGTGCACATCGCCCCCGGCCAGCGGCGCAGACGAGGCGCTTCCCGACGCTGCGCCACTCGAGCAGATAACGGTTGTTGCCCACAAGGACCCCCGATCCATTCGGGACGTGGCGGCGAATGTAACGGCGCTGTCGCGCGATGCCCTGCAAGACCAGCTCGCCACCTCCATCAATGATGCGTTTCGTTACGTCCCGGGCATCGACTACGACGGTGCGGGCACGCGTTTTGGCACCGAGGGCGTCAATATTCGCGGCATTGGCGGCAACCGTGTCGCCATGCTGATCGACGGTGTGCCGCTCTCCGACCAGTTCGATGTTGGGAGTTTCTCCAACGCCACCCGGGACTTCATCGACGCCGGCCTGGTTCAGAGTATCGAAGTTCTGCACGGGCCCTCTTCGGCCCTCTATGGCAGCTCGGCCATCGGTGGCGTTGTTGCGGCACGCACGCCGGATCCGGCGGAGCTCAGCATGGGCGGTGACGCGTTATTAACGTGGCGCGGCCACGACGCGAGCCGTCATGCCCGGTTGTTGACGGCCGTAGGCGACCGTGAGGCCGGACTCCTGTTCGGCGCCAGCTGGCGCGATGGCGAGCAGGCCGATTCCGCGGCTGCGGATGCTGCCCTGGATACACGTAACTACCGGCGCCGTACCGGCCTCGTCAAGTTCGTCGCTGATGACAGCCGCGGCGGCACATGGCGTCTGTCGGCAACGCACCAGGGTTCGGACATCGACTCGAATCTGCGTTCCCTGCTGGGCACCGGCCGCTACCGGTCGACAACGGCGCTGGTCGGCGACGACAGTTACACAATGGACATGTTGAACGTGTCCTACGATTTTCGCGCGGAGCGCCGCTTCTTCGATAGCGGTATCGCACGGGCGTACTATCAGCAAGCCGACATCGAGCAGTTCACGCTGGATGAACGGGCCAATGCCCGGACTCCGGTTTCGATCGACCGTTTCTTTTCGTTTGAACAGGAAACGCGGGGTGTCGAGCTGAACCTCTGGAAAGACCTGGTGGCTAATACCGCGTCGCATCGTCTGGGCTTCGGACTGGTCTATCGCGATCACCTGGTCGAGGAGTACCGGGACGGGTTGCAGACCACGCTCGCGACCGGTGAACAGACGAACAACCTGCTCGGCGAGGAATTTCCGCTGCGTGATTTCCCGATCAGCCGGGTGGTTGAAATGGGCGCCTACATCGAGGACACCGTGTCGTTCGGCGACTGGGTCGTAATTGCGGCCGTTCGCGCTGACCGCTTCGAGCTGCGGCCGCGTGTTGATCGCATGTACGCCGAAGACTATCCGTTCAACGAGCTCGTCCCGCTGACTGAGTCGGACGTTTCTCCGAAGCTTGGACTGATCTACCAGGCCACGGCGGAGATTGATATTTACGCGCAGTATTCGCACGGCTTCCGGGCGCCGCCTTATGCCGACGCCAACATCGGCCTGGAAGTGCCGCTGTTTAACGTGCGCGCGATTCCAAACCCGGATCTGAAGTCCGAGTCATCCGACGGGCTGGAGCTGGGCATACGCCGTGTCGGCACCGACGCGACAGCCCGGCTGGCTGTTTTCCACACGCGTTACGAGGATTTTATTGAGTCCAAGGTCCGCCTCGGCCTGGACCCGGAGTCCGGGCGCGTGCTGTTCCAGTCGCAAAACCTGCGGGCCGCCGAAATCGAGGGCGTCGAGGCAGCCATCTCGTGGCGGTTTGGCGGCGAGCGCCGAGCATGGGAGCTGGATCTCTCGGCGTATTATGCGAGCGGCCGGAACACGGACACGGATGAGCGCATCAACTCGGTCGGCCCTCCCCAGGGCATTGTCGGGCTCAGCTGGTATTCGGCGGACGAACGCCGGCAGCTGCAGCTGCGCACGACGCTGACGGACAACTGGAGCGGGCACGACGCCTCGGGTGACCCGCTATTCGAGCCATCAGGCTATGCGCTGCTTGATGTCTACCTGATGCAACAGTTTGGACG
The DNA here is from genome assembly GCA_004282875.1 of Chromatiales bacterium. GTDB lineage: Bacteria > Pseudomonadota > Gammaproteobacteria > Steroidobacterales > Woeseiaceae > UBA1847. The sequence goes on along the minus strand of SHLT01000027.1, from coordinate 16,788 downwards.
AAACACAAGCCTCCGGGTCGGGCTGCACAACCTTGCGAATCGAACTTACTGGCACTGGGCCGACGTGCGGGGACTGTCCCCCGACGACCCGATGCTTCCCTACCTTGCTCGGGCCGGGCGCTCCGCCTCGCTCAGCGTCAACATCAACTGGTAAGAAATGACGAGGGAGTACAAGTCATGACGTACAAGATATTCAGATGGCTAGCGCCACTTGCAGTGCTGTCGATTTTCGGCTGCGGGCAAGAAGAACCGGCCGCGACCGTTGCCGGTGATGCCGCGGTACACGAGGCGGAGGTCGCAGTGGCTTCCGCCGGCGAACTGATGACAAAGGGCAAGGACGTGTACAACGCCAATTGCGCCGCATGCCATCAGCGCGACGGTAGCGGCTTGACCGGCGCGTTCCCGCCCCTTGCGAGCAGTGACTACTTAAAGCGCGACCGCAAGGAAGTCATGGCGGCAGCGTTGTTCGGCCTGTCGGGCCCGATCACCGTTAACGGTGTGGAATACAATGGCGTCATGCCGAGCCTGGGCCACCTGCCGGACGAGGACCTGGCGGCAGCGCTTACGTATGTTTTTGGCTCCTGGGGCAATGACGGGGCTGCTGTCAGCGTCGCAGAAGTTGCTGCACTGCGTGCAGAGCTTGGCCAGACGGACAGGGCCGCGGGCGAACGCCACCAGGGCGCTACCGAGGGTGAGCTCAAGTACCAGGGCGCGCCGTCGGCCATTTCACCGGGCGACACGCGCCAGGTCATGGCGCCGGGCGGCCCGATTCTCAGCGAGGCTGAGTTTGGCACCGCCACACAGCTGTACTTCGAGCGCTGCGCGGGTTGCCACGGCGTGCTTCGCAAGGGCGCAACCGGCAAGCCTCTGACGCCCGATATTACGAAAGAGAAAGGCACGGACTACCTGAAAGCCCTGATTACATACGGCTCGCCGGCCGGTATGCCCAACTGGGGTACCTCGGGCGAAATGACGCCGGAGCAGATCGATGTCATGGCGCGCTTCCTGCAACAGGAACCGCCCGCACCGCCTGAGTTCGGCATGGCCGAAATGAAGGACACCTGGAAAGTCCTCGTAGCGCCGGAAGATCGTCCCACGAAGCCACAGCACGATCGCAACATCGACAACTTCTTCTCGGTCACGCTGCGCGACGCCGGGCAGGTCGCAATCATCGATGGTGACACCAAGGAAATCGTTACGATCGTCGAGACCGGCTACGCGGTGCACATCTCTCGCGTCTCGGCATCCGGCCGCTACGTTTTCACGATCGGTCGCGATGCGCTGATCAACATGGTGGACATGTACATGGATCCCCCGGCAACGGTGGCCCAGATCAAGGTTGGTCTCGAGGCGCGTTCGGTGGAAACATCGAAATACAAGGGCTATGAAGACAAGTACGCGATCGCCGGTTCTTACTGGCCGCCGCAGTACACGATCATGGACGGCGATACGCTCGAGCCGCTGAAGATCGTCTCGACGCGCGGCATGACGGTCGACACGCAGGAATACCATCCGGAGCCGCGAGTGGCTGCTATCGTCGCGTCGCACGAGCACCCGGACTTCATCGTCAACGTCAAGGAGACCGGGCACATCCTGCTGGTCGACTACAGCGATATCGAAAACATTGCTGTTACCGATATCGGCGCGGCCAAGTTCCTGCATGACGGTGGCTGGGATCGCACCAAGCGCTACTTCCTGACCGCGGCCAACCAGTCCGACAAGATTGCCGTCGTTGACTCGAAAGAACGCAAGCTCGTTGCACTGACGGACGTTACCAAGACACCACACCCGGGCCGCGGCGCCAACCTCGACGACCCTGAGTACGGGCCCGTGTGGGTGACGAGCGCGCTTGGCAACGCCAATGTGACCTTCCTCGGAACGGACCCGGAAGGCCATCCGGCCAATGCCTGGAAGACGGTTCGCACGGTCGACGGCATGGGTGGTGGCTCGCTGTTCGTGAAGTCGCACCCCAATTCCTCGAACCTCTGGGTCGATGCCCCGCTGAACCCGGATACCGGCTTTAGCCAGTCGGTCGCCGTGTTTGACGTCAACAATATAGAGGCTGGCTTCGAGATTCTGCCGATCGCCGCATGGGCGGACCTGGGTGATGGACCGAAGCGCGTCGTGCAGCCCGAGTACAACAAGGCGGGCGACGAGGTCTGGTTCTCAGTTTGGAGTGGCAAGGAGCAGGAGTCCGCAATTGTTGTCGTCGACGACAAGACGCGGGAACTGAAAGCCGTCATCAAGGGACCGGAGATGGTAACGCCAACCGGTAAGTTCAACATCTACAACACATTGCATGACATTTACTAAAGGACGACATACATGAACCGCAGTTTGATTGGGTTCTTGTCGGCAACGGCGCTGCTTTTGGCAGCGCCGTTTACGATTGCCGACGATAGTGACACGCTGGTGTCAGCCATAAAGTCCGGCAAAGCTGGCGTCAATATTCGCGCGCGCTATGAGCACGTCGATCAGGACAACATTTCCGAGGAGGCGGATGCCCTGCCCGTGCGCCTGCGCCTAAACTACAGGACCGGATCCTGGCGCGGTCTGTCGGCGTTTGCCGAGTATGATCACCTGTTCCACGTACTGAGCGATTTCAACAGCGGCGCCGGAACCAGCCCCGACAAGGGCCGGTACCCCGTCGTAGCCGATCCGAAAGGGTCGGACCTGAACCAGCTGTACCTGGACTACCAGGTGAACGACGAATCGAAAATTCGCTTTGGCCGGCAACGTATTCTGCTGGACAACCAGCGCTACGTGGGTGGCGTCGGCTGGCGCCAGAATGAGCAGACGTTCGATGGCCTGACGTTTTCAACCAAAGCCATTTCGAACACGACCTTACAGTACACCTATGTTGGATACGTTCGCCGGATATTCGGGCAAACCGTGTCGGCCGGAAAGAACAACGTCGACACGCACCTGCTGAACGCGAAGATAGCCCTGGCCGACGGCTGGTCGGTGACACCGTATTATTACTACATTGACAACCAGGACGTTGCTGCCTTTTCAACGGGCACGGCAGGCGCGCGCATTGCAGGTGGTTTCAAGGCCGGTGATGCGGGCAAGATCAACCTCGTCGCCGAGTTCGCAACGCAGTCCGACGTGGCCAACAACCCCGTTGGCTACGACGCACAGTACGCGCACTTCGATGCGGCCTGGGTGATGGAGAACGGGCTATCTGTTGGTATCGCCTACGAGTCGCTGGGCGGTGATGCAGCAATGTCGGGCGCGAGCTTCCGCACGCCGCTGGCAACGCTGCACAAGTTCCAGGGTTGGGCCGATCGGTTCCTGGCGACGCCGGCAGCGGGCATCGACGATCTCTTTGCGACGGTCAAGTTCAAGGCGGGCGCGTGGAATTTCACCGGTTTGTACCATGAATTTTCAGCCGAGTCCGGCAGTGGCGACTTCGGCACCGAGTTCGATGTGTCAGCGGCGACGAAGATCTCGGAGAATTACGGAATCCTGTTCAAGGGCGCGTTCTTCTCGAGCGATGATGTCGCGTATCCCGACACAAACAAGTTCTGGATCATGCTAACCGCATTGTATTGATGTTTGCTGTGCGGACCGCTTCCGTTCAACCGAGCTCGTGATGCAGTTTCGCGTCATGGGTCCGGAAGTGGTCCGAGAACCAGCGGTCGAGAGTCCTGGACAGGTCCGCACGATCGTAGCGACCCTCGTCATCCACGCTGTCGACAACGTCCAGTAGCTCATCGAGCAGCATTTCGTGGTCCTGCTTGTGCGCAGTCAGTCTGGAGTAGTTGGCATCACGCATAATCTTTTCTTCGAGTGCGAAGTGCGCGGCGATCCTCGCATAGATTTCCCCGAGCGCAGCAACGACCGTTGCGTGATCAGCGTCGGTGCCCATCGCGTCGTCGAGCTCGTTGATCAGCCCGATCATTTCGCGATGCTCGTGATCGACGGCATCGACATTGACGCTGAACTCATCTCTCCACGTGATCAGGCTCATCGGAATTTGAAGCCCCCTGTCTCTGCACGAAACGATATCGTGAAATAGCGACCGGCGACCAGGGTCACGCGCTCGCTGTATTCATAGTCCCAACCGTCGGTGCGCGCGGTGTCTCGCAGACGCACCGTGATGGTATGTGTGCCCGGTGCGACCGACATGCGCTCGTAGACCGACGCCGGGCCGTCGCTCCACATTCCGGATGGCGTCGCGGTCACTTGGTGTATCGGTACGCCATCGATGTCGAGCTCCACGGTCAATGGTAGCCGCTCCCGCGAACACTCATTGAGCGGTTTGCCCGCCACTGCGCGGTCGTTGATCTCCTGTGGTGTCAGCTTGACACATTCCTCGACGCGATCTGCGGCATGGCTCAGTGACAGCTTGATGGTTGCCAGACCCGGGTCGGCATAGCGATATCCTGGCGCGATAGAAAAGTAGCCGACGCCTGCCGCGAAGGCGGCGTACAGCAGTACCTGGACCAGCTTATTCATCGTCGAGCTCCTGGAGCGATGCCCGGAACCCGGCGAGTGCGCGGTGGCGGCGTGCCGATGCACCCCGCGGCAGCCAGCTCAACAACAGGCGACGCGTGTCGACCCGCTGACGGAGATAGGGGTCACGTCGCCGCGCCATGCGCTCGGCCGTCCATTCGTTACCCAGGCGATGGTGGCAATCGCCCTCGGCGCAGCCGGCAATCATGACGCCGTCCGCGTGACCGCGCTTGAGCGTGAAGTCGACGAATGACGGCGGCAGCATCCCGACGCAAGGCAGGCGAACGATCGTCGTATCGCCGGTGTCGCCACTATCCATCGCATCGACGGCGCTGGTATCACAGGCAAATATGACGATGCGGGCCGGCCCGGATTGTCGCCCGGCCGCGTCGACGAGACTGTCGCGTAGCGTGGCGATGGTTTGGTGCGGCAGTTCGATGCCGGGCTGCAGCGGCCCCGCACGACGAAACGGCGTGGCGGTCGGGCAGGCGCCGACGCAGATGCCACAGCTTGTGCAATTATCGACGTTCACAACGGGTTCGGCGGCATAGGCCTGTCCGTCGGTGCGCGGCACCATCGTAATGGCGCCGAAAGGACAATCGTCGAAGCAGCGGGTGCAGCCGTTGCAGTTGTCGAGATGAACCTCGGCGGCGGGAATACGTTTCGCGGGCGGTACCCAGGGCAGCAGGGCGAGAACCACGAAGCCGATGAAGAGGTATAGCCAAAGCTGGCCACCAGGAATGACATCGAGCAGCGGATAGGCAACCAGGTAATACCAGTCCAGACCCAGATCGGTTGGCACGACGTCGAGATTCGCCGGCCCCTGGCTGATAGCGGGGTAGACCAGCGACAGCACCAGCAAAGCGACCAGCGTGCCGATAGCCAGCGGCCGTGGCGGGTTAACTTTTGCCTCGGAGTGTCGCTGTATGTGCACCCACATCAGCAGCAGCATGAAGAGCGGCCCGAAGATGTGGATGAAAACCATCAGCGTGAAGAAGCGCCCGCCGAGCGTCGTGCTATTGAGGAAATTATTGGCGATGGGCTCACCGAACAGCGGCAACGTGTCAAGCCACTCGGAGGTCGCGAGTGCAATGTATTGGGCGAGTTGATCCCAAACCAGCCAATAGCCGCTGATGCCACAAATGTAGATGAAGGCGAGCAGCGGCACGCCGGTCAGCCAGGCAAAGAAGCGCCGGCCGCGCAGGCGGTCGAAAGCGAACTCCCTGAAGATATGCAGCACAACGACGACAACGAGAGCGTCGGATGCGTAGCGGTGCAGGCTGCGCATGACGCCAGCCGCGTACCACTGGTCATGCGTGATGTATTCGACCGAGGCATACGCATCCGTAATGCCGGTGTCGAAGAATATGTAGAGGTACACACCGGTGGCGGCCACGATCCAGTAGAAGTACCAGCCCAGTGCGCCAAGCCAGATGAACGGATTATTCCGCTGGCCGAAAGCGTACTCGAATATCGCCTCGAAGCTGGTGAACGCGCGAACCATGGCGCGTTTGATCAGTGCCATTCCGGAGGGCCTAGCGCGCGTGCCGCCATTCTCTGACGATAAAAAAAGCGATGAGCCCGAGGCTCAGAACGCCGACAATAATCGCCATGAAAATGGAGTAGTCGAAACGGTAACGATCGCTGTTCGGATCGTAGACGGTGCAAAACAACTTGAAGGTGCTTATCCAGTGTTCGAGGAATCCGGCGCTGCGCGGCGTGTTGAACACGAGCTCCTTGAGCGGCTCCACCAGCGCCGTCGTCTCGACATCTACGCCGTACACCTGGCGATAGATCTTGCCGTTGGCGTCGACAACCGTCGCCTGCGAGAGATGATCGAAGCCCTTTGCGCTTGGGTAGAAGATAAAGCCCAGGTTGTCGCTTAGCTGATCGACGACCCCGGAGTCGGTGGCGAGGAAGTACCAGTTAGGAACGTCGGCAAGGCCTAGCCCGGACGCAAACTGCTGCATGCGCTCGGGTGTATCGACACGCCAGTCGAAACCAACGCTGATCACGGTGAAGGCGTCTTCGCCCAGCGCTTCTCGAGCCACATCGATCGTATCGCCGAGATTGCGCGTGATCCTCGGACAAACATGGTGGCAACTCGTATAGATCATGCTGATGACGAGTGGCTTGCCGCGCAGTTGGTCCAGGTCGAACGGCTGGCCGTCGGTATCGCGCAGCGTGACGCCTGCAAGGTCGCGGCCGATGGCGGCCTGGCTGAAGGCCAGCGCGTCGTCGTGCTCATAGGCGGTCGCGGCGATAGCGGATCCCGCATGGCCGGCGAGGACACAGACCAGCAGTACCCGTTGGAAATGGGTACTGCCGGCGCGTCTGTCGTCTTGCTTCAGAATAGCCGCCATTACTTAGCTTAGCTCAGAGGCCAGACCTCGGACAGGTACTTCCAGTTGACGAAGTAGTACAGCACGAAGGCCAGGAAGAAGATGGCGACGAGCATCGTCGTGCCCGGGATCTTCAGAGACTCGGAGCTGCCGTGCTGGGCAACTACTGCAGCCTGTGGCGGCACGTCGGGATAGCTGGGCTTCTCGTCCTCCTTAAGCTTGCGGCCGAAGAACACGGAGCCGACGACGATCACAATAAACAGGATGCCGCCGAGTGCCGCCAGCACGGCAAACATGCCGTTGAGGCCCATCATCAGGAACGCGGCCGAGGGATAGTCGAAGGGCAATATGGCATCCGCGAACTGCATGTCCCAGTGACGCCGCGATACGCCGAGCGTGCCGGCGCCCATCATGAATACCGAGATTCCTGCGGCACCGATGCCGAAAACGTACGGCTGGATGCGCGCGAGCTTCATCATCATGAGTTCACGCCGAAAGATCAGCGGGATCAGGTAGTACGTAATCGCCATGAAGGCCAGCGTTGTGCCGGCGACGACCGTGCCGTGGAAGTGGCCGGGCACGTATAGCGTGTTGTGCATGATCAGGTTGATCTGCTCCGTCCCCATGACGACACCCGAGATACCCCCGATGAAGCCGAAGAACACGAGCGACATGAACATGCCGGCGAATGCCGGGTTGCCCCATGGCGCCTTGCGCAGCCATTCGAACATGCCCTTTGTCAGGCCGCGCGCACGCTGTGCCGCTTCGATCGAGCCTGGAACCGTCATGCCATGGACCATGCTGCCGAGCACTGCGAGGTACATCGCGTAACTCGTGTTGAATATCTTCCATTCGGAACTGAAACCCGGTTCGGCCAGCAAATGATGCGCGCTGGCGAGCTGCAGGAACAGGATGTACATCAGGAACGCCGTGCGGCTGACCTTCTCGGACAGCGGCCTGGCACCAAACGTCAGTGCCGCGATGGCGTACCAGATGGCGACGTGTGCCGACACGTTGATCTGCTGCGACGAGTGGCCCATGGCCCACCAGATGGTCTTGTAAAGCAGCGGATCGATATGGCTGACGAGACCGACCGACCACAGCAACGTTGGTATCAGGATGATGGCGCCGGATGCGATCGTGAATACGGCAATGATCGCGGCGGTTAGTGCGCCAAAGGTCACAAGCGGTATCGAACCCTCGTACGTTCGTTCCTTGCGGGCAACCACCAGCGTGCCGAAGAATACGAAACAGCCGATCAGCGCACCGACGGCGAACAGGATGATGCCAAGGTAAAAGCCAGGTTCGGCCTTGAGTGGCACATAGGATGTGAACATTACGCTCGAGCCACCCTGGAGTACGACGATGTTCGTGAGGATGGCGCCCACTAGCATGAGGCCGAAGCCCGTCCACGCCCATTTTGGCGCGGCGAGCCTGCAACCAAGCAACACCGCCGAGGCAAAATACAGCACGGCCATCTCGAAGAAGATGATCCAGACAAGCAGTACGTCGAGGCCGTGCGCCGTCAGTGCAAGATAGAACCAGTCAGCCGGAAGCAGATGCACCTCGGGCCAGCGAGTCAGTGCGACAAGCAGGCCAAAGAGGCCGCCAATCGCCAGGAACACGACGGCCGCCACGGCGTTTACCTTGATCAGCCTCTCCGCGTCGCGATCGACTTTAAGCCCAGTCGTCGGGCAGGTACGAAAACCAGTATTTGTTGACATAGCAGCGCCCCCCTACTCGACGACGTACAGCTTGCCGACCATCAGGTGATGGCCAACGCCGCAGAACTCGTTACAGACAATGCCGTACTCTCCGGCACGGTCCGGCTTGACGGTGACGACCATGTCGTAACCGGGATGTACCTGGAGATTGATGTTCACGGGTTGCAGTGAGAAGCCGTGCTGCACATCGACAGACGACAGGTGCAGCCGGTATGACTGGTCTTTTTCCAGCTCGAGGATCGGCCACCAGTTGAACAGCCTGCCCGTCAGGTACACGTCGCTGCCGGCGGGTGGGTGCACGACCGGAAAGCCGTTTTCCTGCCGTACGGTGTGTGCGTCGATCATCGCCTGGGTTTTCTCGGCGAATTGTTCGGGCCGGATCTTGTAGGCCTCGTTCGAGAGGTTCTGCTCGCCGGCACCGTGCCAGTAGATCATCATGAAGAACATGAAGAGACCCCAGGTGAAGGCAATGACGATCCAGGTGAGTTCGACCTTGGCAATCGGTTCTTTCCACCAGTTGCGTTCGGTGGGTGGTGTTATGGCCATGACTAAGTCCCCCGTGCCTAGTTCGCAATAGGAATCTGGATGATCTCCATGACGCCCCAGAGAATGTAAAAGACGGTCGGAACCGCCACGCCCAGAAATAGCAGCAGGAATGGGTTATCCAGGAGTCGCTGCATAAACGGGATGGGTTCTTCGTCCTGCGGTTTGTTGTTATCAGGCATGGTTTTGCCTCCCTAGGCGTTACTGGTCAGGCGGTTGATCAATGAGAAGCTCGTGATCGCCAGCGGCAGTAATATTAATAAGAATAGTAGAGAGCGATGCTGAAATCTCCGCCCGGCGAAAATCTCTGCGCGTTGCAGAACCCAGTCCGAGAACAGGTAAAGGATGGCTGCAACCAATGTGAAGTAGACAATGCTCATTGACGGCCTGCTGTCACGACGCGCGAAATTGCACGCTTAGGTCTATCGTGAACTCGCCACACTAGAGGCGCCATGACCTAGGTCAAGGCAGGTTGTCAGTCGTACGGGCGCAGTCTTGTGAGGCTGTGGACGAAGACCAGGCGGTCATCGATCGTGATAATGCCGTCGTTGGACATGGCGCGAAACAGGCGCGACAGTGTTTCAGGTGTAACTGACAGACGTGACGCGATGACGTGCCGGGGCAGATCAAGCCTCACGGTAGCTTCATCGTCATTAGTCTCGACGATGTGGTCGATCAGGTAGCCGGACAGGCGCGTGCGCGCATTCTGAATGGTCAGACGCTCGATTTCGCGCACGCGTGCATGCAGGTGCCGGGACACATCGCTTAGCAGGCGCATGCAGGCATCTGGGCTATTGCAGAGCAGGTCGAGGTAACACTGGTTCGGAATGCGCAGCACCGAGCTGTCGCTGAGCGCCTCCGCCGTGACGGGGTACTTGCTCTCGCGCATGAATAGCACGGCTTCGGCGAAAGTACGGTCGTGGCTGACGACCTCGATTACTTTCTTCTGCCCGTCCGCAGAAATCAGGCTGAGTTCGATCTGCCCGGACTCGACGAAATAGAAATTACTGGCCTGGTCACCGCGGTGAAACAGGGTTGCGCCCTTCTCGAATGCTTCGACCGCCATGTGCGGAACCAGCCCGTCGAAGGTCTCTTCGTCCAGTCCCGAAAAGAGGTAATGACGGCGGACCGCATCGTATTGAACGGTGTCTTTCTCCATGCAGGGAAAGTTTAGCACTTCGTTGCTCCCGTCGATCATGTCGCAACAGTGTAGTCACGTTAACGGGTCGCGCATTGACCTGGATCAATAAAGAAACCCCGCCAAAGCGGGGTCTCTCTGTCAGCATGCACAAGCGCCTAGTTGCAGGGCTCTTCGAAAAAGTGCCAGCCATGGTCGTTGAATGTGCATCCAAAGTCCGGGTCGGCAACCGCAGCCGGGTCCAGGAAGTCATCGCCCGCGGGCTTCACGCCATATTCAACCCAGTTAACGAGGTCGATGAAAGCACTGCCCAGCTCAACGCCAGTGATGTCGCAGTGACCGACGCCCCTGACGGCCCGTTGCACGAGAAGATCGCTCTTACCGTGACTGGCGACGCGCTTAGCGTATTCGACCTCATTGAGTACCGGCACGAACAGATCACCGAGATTGTGAATCGTGATCACGGGCACGCCGATGTCCCCGGAGATCTTGGGCAGCTGCGCAAGACCGTTCCCTGCGCGCGCCTGGGGGTCTGCCATCATGCGGAAAACCGTGTTGTTGAGCGCAATCTCCTCGGGAGTCAACGCCGGATCGGAGTCAAATTGGTAAACGACGTCATGATTGTCGACAACGCTGCCCGGATTCCGCACGATCGTATTGCCCAGTGTGCCGAGCTCGAACAGGAAGTCCCCGGGCCCGCCAAGGGCAGCGGGGAAGTTCCAGAACAACCAGGCGAGGTCATAGTTGGGACGTTCGCCGCCGGAGCGCTGCTCGAGCAGCCCCTTGAGGTTTTCACCGGTGGGATTGAGAACGAACGGCCAGGCGTCCGGAAATGCTTCGAGGTTTGCCTTGATCGCAGGAACAGTGCCGAACAGGTAGGAGATGGGTTCTACCGGATAGGCTGAGCTCCCAACGCCCAGCTGCTGCGCTGCAACATTGAAGTCCAGAACGTAGTCGAACTGCTCGAAATCAGCGAGGACGCCGCAGATTGGCAGCGCGCCGTCATAGGTGTTCTTGTACTGCTCGATGGCTACGGCGGTGATGTGGCCACCCATCGAGGCGCCGCTTAAATAAACGCGGTCCGGTTTGCCGACAATTCCGTTGAAACGTTTTGTGAGGACATGGGTATCCTGTACGCCGGTCGCCACGTCGTAATCGTTGCGGCTATAGCTCGAGGCGGCCCATGCGTAGCCATAGGCGATCAGCAGGTCGCGCAGTGGGTGATTGTCGACGGTCAGCTCGAGGCCGGTTCCCCTGTAGCCGTGCGCCCAGACGACCAGGTCGCCGTTCCAGGTATCCGGGACCTCAATCCGGTAGCCGGCACCGCTGTGGACACCCCAGTAGGCAGTCGCACCATCGAGCGCATCGAACGGCAATGCGTCTTCATCGACGAAATACGCCGGCGGTTCGTCGCCCTGGACGCCCGCCGATACGAGTACAAAAATGGGAAGTAATACGAGCGCACCCAAGAACCTGAGTTTCTTCATCATGGATCCCCTTCATCTTGGAGTTCAATAGGCTCGGCAGCCCGGCGATCTTGGGGTCCTTCGGGGAGTCGTCCATGGCTTCTCGGAGGAAGCGAGGACCCGCGGCTTTGCGTCCCTGGCTTTTGCCAGGTTTGCCTTTTACGAGTGCAACTCCCATTTATGCGCCGACCTGCAGGCCGCGTCAATTCTGGGATCTACGTAAATCGAAGGCAGGCCCGGTGACCCTCAATCGCTTCAGGTAACCGGGTTGAACGTGTACTGCAGCACGATGCCGATAAAGATCACCAGGCCGATAAGGTGATTCTTGAGGAAGGCCTCAAAGCAACCGGCGGGCTGCCGATCGCGTGCGAGCCACAGGTGCCAGGCCATCATCCCGGCCGCCACTACCACGGACAGGTAGTACCAGGGCCCGAGTGCGGCACGGAAGCCGACGAACACGAGGCCGAGAAGCATCAGCACCTGCAAGCCGGCGATTACGAACAGGTCGACTTCGCCAAACAGCACCGCGGTGGACTTGACGCCGATTTTCACGTCGTCCTCGCGGTCCACCATCGCGTAGAAAGTGTCGTAGATGACGGCCCAGACCACCGCGATTCCAAACAGGAGCCAGGCAAGCTCGGGTGTGTCGCCGGTCTGCGCGGCGAAAGCCATGGGAATCGCCCAGCCGAACGCGGCGCCGAGGACGAACTGGGGAATCGACAGGTAGCGTTTGATAAATGGGTAAACGACCGTGAGTACCGCACCCACCACCGCCAGTAGCTGCGCCTGCTTGTTCAGCATGCTCGCGAGGCCAATCGCGACTAGTGACAATGCACCAAACAGTGCGAGCGCCTCGAGCGGCGCAACCGCACCCGTCGCGAGCGGACGCGAGCGCGTACGCTCCACGTAGGGATCAATCTTGCGATCGGCGAAGTCGTTCAGGACGCAGCCGGCCGAACGCATGATGAAGACACCCAGAACAAAGACGACAAAGAGGCCCTGGTCCGGTGAACCCTCGCCGGCAATCCACAGCGCCCAGAGCGTCGGCCATAGAAGCAGCCACACGCCGATGGGCTTGTCGACGCGCATCAGCTTCCCATAATTTCTGAGCTGGCTGACGATTTCCGGCGCAAAGTTGGCGACGAGCGAATTCTTCATGCTGCCGATTCTACACTTTGCCGTAGCGGCCGGCATCGCCCAGCCAGCGGCGCACAATGGCCGCAGCCTGCTCCGCGGACGATGCACGGACAGCCTCGGCCGTTATCTGAACCTGTGGCATCAGCTCCGAGTCACGCACCAGGTCGGCCACGCGATAGTCGGGGAGGCCGGTTTGTCGAGTGCCGAGCAACTCGCCCGGACCGCGAAGCTCGAGATCGCGCTGTGCGACGACGAAGCCGTCATTCGTATCGCGCAATACGGCGAGACGCTCCTTGGCGATCCGCCCGAGCGGTGGCTTGTACAATAATACGCAGTGGCTTTGTGCGGCACCGCGCCCCACCCTGCCGCGCAGCTGGTGCAGCTGTGACAAGCCCATCCGCTCCGCATTCTCGATAATCATCAGGCCCGCATTGGGAACGTCCACGCCCACTTCGATGACGGTGGTTGCAACCAGCACCTGGATAAGCCCTTCCTTGAAGGCCTGCATACCACGCTCCTTCTCCGCCGGACGCATCCGGCCATGCACGAGGCCAACGCGCAGCTCCTGCAGCGCTTCGGCCAGCATCTGGTAACTGGCCTCGGCCGCCTGGTAGTCGAGAATCTCCGACTCCTCGATCAGGGGACACACCCAGTAGGCCTGTTGGCCGGATGCGCAGGCAGCGCGCACGCGTTCAACGATCTCGCCACGACGGCTGTCCGGAATCGCAATGGTCGAAACGGGTTGCCGGCCCGGCGGCAGCTCGTCGATAACCGACGTATCGAGATCGGCATACGCGGCCATTGCGAGCGTGCGGGGGATCGGCGTCGCCGTCATGACGAGCTGATGCGGGTGCCCCTCCTCGCCAATGCCCTTGTCACGCAGCGCCATACGCTGGTGCACGCCGAAGCGATGTTGTTCATCGATAACGACCAGGGCGAGCCGGTGAAAGTCCACGCCTTCCTGGAACAGGGCGTGTGTCCCGACAACCAGTGGCGCCGTCCCATCCGCGATCGACGTGAGGGACTCGCGCCGCGCGGCGGCTTTCTGGCTGCCGCTCAGCCACGCCGGCTCGATCCCGAGGGGCCGAAACCAGTCCGAGAAGTTGCGCCAGTGCTGCTCGGCCAGGATTTCGGTTGGCGCCATGATGGCCGCCTGTACGCCGCAGGAAATCGCTTTCAGGCAGGCGATGGCTGCGACCACGGTCTTGCCCGATCCGACATCGCCCTGGATCAGGCGCATCATCGGGTGCGGCTGGGCCAGGTCGCCGAGGATCTCGTCGACCACACGCTGTTGCGCACCCGTCAACGTGAAGGGCAGGTCGTCGATGAAACCACCGACCTGCTCACTGCCATCCACGAGCGCAAACGCATCATCGGTCTCTGCGAGTGCTCGCAAGCTTCGCAGACTGAGGTAGTGCGCCAGCAACTCCTCGAACGCAAGTCGCTGCTGGCAGGGGTGCTTGCCAGCCTGCAATAACGCGACATCCGCGTCGGGCGGTGGGCGATGCAGATACCGGATCGCGTCGGCCAGTGACGGCATACCGAGTTTTTCCGTCACCGATCCCGGTAGCAGTTCAGCAGGCCGCTCATCCTGCATGGCGCGTAATGCCTGGTCGGTCAGGCTGCGTAACCTGCCCTGCTGTACGCCCTCGGTCGCCGGGTAGATTGGCGTAAGCGAGTCGTTCATCGGCGCGCCCTGCGCTTCGCGATGAACCCGGTACTCAGGGTGAATCATCTCGAATCCTGCAGATCCGCGACGGACCTCGCCGAAGCAGGTGACGTGCGTGCCGCTCTGAAACTGTGCCTGTTGCTGGCGTGAGAAGTGGAAAAACCGAAGCGTTAGCTGGCCGCTGCCGTCGCTGATGCGCACGAGCAGGTTGCGTCGTCCGCGATAGGCGGTTTCAGCAAGCAGCACCTCGCCACTGACCAGGCAGCGCGTACCCGCCTCCAGTGCACCGATCTTTACGAGCTGGGTGCGATCCTCATAACGCAGCGGCAGCAGGAACAGCAGGTCTTCGACACGCTGCAGCCCGAGCTTTTCGAGCTTCTTCGCGAGCGCCGGCCCGACGCCTTTTAGAATTGTCAGTGCGTCAGATAGCAAGGATTGCGTCGGCCTCGACATCGACGCCCTTCGGCAGCGCCGACACCTGCACGGCGGCGCGGGCCGGATAGGGTTCGTCGCAGTACTCGGCCATCACTTCATTGACGGCAGCAAAATTGGCGAGATCGGTCAGGAAGATGGTCAGCTTCACGGCGTCGCTCAAGCTGCCACCAGCCTCCTCGGCAATTGCCTTGAGGTTTTCAAAAACCTGGCGCGTACGCGCCACAAAGTCACCATCGACAATCTCCATCGTTGCCGGCACAAGCGGAATTTGCCCCGAGATGAAAACGAGGTCGCCAACTTTTACCGCCTGTGAGTAGGTGCCAATCGCCGCGGGCGCATTGTCTGAGTGGATGGTCTGCTTGCTCATTAACTCTTTCCGGTTGTAACGAGAGGGGTATTACGCGCACTCGCGGGAGACGCGAATGACGTTCGGCATCTTGCGGACGTTACGCATGATTTGTGCAAGGTGAGTTCGGTCCTTTACCTGCAGCAGGAAGGTCAGTATCGAACAGTCTTCGTGACGGCTGACAACCTCGACCTGCTCGATGTTCGAACCGCAATCGGCGATTGTGGCGGCGACCTCGGCAAGCACCCCCGTGCGGTTGCGTGTCTCGCATTGAATCTGGCAATTGAAATCTCGATCGATGTCTTTCTCCCATGACACGGCGATCCATTTTTCAGGCTGTTTCCGGAAATTCGACAGGTTTCCGCAGCCGTTGCGATGGATGACGACGCCGCGCCCGGCCGTCAGGTAGCCCATCACGTCATCGCCGGGGATCGGGTAACAGCACTTGGCGTAGCTGACGACCATGCCCTCGGTCCCAGCGATAATAAGGCTTGCAACATCTTCGACGTTCTCGCCTTCCTCGTCGGCGCCGAGCAGGAAGCGGGCGGTCAGCGGCGCAAGGCGCTCGCCGAGGCCGATCTGCTCGAACAGGTCGTCGGCGCTTTCCAGCGAGAGTTCGGCCAGCGCCTCGCTCATACGCACCTTGCCGACTTTGCGCAATGACGAACCGAGATCCTTGAGCGTCTTGTCCAGCAGGCGCCTGCCGAGGTCGACCGACTCGACCGAACGCAGGTTTTTCATGTGGTGCCGGATTGCCGTCCGTGCTTTTGCCGAACGCACAAACGTCAGCCAGTTCGGATTGGGCTTGGCGCCACGCGCCGTGATGATCTCGACCGTCTGTCCGTTTTGCAGTGGCGTGCGTAACGGCACGAGGCCGCGGTTGATCTTGGCGGCTACGGTGCGGTTGCCAACGTCGGTATGGACCGCGTATGCGAAGTCGACCGTGGTTGCGCCTTTGGGTAGCGGCATGATGTCGCCCTTGGGCGTAAACACATAGATCTTGTCCGGAAACAGGTCGACCTTGACACTTTCAAGAAACTCCTCGGAGGTTCCGGATTGCTGCAGCTCCGCGAGGTTGGCGAGCCACTCGCGGGCGCGACGTTGCGGCGTCGCGTCGGACTTTTCGTCGGCCTTGTAGATCCAGTGTGAGGCAACGCCTGACTCGGCAACGCGATCCATGTCGCGGGTGCGAATCTGCACTTCCAGGGGCAGGCCCTTCGGGCCGAACAGCGTTGTATGCAATGACTGGTAGCCGTTAATACGCGGTATGGCGATGTAATCCTTAAAGCGACCGGGCATGGGCTTGTACAGCTGGTGGACAAGCCCCAGCGTCTGGTAACAGGTGCTCACGTCATCGACGATAATGCGAAAACCGTACACGTCGACGACATCGGAGAGGACGCGCTTTTTCTCCGCCATTTTTTTGTAAATGCTGTAGAGATGCTTTTCGCGACCGAACACGTCACCTTCGATGCCATCTTCGGCCATTGCCTTACTGAACTGGTCGGAGATGCGGCGGACAATCTGCTT
>SHLT01000120.1 GCA_004282875.1 Chromatiales bacterium | reverse complement strand
TGGCAATGCACGAGGTCCGGTTGCTGCTCCTTGAGGAACTGCGACAGGCGATACGCGAACGGCAGATCCAGGTCGCCGGCACAAAACAGGTTCTGCACGCGAATGCCGTGCTCACGTGCGACCGTGTCGATCCCCGAATCGGGCGGGCAGACGAGAATACTGTCGTGGCCCCGCTCGCGTAAGGCGTTGATCAGGTAGATAACCTGCTGCGGGCCGCCCAAAAAATGGCGCCCGGTTTCAACATGCAGTATTTTCACTGGCCCATAATAATCAATGTCGTCAATGAAAGCCGAAGTCTCCGCCGTCCATACCCCGATGATGCGCCAGTACCTCGCCATCAAGGCCGAGTACCCGGACATGCTCGTGTTCTATCGCATGGGTGACTTCTACGAGCTGTTCTATGACGACGCGAAGCGTGCTGCCTCCCTGATGGACATTACGCTCACGTCGCGCGGCAAGTCCGGGGGCAACCCGATTCCAATGGCCGGGGTGCCCTATCACGCCGTCGAAGGCTATCTCGCCAAGCTCGTGCGCAAGGGCGAATCGGTCGCCATCTGCGAGCAGGTCGGGGACCCGGCAACGAGCAAGGGCCCGGTCGAGCGCAAGGTGACGCGCATCGTCACACCCGGCACGCTGACGGATGAGGCGCTGCTGTCCGCCGAACGGGACAACGTCGTCGCGGCCGTCTTCAAGGGTGGCGATACCTTCGGCATCGCCTGGCTGGACCTGTCCGCAGGTCGCTTTCGCCTGACCGAAGCGCCGGATGTCGAAGCGGTTCAAGGAGAGATCGAACGGCTGCGACCGGCCGAACTCCTGGTCGATGAGGACGAGCCGCTCGATGGTGTCTTCGGCGAACATATTCGCATCACGCGACGGCCTCCCTGGCATTTCGAACACGACAGCGCGTCACGCCTGTTGTGCAACCAGTTCGGCACGCGCGATCTATCGGGTTTCGGCTGTGAGGAATTCGTGCGCGGCGTGTCCGCAGCCGGCGCCCTGTTGCAGTACGTCACGGACACGCAAAAAGCGGCGCTCCCGCACCTGCAGTCGATTCGTGTCGAGGTACGCGACGACGCCGTCATTATGGATGGGCCAACCCGCCGCAACCTCGAACTCGAAGCGTCGCTGAGCGGCCACCACGAACACACGCTGGCAGGCGTCATGGATCATTGCCAGACCGCGATGGGCAGCCGTCTGCTGCGCCGCTGGATTCAGCGGCCGCTGCGCAATACCGATGTCCTGCGCGCCCGCTACCAGGCTATCGACGCCGTACTGGGCAGCGGCAGCGTCGACGCGCTGCAGGAGCAGCTGCACGGCATCGGCGACATCGAACGCATCCTGTCGCGAGTCGCCCTGCGCTCCGCGCGCCCCCGTGACCTCCGGCAACTCTGCGAAGCGCTTGCGCGCCTGCCGGCCCTGCGTCGGCAGCTCGCGCAGATCGAATCGCCACTGCTCGCAGACCTCGGCGACCAGGTTGGCGAACACGGTGCGCAACATCGCCTGCTCGACAAGGCCATCATCGACAGCCCGCCCATGTTGATTCGTGACGGCGGTGTCATTGCCGAGGGATACGACGAGGAGCTCGACGACCTGCGTGCCATTGCCGAGAACGCCGACCAGTACCTCGTCAAACTGGAACAGCGCGAAAAAGAGCGGACGGGAATTCCAACGCTGAAGCTCGGTTACAACCGCGTACACGGCTACTACATCGAGATCAGCAAGGCGCAGGCCGACAAGGCGCCCGTGGAATACGTGCGGCGGCAAACGCTCAAGGCGGCCGAGCGCTACATTACGCCCGAGCTCAAGGAGTTCGAAGACAAGGTTCTCGGCGCGCGCGAACGCGCACTGAGCCGTGAGAAGTACCTGTACGAGGCACTGCTCGACCTGTTACACGAGGTCCTGGGTGAGCTGCAGCTTTGTGCCGGCAGCCTGGCCGAGCTCGACGTGCTTGCCTGCTTTGCGGAACGTGCGCAGACGCTGGGACTGTCACAACCGGAGATCAGTGCGACGCCCTGCATCGAGATCGAGGGCGGACGCCACCTCGTCGTTGAACAGGTGATCGATACGCCGTTCATTGCCAACGACGTGTCATTGCATGAATCGAAACGCCTCCTCGTGATCACCGGCCCGAACATGGGCGGTAAATCGACGTACATGCGGCAGACCGCACTCATCGTCATCCTCGCGCACATCGGCTCGTTCGTTCCCGCCGATCGGCTGCGCGTCGGACCCGTGGATCGCATCTTCACGCGCATCGGTGCATCAGACGATCTCGCCGGTGGACGATCGACGTTCATGGTCGAGATGACGGAGACCGCGACGATCCTCAACAACGCGACCGAACAAAGTCTCGTGCTGATGGATGAAATCGGCCGCGGCACGAGCACGTTCGACGGACTGTCGTTGGCCTGGGCTGCCGCGCACCACATGGGCGAGAAAGCGCGGGCGTTTACGCTATTCGCCACACATTACTTCGAGCTCACCGCGCTGGCGCAGGAACTGCCTGCCTGCGGCAACGTGCATCTCGACGCGACCGAACACAAGGGCCAGTTGGTGTTTCTGCACTCGGTCCGGCCCGGCCCGGCCAACCAGAGCTATGGCCTGCAGGTTGCGTCACTCGCCGGCGTGCCGGGCGATGTCATTCGCCGTGCCAGGCGCTACCTCAAAACACTCGAATCACAACAGGCCGTGCAGGCAAACAGTCCGCAAACGCAGCTGGATTTCAGCGTCGAGGAACCGGCGCCAAACGACGCAATGCGCGATGCGGTTGAAGCGCTCGATCCGGATTCTCTCTCACCCCGCGAGGCGCTGGACGCCTTGTATCAATTGAAGAAACTCAATGACTAAGAAACTCGTGACTCTCTTGTGCGCGCTGGTTCTCGCAGCGTGCGGCCCCGCAGCACCCGATATGGACGAACTTGCCAGTGAGTATCTCTACCTTGAGCTGTCGATGGGGCTGCATGACAGCGGCCATGTCGATGCCTACTTCTGGACGCCGGAACTCCAGACCGCCGCCGAGGAAACGGCACTGAGCCTCGAGCAGATTCTCGCGGAATCCGCCGACCTCGCGGCAAGACTCAAGGCGATCGACACCGGCGATGACGAGTTGTTCGCAATGCGCATTGCCGGGCTGCTGGCACGCCTGCATGCGCTCGATACGCGTATTGCGATCAACAAGGGCGACTTCCCGACCTTCGACGATGAGTCGATGGCACTGTTCGGGAGCAAGGCGCCGGACCATGATGCCGCGCATTTCGAAGCCATTCTGCAGAAGATCGACGCCTTGTTGCCGGGTGAGGAACCGCTGAGCCGGCGCGTCGAGGCGTTCAACAGCCAGTTTGTTATCCCGCTGGATAAACTGCCGGCGGTGTTCGAGGCGGCGATGGCCGAGTGCCGCAAGCGCACGCTCGAATACATTGACCTTCCTGAAGGCGAGTCATTCACGATCGAGTACGTCAACGACAAACCCTGGTCGGGATACAACTGGTACCAGGGCAATGCCGTCAGCCTGATCCAGGTGAACACGGATTTTCCGATCTACATCAGTCGCGCCGTGGATTTGGGCTGCCATGAAGGCTACCCCGGGCACCACACCTTCAATGCTTTGCTCGAGGAAAACCTCGTCAATGAGGCTGGCTGGCTGGAGTTTTCGCTGTACCCGTTATTCAGCCCGCAATCGCTGATCGCGGAAGGCAGCGCCAACTACGGGATCAAACTGGCGTTCCCGGGCGGACAACGCGTCGAATTCGAGAAGACAGTCCTGTTTCCAATGGCCGGCCTCGATGCCGCCAATGCCGATCTCTACTACGACGTTGCCGAGCTGATTTCGCAATTGAATTTCGCGGGCAACGAAGCCGCGCGTGACTATCTGAACGGCGAAATTACGCGCGAAGAAGCCGCCGGCTGGTTGCAGACTTACAGCATGACGCCAGCCGACAAGTCGCTGCAGAGAACGCGCTTTTTCGATACCTACCGCAGCTACGTCATCAACTACAACCACGGCAAAGCGCTGGTTACCGATTACATCGAGCGCGGTGACGCGAATATCGACGAGCGCTGGGCGCGCTTCGAAGCGATGCTGTCCTCGCCGATGCTCCCCGCCGACCTCAATTAGGTACCAGTTGCCGTAACTACAAGAATAACGGTAACTGGTACCGAACTAGTCGTCTGCGATTTGGGGGTAGAACGCGATCATGCCCGTGTAGGCGACCTGCTTGTCCGTGGCTTCCTGCTCGCCGCAGTGGGCACCACAATCTTCGAGCAGCGCCTCCAGCTTCTGTCGCATCTTTCTGACTTCGTCCGTCGTGCCACGGAAAGCGAATTTGGCGATCATCGGCAGCTCATCATCGCTGATATCCGCGTCGCGTAGCTCCTTGAAGCAATGCAACAGGTCGGACTCCGTATCGCGAAACAGGGAGCGAATCATGTCGACAGTCGCGTCAGCATTACCGGAGTTTGTAGCAAACAGGTCGGGGTCGACCTCGAAACGGTCGGCGACCGTGCGATAGTAGCGCTCGATTGTGCCCCGTTTCGGCTTCTCCTCGACCAGCTCAAGCAAGTGTTCCGCAACGAGCGCGTCCACGTGCCGGTACAGTCTCGGCGCTTTTTCGCCCATGCGATCGGCCACCTGCTTGGTCGTCACCGGCGCCCCCGCGAAGCGCTCCAGCAACTTGAGCTTGAATGGATCGGTCAGGAGCTTTGCCTGCTCGAGGCGTTTCACGATATAGGTAGTCATATTAAAAATACTTTGTATTCATCTACTTAGCGAAGGTGTTGACTATTCACAAAATCGTGAATAAACTTTTATTCACGCTATTATAAATATTCATCTGTGTGGAAACAAATATGACGATCGTCGATCACCTGTATTTCCTGCTCATCGCCGTCGCGGCACCGATCGTGGGCTATTTCAGTTTCCGGCGCCTGCTGCGTCGCGTCAAAGCCGGCGAGAGGATCAGTCCCACACACCTCTACAAGTTCACGATGGCGAGCCACTGGACATTGTTCGCTCTTCTGTTGCTCTTGTGGGCGGCATCAGACCGTGCGTGGCGCGAACTCGGGTTCGGCCTGGAGTTCGACACGCGCTTTGTCGTGGGCGCCGTGCTGACCCTCGGCATCATTCTCGTTCTAATGCTCCAACTGCGCCAAATCGACCGCGCAAGCGAAGAGGATCTGGGGAATCTGCAGTTTCTTTTTCCGCGAACTCGCAGTGAACTCAGAGGATTCTATGGCCTGTCCGTTACGGCCGGCATCGTTGAGGAGGCGCTCTGGCGCGGTTTCCTGTTCTGGTACCTCGGTCACTTCATGCCACTGTGGGCCGCGGCGATCGTCAGTGCGGTCGGCTTCGGCGTCGCCCACGCCTACCAGGGACCCGCTGCCATACCACGCATTATCTTGGTCGGCGGCGCGTTCGCGGGCCTGTATCTCCTGACGGGATCACTGTTGCTGCCAATAATCCTGCACGCCCTCGTCGACCTGCTTCAGGGACGAGCCATTCATGGAATGCTGCAGCGCTCGGCGTCGGCCTCGACGCCTTCTGCGGCCTGATCAATCCGTGCGGGGTGCGCGCAGACGAATGCTGAGTTCTTTCAGCTGCTCGTTGGATACTTCGCCCGGTGCGTTCGTCAGCAGGCAGCTCGCCGTCTGTGTCTTCGGGAACGCGATCACGTCACGAATGCTCTCGGCACCAGCCATGAGCATGACGATGCGATCGAGGCCGAAGGCGACGCCGCCGTGCGGGGGACAGCCATACTGCAATGCGGTCAGAAGGAAGCCGAATTTCTCCTCGGCCTCCTCGTCACTGATGTCGAGAAGCTGGAAGACAGCGGCCTGCATGTCCTGGTCGTGAATACGAATCGAACCACCACCGATCTCTGACCCGTTCAACACCATATCGTAAGCGCGCGACAACGCGGCGCCCGGGTCTTTTTTGAGCGCTTCGGCATCGTCGATCGACGGGGCCGTAAACGGATGGTGCAGCGACGTCCAGCGCTTGGTCGTCTTGTCCTTCTCGAACATCGGGAAGTCGACCACCCAGAGCGGCGCCCAGCCGTCGGCCACGAGACCCCGGTCTTCGCCGACTTTGCAGCGCAGCGCGCCCAGTGCGTCGTTGACGATGCGGGCCTTGTCGGCACCAAAGAAAATCAGGTCACCCGATTTGGCGCCCGTGCGCTCGAGGATGCCCTGCACGGCATCGTCCGGCAGGAACTTCAGAATCGGCGACTGCAGCCCCTCGGCGCCGGCATCGATGTCGTTGACCTTGATGTAGGCCAGACCGCGGGCACCGTAGCGGGACACGTATTTCGTGTAGTCGTCGATGATCTTGCGGCTCATCTCCGCACCGCCTGGCACGCAGAGTGCGGCAACGCGACCCTCGGGGTCCGCGGCCGGTCCGGCAAATACCTTGAAGTCGACCGACGCCATGAGGTCCGCTACCTCGACAAGTTCGAGGTCGATGCGCAGGTCCGGTTTGTCGGAACCATAACGCTGCATGGCCTCCGAGTACGGCATGCGCGGGAACGGGTCCGGCAGGTCGACGTCGAGCGTCGCCTTGAACACGTGCCGCATGAGGTCTTCCATCGTGTTCGTGACGGCGGCTTCATCGACGAAGCTCATCTCGATATCGAGCTGTGTGAACTCCGGCTGACGATCGGCGCGCAGATCCTCGTCGCGGAAGCAACGCACGATCTGGTAGTAGCGATCCAGGCCCGACATCATCAGGAGCTGTTTGAAAATCTGCGGCGACTGCGGCAGCGCAAAAAAGCGACCCGGGTTCGTGCGACTCGGTACGACGTAGTCGCGCGCGCCTTCGGGTGTGGCCCGCGTCAGCATCGGCGTTTCGACGTCGACGAAACCCTGTGCATCAAGATAGTCACGCATGGCCGACGTCACCTTGTGACGCAGCATCAGGTTGCCCAGCATGTTCTCGCGCCGAAGATCCAGGTAGCGATACTTGAGGCGAATATCCTCGTTCGCCTGCTCGTCATGATGGAACGGCGGTGTCTCCGACTTGTTCAGCGTCTCGAGTTCATGCGCCAGCACTTCAACCTGGCCCGTCCGCATGTTCGGGTTGACCGTGCCCTCGGGACGCGGGCGCACGAGGCCCTTCACCTTGAGGACATACTCGGAGCGGATGCGCTCCGCCTCGGCGAAGATTTCCGGCCGATCCGGGTCGAACACGACCTGCAGCAGGCCCTCCCGATCTCTGAGATCGATGAAGATTACGCCGCCGTGGTCACGCCGCCGGTGAACCCAGCCGCAAACCTCGATTTCCTGGCCGACGAGAGATTCGTCGATCTCGCCGCAGTAGTGAGTACGCATGGTAAGAATCCGGGTAAAACCCTGAAAAAAGGAGGCGGAATGGTACGGCTTGGGGGGCCGCTTATCAAGCAGTTGGCGGCTCTTTGAACGGCAGCTCCGGCGTCCGGTCGGCACCCCAGGTCGGCACCACGACGCCCAGCGAGATAATCATCTTGAGGGCCTCGTCCACTTCCATATCCAGCACCTGGATATCCCCGCGCGGCACCATGATGACGAAACCCGAGGTCGGGTTCGGCGTGGTCGGCACAAAGCAGCAGACGACATCCTCCCCGGTACGCGCCTGGACTTCGCCCAATTCCGACGAGGTCTGGAACGCGAGGCTGTACAGGCCCTTGCGCGGATACTCGATCAGCAGCACCTGCTTGAACGAATCGTTCGAGTCCGAAAAGACGATCTCGGCGAAGTTCTTCGCGCCGCCGTAGATCGTGCGCACGATCGGGATGCGATCGAGGAGCGACTCCCAGCCGCCGACGACATAGCGCCCGACGAAGTTCGCCGCCAGCATGCCCGTAATGAGCAGGACGATGAAGGTCAGGATGACGCCAAGTCCAGGTATGTGAAAACCGAGAAGTTCCTCGGGACGATACTGCAGGGGAATAACGGCCAGCGTCTTGTCCATGACGTTGACCGCAAACCGCAACAGCAGGAATGTAACCGCCAGCGGCGCCCAGATCAGCAGCCCCGCAACGAGGTAGCGCCTGAGCAGCTTCATGCGGGGCGATTTCAAGAGGCGTCAGCCTTGCTGCCGGACGTCTTCTTCGCCGCCGGCTTGCTGTCCGGCGTCTTCGCCGCATCGGCAGTCTTGCCCGAACCCGATTCACCGTGCAGATTGCGTTTACTGCCGGTCTTGAAGTCGGTCTCGTACCAGCCCTGCCCTTTAAGGCGAAACTTGGGCGCAGACAATTCCTTTTGCAGCGATGCATCCCCGCAGTCCGGGCAATGCACCAACGGGTCATCGCTCATTTTCTGCAGCACGTCGAAGCGGTGCTCGCAACTTTTGCAGACGTATCCGTAGATCGGCATGTCAGGTCTCTCAAAATGGCCGCTGATTGTACCCTACGCGGCGTTCTCGAACTCCAGCCGGTCGTCGGCCACGCCAACTTCGATGACGTCTCCCGGGTTGAATTTGCCCTGGAGGATTTCCTGCGCCAACGGGTTCTCGACCTGCTGCTGGATCGCTCGCTTGAGCGGTCGCGCACCATACACCGGATCGAAGCCCGCGTCAGCCAGTTTGTCGCGCGCCGCATCCGACAGGTGGATGCTGATATCGCGGTCCGCCAGCCGTTCGTGCAGGTACGCGAGCTGGATATCCACGATCTTGCGGATGTGTTCGCGACCGAGCGGGTGGAACACGACGAGGTCGTCGATACGATTCACGAACTCGGGCCTGAAGTGGCTGCCCACGACCTCCATGATCGCATTCTTCATGGCATCGTAATTTTCCTCGCCGGCCATTTCCTGGATCAGGTTGGAACCGAGATTGGACGTCATGACAATAACCGTGTTGCGGAAGTCGACCGTGCGGCCGTGACCGTCCGTCAGGCGACCGTCGTCGAGCACCTGCAACAGGACGTTGAACACATCGGGGTGCGCCTTTTCGACCTCGTCGAGCAGGATCACCGAGTACGGCCGGCGCCGCACCGCTTCGGTCAGGTAGCCGCCCTCTTCGTAACCCACGTAGCCCGGGGGCGCGCCGATCAGGCGTGCCACGGAGTGCTTCTCCATGAACTCGGACATATCGACACGCACCATGGCGTCGTCCGTATCGAACAGGAAGTTCGCGAGCGCCTTGGTCAGCTCGGTCTTGCCGACGCCGGTCGGGCCAAGGAACAGGAAGGAACCGATAGGACGCCGCGGATCGGAAAGGCCGGCCCGAGAACGGCGGATGGCGTTGGCCACCACGGTCACGGCTTCGTCCTGGCCGACGACACGTTCCGTGACGACCGCTTCCATCTGCAGAAGTTTTTCCTTCTCGCCCTCGAGCATCTTGCTGACGGGAATGCCCGTCCACTTGGAAACGATCTCGGCAACTTCCTCCTCGGTTACGTTGTTGCGCAATAAGGTCGTCTCTTTTGTTTCTGCCTGAACGGCGTCCGCAAGCTGTTTCTCGAGCTCGGGAATGCGGCCGTACTGCAGTTCCGACATGCGCGCGAGGTCATTGGCGCGATGCGCCGTCTCGAGTTCGAGGCGCGCGCGCTCCAGCTCTTCTTTAATGTGGGTCGTGCCCTGCATGGCGGCTTTCTCGGCCTTCCAGATTTCCTCCAGGTCCGAGAACTCTTTTTCCAGCCCGCCAAGTTGCGACTCGATGTCGCCCAGCCGCTTGACCGACGCGTCGTCAGACTCTTTCTTCAATGCCTCGCGTTCGATCTTGAGCTGGATGATGCGGCGCTCGAGTTTGTCCATCGCCTCGGGCTTTGAGTCGATTTCGATGCGGATTCTCGACGCCGATTCGTCGATCAGATCGATGGCCTTGTCGGGCAGGAACCGATCGCTGATATAGCGATGCGACAGCGTTGCCGCGGCAACAATGGCCGGATCCGTAATCTCGACACCGTGATGCACTTCGTACCGCTCCTTCAGGCCGCGCAGGATTGCGATCGTATCTTCGACGGTCGGCTCCTGGACCAGCACTTTCTGGAAGCGGCGCTCCAGTGCAGCATCTTTCTCGACGTACTGCCGGTACTCGTCGAGCGTCGTGGCACCAACGCAATGCAACTCACCGCGGGCGAGCGCGGGCTTGAGCATGTTGCCCGCATCCATCGAGCC
>SHLT01000119.1 GCA_004282875.1 Chromatiales bacterium | reverse complement strand
CGGCCGACTATCGCGCCGCCATTTTCGAATACGCTACGATAGTGAGAATCGGCACGGCGCTCTTCGGCGAAAGACACTAAAAGGCAGGCTAGATGGACTACGGAAAAGTGGCATACGTGGGCGGCGGCAACATGACGCGCGCACTCGCAGGCGGCATGCTTTCAGCCGGCTACGAGCCGCATCACGTTCTCATATCGGAACCGCTGGCGGAACATCGTGACACGCTCGCGCGGGAGCTGCCCGGCGCGACGATCTTCGAAGCGAATGAAGACGCGGTTCGCGAAGCCGAATGCATCGTCCTTGCGGTCAAGCCCCAGATATTGTGCGACGTTTGCAAACCGCTGGCCTCGCTTGTGCAGCAAACCAGGCCTTTGATCATCTCGATCGCCGCGGGCGTGCGCGCCGGCGACATCGAGAACTGGCTCGGCGGCGAATTGCCCGTCGTCCGCGTCATGCCGAACCAGCCGGCACTGCTGCGGCTCGGCATTTCAGGCCTGTTCGCCAACGAGCACACCAGCAAGTACCAGCGACGTGCTGCAACCAACATCATCTCGACGACCGGCCCGGTCGTTCGCGTTGCAAGCGAAGATGACATCGATACGGTAACCGCCGTCTCCGGGACCGGGCCGGCGTACTTCTACCTGCTCGTGGATATGCTTGTGAAGGTCGCGGTCGATCTCGGTTTGAGTTACGAAGACGCGCTTGCGCTGGTTCTCGAGACGGCACGCGGCGCCGGCGAGATGGCCGAACAGTCCGGCGAGACCATGGACGCGCTGATTGCGCGCGTTCGGTCGCCGGGCGGCACCACGGCCGCGGCTTTCGACCTGCTCGACAACACGGATTTCCGGGATATATTCAGTGCCGCGGTAGTCGCTGCACGTGACCGCGCCGTCGACCTGGCCAACCAGGCACACGAAGAAGGAAAGGAGTAGTGTCCTGTCTGTCCAATTTGCTGGCTCTCAGCGTTATTGGCAGCTTGTCCTGCGAGACGCGGGAGTGCAGGATTAGCGGGCTATTTCAAGCGACCGCAACGCGGCAGGACAAGCTGCCAATAACGCCCGACGGGAAAGCCTGCAATGCGCGACTGCTGCGTTACAGCCCTTGGCAATGGCCAGCCATTACCGGCGGGCAGCGCCTTGCATTAGCGCATTGCAGGCTTTCTGAGAGTCAGCAAATTGGACAGACAGGACACTAAACATGCCGAGTAACCTTACTGCCGCACTCGTATTCATCATTAACGCAGTGGCACAGCTTTACCTTTTCGTTCTGCTCTTGCGGCTGCTGCTCCCCTGGGTTGGTGCGGATTTTCGCAATCCCATCGCGCAGGCGATTCTGAAAATAACGTCACCCGTGGTCGTACCTTTACGGCGCATCATTCCGCCGTTTGGTCGTCTTGATACGGCGACCGTGCTGGTCGCCTATATCATTCAGTACCTGTTGATCCTGGTGATACTGCTTATCTATGGGCAGAACGCCGGCTTCGTGGAAATTGCCGTGACCGCCATTGTTGACCTCGTGCTCCTGACGCTGCGGCTGTTTGTATTCGCCATCATTATCCGCGTCATCCTCAGCTGGATCGCCCCTGGGGGGCACAATCCTGCGACAGCCATCATCCATACGCTGACGGACCGGGTGCTGGCGCCGTTCCGCCGTATTATTCCGCCAATGGGCGGCCTGGATTTGTCGCCCCTGGCAGCAATCATCCTGATCACGGCAGCGACAATCGTTGTTGCCGGGTTCAAACCGCTACCGATCTAATACCCACCACCCAGCAGTATCAGTCGCTTGCGCAGCAGAACACCACCAAACCGGCGGTTTTTGCTCAAAGTCGCCGTGAATAGTTTATAGTGAGTTGAAAAAAGAGGGGGTGGTTTCATGACATTGGCGAGAACTCTGATCTCTTTGTCGTTGCTTGCGCTCGTCACGGCATGCGGCGGACCCGGCGATTCGGCGGCCGTGCCTGAAGCACAACCTGCCGAGGCACACTCTGCCGACATCGGCGACTACGTCGTGCACTTCAGCGCGCAATCAACCGACCAGTTGACGCCCGAGATTGCGCGCGCCTACAACATTGTGCGCAGCAAGAATCGTGCGATGCTGAACATATCCATCATCAGGAAAGCGGACGCCATGTCCGTAACGGGCGATGTGTCGGTCAAGACGGTCAATCTGACCGGGCAGCTCAAGAGCGTTACCATGCGCAAGATAGAAGAGCCGGGCGATGTCGTTGCGATTTACTATATCGGGGAAACACCGGTCGCAAATCGAGAGACCCTGGTGTTCGATATCAGCGTGATCCCCGAAGGATCGACCCAGGCATCCGACGTGCGCTTCAAGCGGCAGTTCTACACCGACTCGTAAAAAAACGATTGTCCGCAAGCAAAGCAAAACGGGCCCTCTCGGGCCCGTTTTACGTATCCGTACGCTACAGCAAAAAGAGCTTAAAAAAAAGGCCTTTTTGTGCTTACGCAGCCTGAAAAAAAGTGTTATCGTCGCTGCGCTTTCATAGCGGGTGAATACCCGTTTCGTCTTTTTTTAGGAGTTAGTTTTTCATGGCAGCGAACACCAAAAAGCCACCTACCAAGTCTGAAATTTACGCGAAGATCGTTGACGACACCGGTCTGACTCGCAAGGACATTGCAGCCGTATTCGAATCACTCAACGGCCAGATCAAGAAGAACCTTGGCGGTCGTGGCGCGGCGGGCATGTTCTCCATCCCCGGTCTTCTGAAAATGCGTGTCGTGAAGAAGCCGGCTCGTAAAGCACGCAAGGGTGTCAACCCGTTCACGGGCGAAGAGATGATGTTCAAGGCCAAGCCGGCAACGAAAGTTGTCAAGGTGACTGCCCTGAAAGGTCTCAAGGACATGGTCTGAGCGGTTATCCGTTTGACCTCGAAAGGCCGGGCATTGCCCGGCCTTTTTTTATTCTGCGACAAACTCCATGACGGCTTGCCGTAATTCGCCGAGGCGGCCGTGAAAAAAATGCTCGCCCTGCGATATGACCAACAGCTCGGGTCCGGGCTCCAACGAGTCCACCCACTCGACCGTCTCTTCGATGTCGACGAGTTCGTCCTCATCGCCCTGGACGATTAACCACGGGCACTGCGGCTGCGACGCGAGGCCTTGCGCGAAACGGCTGATCGCCGGCGCCACGCTAATGAGTCCGTCGACATGCGTCGCCACGGCCGCCTTAACAGCGATGGCAGCACCAAATGAAAAGCCGGCGAGCCACAAGGGATACGAGGCGTGCCGCGACCGCATCCATTCGATCGCCGTCAATGCGTCATCCAGCTCACCCACGCCTTCGTCGTACTCGCCCTCGCTGGCTTCCGTGCCGCGAAAATTAAAACGCAGAACCTCGTAGCCGCTGCGCACGAAGGCACGCGCCAGTGTATGTGCGACCTTGTTGTGCATCGTACCGCCGTGCTGCGGATGCGGGTGGCAAACCACCGCGCACCCCTCCAATGCACCCTCACCCGGACGGTCGACAATGGCTTCCAGCCGGCCGGCCGGGCCGGCGATAAACAGTCTTTCGCTAACAGGGTGTTGGGTCATGCGGAAGTCCGGGGTGGATAGATTCGTGAATACTGCTGTAAAATTATGATCTTATATAGTCCACGGTGATTCTATCAGCCTATGCCCGAGCTAAGCGCTATTCACATCGCCCTCATGGTCGCCACAGCCGTTGTCGGTACGATCGCCGGCTGGGTTCTTCGCGGCAACCGTGCGGAGCAGGAAAAGGCCGCGGTTAACGCCGGCTGGCAGGAGCAGATCAACGCTCAGCGCCGGGAGGGCGACCGGCTCATCGACCAGAATAAAGGTCTCATGGAACAGGTAAGCCAGTTCCAGGCCTCTCATACAGACGCCAAGAATCGCGCGAAGGAATTGTCGATCGCGGTTCAAGAGGCATTCGGCCGTCGCGATGAGCTGCAGCGTGAGATCAAGGACATCCGCAGCAACCTGGAGGTTGCCGTCAGTGAGCGCGACCAGCTGCAGTCGGATATGGCGGCCCGTAGCTCGACCGATGACGTCGTTCGCCAAAAGGACGCGCGCATAGAGAAGCTCACCGAGGAACTCGACAACTGGCAGAACCGGCTGCCGCCGCTCATCGAGCGCTTTCGCGCACGCAACGAGGAGGCGGAACAGCTCGAGGCCGCGCTCGAGGATGCACGCGAACGGATTCGTGAGCTCGAAAACCTGCAGTCACAGGTGTTCGAGAATTCGACGCGCATCGAACCGGTCACGAACCCCGAGAACCTGACCGACGGTCTGGATGCTTCCAACGACGAAGATACCGAGACACCGGGGCCAGGGACCGATGACAATGTCGATGGCTACCCGCCCGAAGCCGAAGCCGATGGCCATGACCCGCGCGATGATCTGCAAAGGATCAAGGGTGTCGGACCGGCGATCGAAAAGACGCTCAATGAGATGGGCATCATCAGTTTCCGGCAGATCGCAGACATGAGCGAATACGACATTGATCGTGTTGCCAGGCGCCTGAAAGGATTCCGCACCCGAATCTACCGGGAAGACTGGATCGGGCAAGCTCGTGAACTGCGCGATCAGGCGGTCATCGCCTGAATCTCGTGCGCAGTCCGCGCAACATCATTGCCATCGCGCTCGTACTTTGCGGGACCGTCTGGTCGTTGCCCATGCAATCGGGCCGTGACGATTCCTGGCCCGAACCGACACCCGGCTATTCGGCTATCGATCCGGCGGTATTTGGTGTCACCGCGTATCGCGGCAAACTCAGGCTATCCGGGCACACTTCGTCACAACAGCACGAACAGCGGCTCGAGCGCGCTGCCGCGCAGCACTTTGGTCAGCAGGTGCTGCAATTCGAGTACCGCCCCCTCGGTGTTGCTCCTGCGTGGTGGGACGAAGCGACTGTCGAACTGCTGGCCCTGCTTGCGACAACGACATCACCAAGCGCCCGCCTCGAACAGGACGAATTACGGGTCAAGGCCGTCGTCGGCGACAAGTCTGTTATCGAAAGCCATGTACGCGCATTGCGCCATATCCTCCCCGCAGCAACGAACATTGATATCAGGCTAACGGAAGTCGATGCGAGCCTGTCGGCCGCCGCACTCTGCCAACAACAGTTTTCGAGGATCAAGCCAGGGCCCGTGGGATTCGCGGAGTCGGGTACCCGGATGCGAGCCTCGGCGTATCCAGTCCTCGACCGCATCATCGCATTGGCGGATGCCTGCCGTGACTCGACGATTTCGATCACGGGACACACCGATTCGTCGGGCAGCGAAGCCTGGAACAGGCAACTCAGCCTGGCACGCGCGCAGGCCGTAGCCAGCCATCTCGAGAAGCGCGGTATCGATGCGCGCAGACTGGTCGTCGCGGGCGCCGGCTCGTCACAGCCCATCGCCGACAACGCAACGCGCTACGGCCGCGGCCAGAACCGGCGCATCGAATTCCGGCTCGAGCCGGCCCGTTAAGCCCTTATTCGGGGGTCGTCAGCTTGATGAGCTCGATTTCGAATAACAGCGTCGCGTTCGGCGGCACGGGCGGCTTGCCACGAGCACCATAGCCAAGTTCCGGCGCAATCGTCAGCTCGCGTTTTTCGCCCACCAGCATGCAGGTCACGCCCAGGTCCCAGCCCTTGATGACCTGCCCGGCATCGATCTGGAACTGAAAAGGATCCACGCCGCCCGATGACCATATCTGGTTACCGCGGCCACCGTCGGCGGCCTCGTCGTACAGCCACAGCGTCGTGTGCACATCCGCATAGTCCTTGCTGACCGCGGCGCGCCCATAACCGGCCTTGGTGATCGTCGCCGTCAGCCCCGGCTGGATTTCGACAACGCCGTTCTCATCCGCCTGCGGGCAGCTGCTTGCACCGCCCTCTTCCAGGGTGGATTCCTTGTTTACCCCGGCCTGCTCGGCTTCGGCAGTCTGTTCCGGCTGGCTGCAGGCTGTCGCCAGCACGGCCGCGCACAATGCGAGTGTGGTTAAGTTCTTGCTCATTCAGGCTGATCCTCGAAATCCAGGGAAGCGGAGTTGATGCAGTATCGCAAACCGGTCGGCTGCGGACCATCCTCGAACACGTGGCCCAGGTGCGCGTCGCAAGCAGCACACACGACCTCGACCCTTACCATCCCATGCGACGCGTCTGACTTCGTGCGCACAGCGTCTCCGGCCATCGGCAGCCAGAAACTCGGCCAGCCGGATCCGGAGTCGAACTTGTTTTCCGAGCTGAACAGCGGCGCGTCACAGACCACGCAGTGATACGTGCCGTCCGCCTTGTGATTGACGTACTTGCCCGTAAACGGGCGCTCCGTCGCGGAGCACTGGGTTACCTGGTACTGCTCCTTACTGAGCTTGTCACGCAGATTTCGATCGTCGTCATTATTCACTGTTTGCTCCAGACTCGATATCGAGTAGCAGTTTGTTCATCCGGTGGACATACGCAGCCGGGTTTTCGAGCTGCGAGCCTTCGGCGAGCAACGCGTGGTCCAGTACGATGTTCGACAGCTCACCGAACCTGGCGTCGTCCGCTTCCGCCGCCAGACGCCCGACCAGCGGGTGGTCGATATTGATTTCGAGTATCGGCTTCGATTCCGGGATCTGTTGACCACTCGCCTCAAGCATGCGCCTGAGCTGCGGGTTGAGATCGTCGTCGGCCGCAACCACGCAGGCCGGAGAATCGACGAGCCGGCGACTGACCTTGACCGCCTCGACGCGGTCGCTCAATACGTCTTTGACGCGCTTCAACAGAGCATCGTGCTGCTCGTTACCGGTTTCGTGGGCCTCTGCGTCGTCATCCTGCGGCAAGTCCAGTCCCGATCGGCCCACATCGACCAGCGTCATGCCCTCGTATTCCGCGAGCCCATCGACCAGCCAGGGGTCAATACGATCGGTCAGCAAAAGAACTTCGAGGCCTTTCTCACGAAGCTGCTCGAGGTGCGGGCTGGCCACCGCGGTCGCATAGTTGTCGGCAAGAATATAGTAGATCTTGTCCTGCCCTTCCTGAGCCCGGGATACGTAGTCTTCGAGAGACTGGTCCTGGACATCGTTGCCCGCATGGGTTGACGCAAAGCGCAGCAGCTTGGCCAGCTTGTCCTTGTTAGCGAAATCTTCTACCACGCCTTCCTTGAGAACCTGGCCGAATTCGGTCCAGAACGTCCCGTAGTCGTCGCCGTTTGCCAGTTTAGTCAGCATATCGAGGACGCGTTTTGTCAGGGCGCCGCGCATGGCGGTAAGGTCCGGGTTCTGCTGCAACAACTCACGCGACACGTTGAGTGGCAGGTCGGCAGAATCGACCACGCCCTTCACGAAGCGCAGATAAAGCGGCAGGAACTGCTCGGCGTCGTCCATGATGAACACGCGCTGGACGTAGAGCTTGAGGCCCCGTGGCGCCTCGCGATTCCAGAGATCGAAAGGCGCCGCGGCGGGAATATACAGGAGACTCGTGTATTCCCGTTTGCCCTCTACCCGGTTATGGCTCCAGGCGAGCGGGTCCGCAAAATCATGTGACAGGTACTTGTAGAACTCCTTGTACTCGTCCTCGTTCACGTCGGTACGCGAACGCGTCCAGAGCGCAGTGGCGGAATTCACCACCTTTGTCTCGTCTTCACCTTCGGTATGCAGGGAAACCGGGAAACCAATGTGGTCCGAGTATTTGCGAATCAGCGACTCGATGCGGACCGGCTCGGCGAATTCGGCCCCGTCGTCTTTCAGATGCAGGGTCACGCACGTACCGCGTTCTTCACGCTCGATGTCCTCTATCGTGAACTCGCCCTCGCCGTTCGATTCCCAGCGAACGGCCTCGTCGGAGCCGGCACGGCGCGTATCGACCGTGACCTTGTCGGCGACGATGAAGGCCGAGTAGAACCCGACGCCGAATTGTCCGATGAGCTGCGCATCGTGCTGCTGGTCACCTGTCATCTGCTCGAGGAACTCGGCCGTTCCCGACCTTGCGATCGTCCCCAGGTTGTCGACGAGTTCATCGCGCGACATGCCGATGCCATTATCGCTCACCGACAGAAGGCGCTTGTCCTTGTCGATGTCGATGCGGATCGCGAGTTCATCTTCGCCAAGCAGGTCAGGCTTCGCCAATGCCTCGAAGCGCAGCTTGTCCGCCGCGTCCGACGCATTGGAGATCAGCTCGCGAAGAAAGATCTCCTTGTTGCTGTACAGGGAATGGATCATCAGCTTCAACAGCTGACGAACTTCGGTTTGGAATCCGAGTGTTTCTTTGCTGGGTGTTTCGCGCTTGTCGGCCACGCCGCTTATCTCCTGACCAAAGTCAGACACGATAGGGCTTAAGCTGGCGATTTCAAGCCCGGGAGCGGGCTAGATTTTAGAACTTAGCCGGCGCGAGTCCATTTGCCGGCAGTTCCGGTCACGGAACGGTACAGCAGCGTCACGATCAACAGCGTCGACGTGGCCAGTGCAATGGGCGGGTGAGCGAGCGCCAGCAAGACTCCGGAGGCAGCCACGCCCAGGATCATGGTCAGCGAAACCAGTGTGAGTATCGTCCTGCGCAGGTGCTCCCAGACCAGCCCGGCTGCGCCGTACAGGTCGTCGAGGTCATCGAGATATTGCAGGAAGCATTCCATGGACGTGGTTAGCGCACGATGGTCAACAGGGGACCGGAGCACTCCGCATCGCCGCTCTGGGCGTCCGCCTCATACAGAGCCGCATTGTTGGATTCTTTCGCGTGAGCGATCGCGCGATGAAACAGCTCCCAGCGCTGACGAGACGCTTCGTTCTTCAAGGAGTCGATAGGAGATTCCGATTTTTGGGCTTTGTTTGACATACTCTGGTCGCGTGATTTGTGTTCAGTAGGAGTGACTATAGGACCGCTATCTGGCGCGGGCTGTGAGGCCGGTCACAGCTTGCTTCAACAACACTGAACGTGGCCTGAAAATGCTCAGAAACAAGACGCAGTTCCGCTCCGCTTCCGGACCCGGATCACAGTCCGGTACAACAAAAAAAACGCCGGCATCAAGCCGGCGTTCATGATTTTGAAAATGCTGTGTCTCAGTCCTGATCTTCCGTGGACTCTTTCGCCCAGTTGCGGCGCACCTGGTCGCTCCAGTCGCGATAGCCTTTCCAGGAATAGAGCGATGGATCGATGCCCGCGCGGCGTCCTTTCGGCGTTGGCGCTTTGGATATCCAGCGACGATATTGCTGCCACCCATCCGCATCGTTCGCCGCAGGTTCATTGGCTGCTACGGCTGCATCGTCTGCCTTCGACTCCGCTTCGGCGTCCTTACCGAAACTGGCGTCCCAACTCATGTGTTTGCTATCGGGCATCTTTTTGCTCAGTAAATCCTTTGAACAAATGTTAAGTGCCAGCGCATCGAAATCACAGGAACTGCATCACAGTGCAGAACCCGTGTTTTTCTTTGTAAAACAGTTATTTAGACTTCGGTTTTACTTAATCACGTAACAGGGATCGTAGTCGCCCCGCGAAATCTTCATGCGATGCTGGGCAACGAACCCGGCCAGCAGATCGTCGAGCAAGCTCATAACCGCCTGCGATCCATTGATCTCGAACGGCCCGTCTTTTTCGATTAGCTCGGCCGTATCCTCGCGCACATTACCTGACACGATGCCCGAAAAGACGCGCCGCAGATTCGCCGCCAGCCTGTGCGTCGGCAGCCCTTCATCAATCTCCAGGGCGCTCATCGACTCGTGGGTCGCCACGAACGGCCGCTGAAATTCATCGTCGATCCTGAGCCGCCAGTTAAAATAAAAGGCGTCGCTGTGTTTCTTTCTGAACTCGAGTACGTCCTTCAGCCCTGCTTTCATTTGCCGCGCGACTTCGGCGGGGTCGTCGATAACGATCTTGTAGCGCTGCTGCGCCACCGCTCCCAGCGTGGCCCCGACGAACTCGTCGATCTTGCGAAAATAGGGCTCCGCTGATGCAGGCCCCGTCATGATCATCGGCAGCGGCTGGCCGACGTTATCCGGGTGCAGCAGGACACCCAGCAAGTAGAGAATCTCTTCGGCGGTACCAACGCCGCCGGGAAACACGATGATGCCGTGTCCGATCCTGACGAAGCTCTCGAGGCGTTTTTCCATGTCCGGCATGATGACCAGCGAATTCACGATCGGATTCGGTGAC
>SHLT01000195.1 GCA_004282875.1 Chromatiales bacterium | reverse complement strand
GGTCGATGATCTCGCCCATACGCGAGATACCCTCGCCGTAGAGGATTTCGAACTCGGCCTGTTTGAACGGCGGCGACACCTTGTTCTTGACGACTTTGACGCGCGTCTGGTTGCCGATGACCTCGTCACCTTTCTTGATGGCGCCGATGCGGCGAATATCGAGTCGCACCGACGAGTAGAACTTGAGGGCGTTGCCGCCGGTCGTTGTTTCCGGACTGCCGAACATGACGCCAATCTTCATACGAATCTGGTTGATGAAGACGACCATCGTGTTCGAACGCTTGATGTTGCCGGTCAGCTTGCGAAGCGCCTGCGACATCAGTCGCGCCTGCAGGCCCATGTGGGAGTCGCCCATCTCGCCTTCGATCTCGGCCTTCGGCGTCAGCGCCGCAACCGAGTCGACCACGACAATGTCGACGGCGCCCGAGCGCACGAGCATGTCGGTAATTTCGAGCGCCTGCTCACCCGTGTCGGGCTGCGAGACCAGCAATTCGTCGACGTTTACACCGAGCTTTTCGGCATAGCCCGGATCGAGCGCATGCTCGGCGTCGACGAACGCAGCCGTGCCGCCCAGTTTTTGCGACTCGGCGATGACCTGCAGCGTCAGCGTGGTCTTGCCCGAAGACTCCGGACCGTAGATTTCGACGACCCGGCCTTTCGGCAGACCGCCGATGCCCAATGCGACGTCGAGGCCGATCGAGCCCGTGGAAATGGCCTCGATGTCCCTGGCCGCCTGGCCGTCTCCCATGCGCATGACCGAGCCCTTGCCGAATTGCTTTTCAATCTGGCCCAATGCCTGCGCGAGTGCTTTCTTACGATTGTCGTCCATTATTCTGGTCCGTTTCTGGGTGCCGAAAGGCGTGATTGGAGGATACTGTGGATTTGCACAGTATTATTTCACGGAGGCCGCGTCAATAGTAGCTTTCAGGAGGGCTAAATTCGGCCAATCTCTGCAGATTCTCGAAAAGGGCCTTAAGCTACTGTTTCAGCGGGACGTAGTTCACCCCACCGGGCACCGGCACCGACTCCACGAGCTCAAAGCTCGACCACTCCGTGGTCACCCTCTGCGTCAGTCGTTCGGTCGTAAATGCCCGGGCGTTGCGCACCACGGTGATATGCGGGCGGTAATTCCGGTCCTCGGGTTTCAGGCCAAGATCGAGCAGCACACCGTTCAATGAATCGACGAGCTGCTGCAGCGCCGGCGGCACGGTCGCTGCGCACAGGCTGGCCACCTTCGGTCGCGGCCAGAACTCCAGGCGGTCGAAGTTCAGACGAAAAGGCTCAACCTCAATCTGCGCCGCCCGGTCCAGGAGGTACGGCACACGGTTCTCGGGGAACGGCCCGACAAAGGCCACCGTCACGTGCCAGTCCCGCCGATCGACGGCCCTGCCCTCCACGGTCTTCGCCACCGAGCCGACCACATCCCGCAGGCGCTCACGCTGCCTGTGGTCGGGCCACAGCGCAAAGAACAGGCGTTTCGTATTCATACTTCGATGCGCTCCAGCACGCCTTGCAGAGCATGCGCCACGGTTAGCTCGCGCACCAGTTCCCGGTCACCCGAGAAGTGTTCACAGCTCGTATCGACGAGCGCGCTGCTGCCATCCCGCACCGCCCATGCAAACCAGACGGTGCCAACCGGTTTCTCCTCGGTGCCGCCCGTTGGCCCGGCGACGCCGCTGACCGCCACGGCGATATCGGCGCCGCTGAGGTGCAACGCACCTTCCGCCATTTCCTCGACGACGGTTTCGCTCACCGCACCATGTTCTTCGATCGTCTCGTTCTTCACGCCCAGGATGGATTCCTTCGCCCCGTTCGAGTAACTGACAACGCCGTAGCCAAACACGGCCGAACTGCCGTCGACGTCCGTAATGCTTTTCGCAATCCAGCCGCCCGTGCAAGACTCTGCCGTCGCGACCGCCTTGCTCGCCGCGGTCAGGTCGCCGACCACGGCTTCGGCCAGTTTCTGCAGGGATTCGTAGTCAGCCATTCAGAGTTCTTTCATACAACACAACGTGCCTGTCAGCCATCGTAGCGATCGAGAACTCATTTTGCATCCGTTCCCTGCCGGCCTCGCCAAATTGCGACCGCAGCTTCGGGTCATCGATGAGCCGGGCAATCGCGTCACCGAGCGCGTCGCTGTCCTCGGGCGCAACCAGCAGACCGGTTTGCTCGTGCGCGACGGCCTCGACCATGCCGCCCGCGGCAAAGCCGACGACGGGCACGCGCGCCGCGGCGGCCTTCAGGGCGGCGACGCCCAGACCCTCGGCCAATGCCGGGTGGGCGAACAGGTCGAAGCAGGCAATAAACTTGTCCAGGTCATCGCGAAAACCGGCGAAAGCCACGACATCACCGAGACCCAGCGACGCCGCTTGCGCCCGCAGCTGATTATTGAGGTAGCCATCACCGAAGACGACCAGCCGGATTTGCGGGTACCGGCCCTTGAGATCGGCGACCGCCTGCAACAGGAACTGGTGGCCCTTGCGCGGAATCAGCTGGCCGGCGGCGGCAATGACGAAGTCGTCGTCGTTGAGCCCAAGCTCGGCGCGCACGCTGCCGCAGTCGGCCACGCCGGATAACGCATCGGCGTCCACGGCACTGCGGATGATCTCGAGCCGCTCGTCCTCGACACCCCGATCGCGCAGCACCTCGGCGATCGCCTCCGAGATGGCGATCACCTTGCGAAACGGCCGGTAGCGAATCGCAGCGACCAGCCGCATCTCGGTATTGTCGACGCGCCGCGACACCACGGCAGGAATATCTGCCACGGTCGCTGCCAGCCCGCCCAGGAGGTCGGCGCCTCGGCGGCTGTGGCAATGCACGAGGTCCGGTTGCTGCTCCTTGAGGAACTGCGACAGGCGATACG
>SHLT01000026.1 GCA_004282875.1 Chromatiales bacterium | reverse complement strand
GCCAGCGTTCAATCTGAGCCAGGATCAAACTCT
Organism: Chromatiales bacterium; assembly: GCA_004282875.1. Lineage (GTDB taxonomy): Bacteria > Pseudomonadota > Gammaproteobacteria > Steroidobacterales > Woeseiaceae > UBA1847. The sequence goes on along the minus strand of SHLT01000026.1, from coordinate 30,911 downwards.
TCAGTTTAAAGCTTTGAGCTTTTACTAAAGTGTAATCCCCACTCTAAATTACTATTTATAGAATTTAGGTTGGTTCTTACGCTTGATTTTGCCTTCGCAAAGTCCAGCGCAAGCACCCACACAAATTATCTGATTGAATTGTTAAAGAACGAGCCCTACTCGGGAAACAGCCGTGGCCGTCGCTTGAATAGGGCGGACCCACCATTATACAGGCGAAGGAGGTCTAAGCAACAATCCTCGTGCGCCTGCAGGTATTTTTGGGAGTCCACTGGGGCACACCGTGTCCCCCAGAGAGCCGCGCATTATACGGGCGAATCGGAGTCCGTCAACACCTTTTTTCAAGTTTTTTTCTGCAGCCTGAAACCGCCCTCCGGCGGGGCGCCGCACGGCCCCCTGCGCGAACCGAAATCGGCCGTTTTTCACGGGAAATAACGGCTATTCGGTGCCGGGCCCCGTTGCCCCGCGGTAGACCATGTAAACGTCTGCTCGCTGGTAATCCGAGGGCTCGGGCGGAGTTTCGTGGGCGAATCCCGCAGATTCGTAAAGGGCCAGTGCGGTGGCCAGGCGGCTGTTCGACTCCAGATACAGCCGGCTGCTAGCAATTTCCCGAAAGCGGTCGAGCGCTGCGCTCAGCAATTGCCGGCCGACCCCCTGTCCCTGGCAGGCCGCGGTGACAGCCATCTTGGTCAATTCGAACACGCCCCCACCCTGGTTCTTGAGCGCCACGGTACCGACAGCCCGACCCTCCTGAAGCGCGTACAGGATGACGCCACCGTGCTCCAGGACATGGGTGTCGGGATGGTCGAGCACGGGCTCGTCGACAGGCTCAACCCGGAAGTACTTGTCCAGCCACTCGCGATTCAGCCGACCGAAGGCATCGCCATAACGCGGGTGCCAGTCGACAATCGTCGTATCAGGTCGCGTCGCGCCCGGCACGCCAGTCCTTGTATTCCTGCTGGTCGATGAGCACCTTCAGGAAGCGGTCACGCCGCAGTTTCTGCGGGATCAGCAGGTGACCAAAGCGGTCTTCGAGCGCCGTCAGTGCAAGGGTTGCGCCGGCGTAGTCTTTTGCCGCCGTCCTGGCCCGCAGCAGTGTCCACCAGCTCAGCTCGAGTCCGGGCTCCACCTCGACCGCGCTCATGGCAAAGGCCTGGGCGCGCTCGAAATCGCCGAGCGCCATCGCCGACGTTGCCTTGAACGATTCGGATACGCCGTCCTTCATACCGAGCGCCTCCTCGAAACGATCCAGCTCGGTGATCGCTTCCTCGTACAGCCCACGGGCGATATAGAACTCAACCAGGCTCAGGCTGAACAGCGGATCGCCAGGAAAAGCAGCGACCAGCGCCTCGACAGCCTGGTTCATGCGGCCTGCATCCCCGAGCGTCCGCGTGTAGAGGAAATTCAGGGCGACGAAGTAAGGTTCCTGGCGCAGCACCTCTTCGAGACCATCGTGGATCTGGAAGTACCGTTGCGGGTTCTGGTCGCGCACAGCCTTGAGCAGTTCTCCCATCTGGAAGAGCTGACCTTCCGACGGGTTCGGCATGGTCATCAGGGCCTTGACCGCCGCCTGTCCCGGCATGGCCCGCAGCAGCGCATTGCCCGCGTCCTCACTGAACCAGCTGGCATTGTAGTAATCGAACCAGTCGACGATGACGAGTTTGCCGCTGCGAGTCTGCGTTAGTTCATAGGAATGGTAGGAAAAACGATAGCCGCTTCCTGCATAGCGCACGATGGCCCGCCCCTGTCCGTTGTCGAACTGAAACGCGATCACCGTACCGATAATCTCGCCACCCTGCTCAGCCTCCGTGCGGGCCCGGGGAAAGGACGAAACGAAGATTTCCTGCAGGCTGCTTTCGAAGCCATCGGCAAAGGCCTCTTTCACGTCCGGATCGATAACGCGCGTGCCGAAAATACGGTTGATCAGCGCCCTCTCGTTGATGGCATCCTGGAATTCGCTGAACGTGTTGTCATTGAGGGCTTCGACAATTTCGTCGAACTGCTCGCGCAACTCCGCGTCGGCCGACAGCGCGACAGCCGGCGTCAACGTTGCTGCCAGCACGAGCGCCGATGCCATGAGGGCCAATACTCGGGTCACTGCATTATCCTCCTGCCGATGTGCGACGACGGGACGCCGCAACCAGCCTTTCAGGAGAGCGTAACGCGTGCGAATTTACGCTTGCCCACCTGGTAGACATGTGTGCTGCCTGCCTCGACGTGCAATGCGCGGTCCTCAATGCGCTCACCATCGACCTTGACGGCACCCTGTTTGATCATACGAAACGCCTCGGACGTGCTGGCAACCAGCCCTGCTGCTCTCAACAGGTGCGCAATGCCCAGCTGACCCCCATCGGACTCGAGCGTCTTTTCGGGGATCTCGTCAGGCATGGCGCCTTTCTGGAAACGCGCGACGAACTCGTCGCGTGCGCCTGCCGCCGCCGCGTCATCATGAAATCTGGCAACGATTTCCATGCCAAGTTCAAATTTTGCGTCACGCGGGTTTTTCCCGTCCGCGACGGCCTTCCTGAGGTCGGCCAGGTCGTCCAGCGAACGGAAGCTCAGTACCTCGAAATAGCGCCACATCAGGTCGTCGGATATCGACATGAGCTTGCCGAACATCTCCCCCGGCGAATCGGTGATGCCGATGTAGTTGCCCAGCGACTTGGACATTTTCTGCACCCCGTCCAGCCCTTCGAGTAGTGGGGTCGTCATGACGATTTGCGGCGACTGCCCGTAATCCTGCTGCAGCTGCCGTCCGACGAGCAGATTGAACTTCTGGTCCGTGCCACCGAGTTCGACATCGGCCTTGAGCGCCACCGAGTCGTAGCCCTGCACGAGCGGATACAGGAACTCGTGAATCGAGATGGACTGCCCACCCTTGTAGCGCTTGCTGAAATCGTCGCGCTCCAGCATCCGGGCCACGGTATGTCGCGCCGCGAGCTTGATCAGCCCGGCCGCGTCCATCTTTCCCATCCAGGTCGAGTTGAACTCCACGCGGGTCTTGTCCGGATCGAGAATCTTGAATATCTGGTTTTCGTAGGTTTCGGCGTTTGCCTGGATTTCTTCGGGGGTCAGCGGCGGACGCGTCGCGTTCTTGCCAGAGGGATCGCCGATCATGCCCGTGAAATCGCCGATCAGGAAGACAACCTCGTGGCCCAGCTGCTGGAACTGGCGCATCTTGTTGATCAGGACCGTATGGCCAATATGCAGGTCCGGCGCGGTCGGGTCGAAGCCGGCCTTCACCACGAGCGGCCTGCCTTCCTTCAGCTTCGCCTCAAGCCCGTCCTCGGGCAAAACCTCATCCGTTCCACGGCTCAGTTCTGCGATTTGTTCCTTGATATTGCTCATTCTCAGTCGTCTGCCGGCACGCATGACGCGCCCAAATGTGGTCGCGGCTCAGGCCGCATCTCATTGCCGCGAACTGTAGCATCCCCGCGCGGTTTTGACCTCCAAAATACCAAACGGTAGAGTAGCGGCATCCATGCACACAGGGACGCAGACTTGAGTCGTCAGGCCAGCCCACTTCTTCACGATTACAAGCCGTCTGCCAAAGGTAAGCCTGCGAAATCCAAAGCACTCCAGTGGTTTGCGGTAGGCCTGGGCATCCCCCTTCTCGGCGTCGCACTCGTAACCGGGCTGAGTACCAGCGATCCACAACCGCAGGTTTCCGAGACACCCGCGATGGTGGCCGCCGACGCCCCGCAGCTCACGGTCGAGGAAATCGACGCGTCCGAGATAACCTCCGACGTGATAGAGCCCGAGCCGGAACCCGAATTCGACAAGCTGTCCCTGAAGGTCGGCCGTGGCGACACTATGGAGAAGATGTTTCGCCAGAACAGCCTTGATATTGGCCACCTCATGGCGATTGCGCAGCTCGACGAAGCGAAACGGCGCTTTCGCCGCATCAAGCCAGGCGATGTTTTTGAAGTGACTCACGATGCAGGTGAGATCATCAGCCTGTATTCCAAGCTCGACCTGACCAGCGCCCTGCAGATCGATCGTCTGGACGACGGCTTCACCGCAAAGATCATCGACCGTCCTATCGAAATCCGAAAACGCCATGCCTACGGCGTTATCGAGAGCTCATTATTCGAAAGCGCGGCCCAGGCAGGTCTTTCCGACCGCACCATCATGAACGTCGCCGGCATTTTCGCATGGGACGTCGACTTCATCCTGGACATACGGTCCGGCGACAACTACTACGTGCAGTATGAAGAGATCTGGCAGGACGGGGAATTCGTCACCGACGGAGAGATCATCGCTGCAGAGTTCAACAACAATGGTCGCCAGATCCAGGCGATTCGGTTCAAGGACAAGGAAAACGTCACCGACTACTTTACCCCGGACGGCGACAGTGTCCGGAAGGCGTTTATCCGGGCGCCGGTCGACTTCACGCGTATCAGTTCGAACTTCAATCCCAAGCGTCGCCATCCGATCCTGAATACGATCCGCGCACATCGCGGCGTTGACTACGCCGCACCACGCGGTACGCCGATCAAAGCCGCCGGAGACGGCAAGGTCATATTTCGCGGCACGAAATCGGGATATGGCAAGGTCGTCATATTGCAGCACGGCGGCAACATCACGACGCTGTATGCGCACATGTCGAGTTACGCGGCCAAAGCCCGTGTTGGAACGCGCGTCCGACAGGGCCAGACCATCGGCTATGTCGGCATGACCGGGCTCGCGACGGCCAATCACCTGCATTACGAATACCGCCTGAACGGCGTGCACAGGAATCCGCGTACGGTCGCGCTCCCCGACGCCGAGCCTATCAATGCAGAATACCGCCAGCAGTTTCTGGCCGAGGCCGCACCCATTCTCGAAGAGCTTGAGAACTTCAAGAAAACGCAGGTCGCGTCGATCGCCTTCAGCGCGCAGTAGGCAGCATGCCCGAACTCTACATTGGCCTGATGTCCGGCACGAGCATGGACGGCATCGATGCCGTAATCGCGAGATTCGATGACGGCCGCGTCGACATCAGGGGAACACTGCAAAAACCCTACCCGGACACGTTGCGTCGCGCGCTGCTCAACGCCGTCACCACACCCGTTGACGAGGCAATCGGCAATATCGGTGCGCTCGACCGCCAGGTTGGTGAGTGTTTCCGGGATGCCGCCAGGGAGTTACTCGAGTCGACGGGAATTGCCGCTGACGAGATTCGCGCGATAGGCAGCCACGGCCAGACCATTCGCCACCAACCGAACGCGGTGACGCCCTATTCATTGCAGATTGGCAATCCGGCGCTGATTGCGGCCGGCACCGGGATTCGCACCGTGGCCGACTTTCGCAGTGCGGACATTGCCGCCGGTGGGCAGGGAGCGCCCTTGGTACCACCCTTTCACCAGTGGCTGTTCAGCGATGCAGAAGTCGCTCGCGTCATTCTCAACATTGGCGGCATCGCCAACCTGACCGTGCTGCGCGGAGACGGATCGCCGGTTATCGGTTTTGACACGGGTCCAGGCAACACATTGCTCGACCGGTGGATTCAGACGCAGAAGAAACAAGCGTTTGACGAGGATGGCGCATGGGCCGCATCGGGTCAGTGCATCAAGGCGCTGCTCGACGACATGCTGGCCGACCCGTATTTCGACCTGCTGCCTCCCAAGAGTACGGGGCTCGAGGACTTCAATCTCGAGTGGCTCGCGCAATTCAGTCCCGAGCACCATGCGGCAGCCGATGTCCAGGCAACCCTGGCCGAATTGACGGTCCACAGCATTGCCGAAAGTGTTCGACGCAACGCGCCGCATGCCAAGGAGCTGTACGTTTGCGGTGGAGGTGCCCATAACAAGGACCTGCTGAAACGCCTTGCAGGTAAGCTGCCGGACATATCCGTCGGTACGACCAGTTTCGTCGGCCTCGATCCAGACTGGGTCGAGGCAGTGGCGTTTGCCTGGCTTGCCATGAGGACGATGAACAACGAGCCTGGAAACCTCCCAAGTGTGACCGGTGCAAGCAGCAAAGTAGTGCTTGGCGAGATACACTCCCCCTGACATGCATAGTCTCTACATCAATCGCGAACTCAGCTTGCTCGAGTTCCAGAAACGCGTGCTCGCGCAGGCGCTGGATGAAGACGTGCCGTTGCTCGAACGACTGCGTTTTCTGTGCATCAGCTGCACCAATCTCGACGAGTTTTTCGAGATTCGCGTGGCGGGCCTCAAGCAACGCATGGAAATCGGTGCACCGGCTCAAGGTCCTGAAAAGATTCCGTCACAAGAGCTATTCGACACCTTGCGCGAAGGCGTCGCGGAACTCGTAGGACAGCAATACGAGCTTCTCAATGACGTCATGTTTCCGGAGCTGACCAAGGCCGGCGTTCGCTTCATACAGAGCCACGAGTGGAACGACGAGCAGCAGGCGTGGCTCAGCGAGTACTTCGATGAACAGGTCGTTCCGGTTCTGACGCCGTTGACTTTCGACCCCTCGCGGCCGTTTCCCCGGATCCTGAACAAGAGCCTCAATTTCATTGTCAGGTTGCACGGCCGCGACGCGTTCGGCCGCCGCCGTCACCGTGGCATGGTGCAGGCGCCACGATCGCTGCCGCGCATCATCGAGCTGCCGCAGGAACTCAGCAAGCCCGGTGAACACAATTATGTATTCCTCTCATCGGTCATTCGCGTGCACGTGGATCGCCTTTTCCCCGGTCTCGAGGTAGACGGTTGTTACCAGTTCCGCGTGACGCGCAACAGCGACCTGTACATCGACGATGAAGAGGTCAGCGATCTCGTGAGAGCGCTCGAAGGCCAGCTCGAGGCCAGCCGCTATGGCGCCGCCGTGCGCATCGAGATCGGCCATGAATGCCCGGAGGACCTGCAGGATTTCCTGCTCGATCACTTCAGCCTGGAAGAAGACGACATGTACCTCGTCGAGGGCCCTGTGAATTTGAATCGTCTCAGCACGATTTGCGGGCTGACCGACCGGCCGGAACTGCTGTACCCGCCATTTGCCCAGGGCATGCCCGACGAGCTGCTCACGGATGAAGATATTTTCGAGGTGCTGTCCAAGAAAAACGTGCTGTTGCACCATCCCTACCAGTCGTTTGCGCCGGTCATCGACTTCATTGCGCTGGCCGCCGTCGACCCCAATGTCCTGGCGATCAAGCAGACGCTGTACCGAACCGGCGCCGATTCTCCCATCGTCGATCACCTCGTCACCGCGGCGCGTTCCGGCAAGGAAGTCACCGTCGTTATTGAGCTCATGGCACGCTTTGACGAAGCCGCCAATATTGCCCTCGCGAATCGCCTCCAGGAAGCCGGCGCACATGTTGTCTACGGGCTGGTCGGGTTCAAGACGCATGCCAAGATGTTGCTGGTCGTGCGCCGCGAAGACGACAAGCTGGTGCGTTACGTGCACCTGGGCACAGGCAATTACCATCACGCGACGACATCCGTTTATACCGACTACGGCTATCTTTCCTGCAGCCAGCGTCTCGGCGAAGACGTCCACAAGCTGTTCCTGCAGCTGACGAGCCTGACCGAGGCGGTTGGCATGACTCGCATGCTTGCGTCACCCTTTAGCCTGTTTGACGCGCTGATAAGCAAGATTGACCGGGAAACCGAGAACGCAAAGAACGGCAAGGACGCACGCGTCATCGCGAAAATCAATTCGCTCAACGAGCCGCAATTGATCGACGCGCTGTACAAAGCGTCGAAGGCGGGCGTCAAGATCGACCTGATCGTACGTGGCATCTGTTCGCTGCGACCGGGCGTCGAGGGAATGTCCGAAAACATTCATGTGCGCTCCATCGTCGGCCGCTTCCTCGAACATTCACGCGTTTACTATTTTCTTAATGACGGTGACGAAGAGTTCTACTGTTCGAGCGCAGACTGGATGGAGAGAAACATGTTCCGCCGCAATGAATCGTGTTTCGAGATTCGACAGAAAGCGATGAAAGACAAGATTCGCGCGCACCTTGAGTTGTTCCTGGCCGACAATTGCCAGGCATGGGTGCTGCAGGGTGATGGTACGTATCAAAGACTGTCGCCCGGCAAGAACGATCGAATCTCCGCGCAGGACATCTTCCTGGAACACCTCGCCGCGCAGGACTGACGAGGCGCCGGGTCTGCGTCGCAGCCATAGTCACTGTCGATCTACGCGAGACTCAGTTCGTAACCGACCTGCGACAGGAAATCCCGTTCGCGCTCCAGGTCCGCGACGGTTAGCGGGTTCTCCGACAGCCATGTGCTGTCAAAGACAAGCGTCAGGCGCTTGCCCGATACGCTCAGCGTGACGGGCGGATAGTCGGTTGCCTTGCGACTGCGATTCAGAAGAACGGCAAGACGCAGCAACATCAGGAGGCGCAAGCCGGGCTCCTGCCAGCCATCGGGGAGTACGTTGAAAGCCGATTTGCTGATGCGGTGACGCTGACCGCCAATCAGCAGCGCCAGGAAGCGCTGCTCTGCGCGCGGAAACCCGGGCATGTCGGCGTGCTCGGCGATATAGGCGCCGTGACGCTGATAGCCGTCGTGGGAAATATCGAGGCCGATTTCGTGCAGGCGCGCCGCCCAATCAAGCACCTTGCCGGCAATGTTCCGGGAAAAGCCCCACTCCTTCTTGCACTGCGCGTACAACGCCGCCGCGGTATGCGCGACGCGCTCAGCCTGCAGCTCATCAACCTGGTAACGTGTCTCCATCGCGCGCACGGTACGCTCACGCGCGTCCTCATGTTGCAGGCGACCCAGCAAGTCGTAGAGCAGGCCTTCGCGCAGCGCCCCATCCGATATCTTCAGCGTGCCGATGTTGAGGACGTGAAGAAGTTCCGCGAGGATCGACAATCCTCCGGGCCATACCTGGGCGCGGCGGTCCGAGAGTCCGTTCAGGGAGAGTTCGGCCACCGAGTCAAACTCGAGAACCTTCTCGATCAGCTGTTCCACGGCATCGAGCGTCAGCCCGGAGGCCGTAATTCCCAGCTCCCGTGCCACGGCCTCGGTTGAACGAATCGTTCCCGAGGTGCCGATCGCCTCGACGTCCTGAACCCCGCGAAAGAAGGCCTTGACCGGCCGCAGCTCCAGCTGTGCCGCCAGCCGTGCCTTGGTGAAGCCCTCGCGCGTGATCTTGCCGCCCGGAAAGAAACGCTCCGTCATCGAAACGCAGCCCATGTGCGTGCTTTCCAGCGCCTTGGGCACGGCAGCCTGCCCGAGGATCAGCTCGGTGCTGCCGCCGCCGATATCCATAACGAGGCGCAGACCATCCGTCGGCGGCAAGCTGTGCGCCACACCGCTGTAGATAAGCCGCGCCTCTTCGATGCCGGAAATGATCTCGATTGGGTGGCCGAGCGCCGACTCGGCCTCGACCATGAAGTCGGTGTCTTCGCGCGCCCGACGGATCGTGCTGGTGCCTGCCGCACGCACCTTGTCTGCGTTCATCTCGCGCAGCCGTTCTCCGAAGCGTGACAGGCAGGCAATTGCCCGCTGGCGTGCGTCAGGGGAAATATCCCCGGATTCCGAGAGTCCCTCGGCCAGGCGCACGGTTTCGCGGATGCGATCAAGGATCGCAAGCTGGCCGTGGCGCAGCTCGCCAACGATCATATGAAAACTGTTCGAGCCGAGATCTACGGCCGCGATGATTTCCGGCTGAGCGGTCTCAGACGGTGAAAGACGATCCGCAGCCGCAGGTGGTTTGTGCATTCGGATTCCGGATGATGAACTGCGCTCCCTGCAGGTCTTCCTTGTAATCGATCTCCGCGCCCATGAGGTACTGGATGCTCATAGGATCTACCAACAGAGTGACCTCACCATTCCGGACCTGGCTATCGCCATCCTCGATGTCCTCGTCAAACGTGAACCCGTATTGGAAACCCGAGCACCCTCCTCCCGATATAAATACCCGGAGCTTGAGATTCGGATTGTCCTCTTCTGCTATCAGCTCACCCACCTTGCCTGCTGCCGCATCGGTGAACACGATGCCGTTGGGAATCTGGGGAGCGATGTCTGTTGCTGTCGTCATAATGTCCTAATGGTATCCGGTCTTGCGGTCGCCGCGCTAGTCGCTGGCAGCCGCTGCTTCGTCAATGCGGTTGGTTTGCTCGAGTAATGGTACCTGCCCTTCGGGCTGGTGCACGAGCTTGCCGTTGATTTCGGCGCCAATCGCCATTTCGATAAGATTGTAGTACACATTGCCAATGACCCGCGCCGTCGGCCCGAGTTCCACGCGTTTTCCCGCAAATACGTCGCCCTTGACGATACCATTCAACACGACATAAGGCACCGTAACGCCACCATCGACGGATCCGATGTCACTAATGCTCAGGGCCGATTCGGTATCGGGATCCGCGGTGACATTGCCGTTCACCGCGCCATCGACATGGCAGCCGCCAGCGAAGTGCAGATCGCCGTTAACCTTGCTGTTGGGGCCAATGAGCGTCTCGACGACCGTGTGTGTACGTTGTTTCCTGCCGAACATCTGGTTCTCCAATCAACCCTGGCTCGTCGCCCAGGCATAACTCTCTTCTATGCTCGAGATCGAGCGGGTTCGAGAACGCACCTCCACATGGATGCGTTCCGGGGTGAATCCGTCTGGCAGGACAAGCCGCCGGTCGAAATCCTGAAAATAGCGGAATGAGAACGGCCAGTCTGCGTCCGCATCGGCCGGCAGCAGCTCGGTCAGCGCATAGGTCTTCGCCGTGCCGCCTTCATTGCCTTCGACACTGACGGCGACGTTACCAGACACCTTGCGGTCGTGCTTCATGGCCTGCACCAGGACCAGCCGCAGGTTGAAGTGCCGCTCCTCCGCGGCGCGGGTCAGCCGCAGGTCCTGCACGCGCAGTCCTGGCTTGCCGTCCGCGGGCGAGACGATTCCGCGGTAAAAGGCGATCGCGTCCTGCTGTTCCTGAATCTTGGCCTGCAGCGTAAGCAGGCTGTCTTCGACTTCCCTGTACGACTCGCGATTGACCTTCTTATCCGTCTCGTGCAGCGCGATCTCCTGCTTCAGAGCGGCAATCTCGTCATCGAGAGCGTCGATATGGGCTTGTAGGGCCGCGCGCTCGTTGGCCGCATCGATGACATCGTAGCCGGCGCTGATGCGACCATATTCGAACACGAGATACACCGCGACCAGCGCGAGCACGACGATGCCGACCCGGAAGATCCAGGTTCGGCCTGCGCCGTGTGTCTGCATGTGATAGTTCGACGGCAACGTGTCGCTCGCAATTAAGTTAAAGACGTTATGTTACGCGGGCCCAGCGCCCCACAGAAGTGCGCCAGGTCACGAATTTGACTCTTCGACCCTCTCTTTCCTGGCCTTGGCGAGATCTTTCTCGAAGACCGCGCGCCAGCGCCTCGGCCACCAACGGGGTTGTTTCGGCAGGCCCTCGGGATGCACGTACGGTCCCAGCTCATGCAGCGCCCGGGCGTAGACTCGCCGCTTGAAGTAGATCACCTCATTTACCGGACGCCAGAACGGAACCCAGCGAACACGATCGAATTCGGGTTTGTCGCCGCAATCAAAGCGCACGCAACCCGCATCGCTGATCAGGCGCAATATGAACCAGCGCTGTTTCTGGCCGATACAAAGCGGCTTGCTGTTGCGTCGAATAAATTTGTCGGGCAGGCGGTATCGCAGCCAGTCCCGGGTCACCCCGAGCACCTCCACGTCGCCAGGCAGCAGCCCGACTTCCTCGTGCAGCTCGCGAAACATGGCTTGCTCGGGCTCTTCGTCTTCCAGCACTCCGCCCTGCGGAAACTGCCAGCCTTTTGCACCCACGCGACCGCCAAGCATCAACTTGTTGTCGTCGTTCGCGAGGATGATGCCGACGTTCGCCCGAAAGCCTTTGGCGTCAATCCAATCGTTGCTCATAGCAACCGTACTAAAACTCTAACTGCCGATTACTTTACACTATCCGTCGCCGCTCGCCCCAGGAGAATGTTCTTGAACGCAGGCCGTACAGGGATCCTGTTTGCTGTTTTGCTGATAATCGTCATTGCCGCATTCCTGCTGGCCCTGGCGCTCGGCAGTGCAGACATCAGCCTGCGCGAAGCGGTGGCGGCACTGGGCGGGCAGGCGCCCGACAACGTCATGACGCTGGTCAATGAACTTCGCTTGCCGCGGGCGCTGACGGCGTTCGCCGTCGGTGGCCTGCTCGCGGTCGCCGGTGTCCTGATGCAGGTGTTGTTGCGTAACCCCCTGGCCGAACCCTACATCCTCGGTAGTTCGGGAGGCGCCGCGGTCGCAGCGTTGCTCGCGATGAGCCTGGGCATGGGCAGTTTCATTGTCGACGTGTCGGCTTTCGGCGGTGCGATGGCCGCCACGCTGCTGGTATTTGCGATTGCCCAGGGTACGGGTAGCTGGACGCCGACCCGCTTGCTCCTGACGGGCGTCGTGCTGGCTGCGGGTTTCAGCGCAGCCACAACCCTGCTCCTGGCACTGAGCCCGGACCAGAACCTGCGCGGCATGCTGTTCTGGCTGATGGGCGACCTGAGCTTTGCCTTCGACCCGAGCCGCTGCCTCATTTTGCTGGGCATCCTCGTCATTGCAGGCACGCTGAGTGCCAGGCATCTCAATGTTCTCTCGCGGGGGGAGCTGCAGGCCGCGATCGTCGGCTTGCCGGTGCGAAGCTTTCGCTACCTGATTTTCGCAACCGCGGCGCTCGCCACCGCATTGTCCGTCACAACCGTCGGCGTCATCGGTTTCATCGGCCTTGTTGTTCCGCACCTCGTGAGACTCGTCGCCGGAAGCGACCATCGCGTCGTCCTGCCGGCATCCGCTCTCGCAGGCGGCGCCCTGCTGGTCATTGCCGACACACTCGCTCGCACCATCATGGCACCGCGACAATTGCCCGTCGGCGCACTAACCGCGGCGATCGGCGTCCCGTTGTTTCTGATCCTGATGAGCCGGATTCGCGCCGAGCGTTACCGGTAACGCACGCGCTCCGCGAGCTTGCGCGCATCTTCATCGCGCGCTCCGACGACGCTGATATTGCGCCCATTCCACTCGGCGAGCCCCGCCGGGGGATGCTCACGCAGTATCCAGTCCACGAGCTGCTGCGCCCGCTCCGGCTGAGTCGCGTGGCGCCCGACGCCAATCGCGGATATGTCGGCGTAGAGCGGCACCGGCCCAATCCCGAGCATGCCGTCTTTGGGAATCAGGGTGTCCGAAACGACACCGTACTTACACGTACCGGACGCCAGGGCGGCGAGCAATTGCTCCTCGGTTTCGAAAGGCGGCCGTGGGAGATTCATCATCCAGGATCGCACTAGCCGCTCCGTGTTCTTGAGACCCAGGTCCTCGATCAGCATTGCGATCAACGCGCGATTGACCGAGTTCTCCACGGACGACAGACAGAGTTTGCCGTTATATGAAGGCGCGCCCAGGTCGTCGTAGCCGCCGGATGTCTGGATATTGGCCGAGGGAGAAACCGCAATCGCGATAAAACGTCGATGTAACGCCGACCAGTAGCGGTCGGGATCGCGTAAGTGCGGGTCGACGGTCTCCAGTGCCGCGGACGTGATCGGTCGCAAAGCGCCCTCTTCGGCGGCACGCCAGATGTCCACGACATTGTCGGTGATCAGCACATCGGCGGGCCGTCCTGACTTGCCGATGAGGCGATCGGCGTTGTCGCTTGAGTTGCCCCACTCGAACGACACCGGAATCCCCGTTTCATCCGTGAACGCGTTTAGCAATGGCTGCAGTGCGGCCGGGTCGCCCTCAGTAGCGTAGACATGCACGGCCGGGCCCTGGGGCTCTGCGGGACCACCGCACGCCGCCAGCAGCAGCAACGGCAACATTGCGAAAAGCCGTATCATGCAGCTTCCACCACAACCTGGTCACGGCCAGCCGACTTCGCGGCATACAGCGCCACGTCCGCCCGGGCGATCAGTGAATCCCCCAGCGTCTTGAGGTCCGTGTCGTCCGCGCCCGGACTGACTTCGGCGATGCCGATGGACGCCGTGATCGTTACGCTCTCGCCGTTCGGCAGCGCCACAGGCTCAGCCGCTACGGCGGTGCGAATGCGCTCGGCCAGTTTCGATGCGGCGAAAACGTCTGTCCGCGGTAACAGCACGACAAACTCCTCGCCACCGTAGCGAGCCGCAACGTCGCTGGCACGCACCTGCGATTCGATGCGCTGCGCCAGCTCCTGCAGGACCGCATCGCCCGCGGCATGGCCCCAGGTATCGTTGACACGTTTGAAATGATCGATGTCGAGCATCAGGCAAACGAGGCGCGTCCGGTCGCGGCGAGCGCGCGCCAGCTCCTCATTGATCCGCACCGTCAGGTAGCGGCGGTTGTGCCACCCGGTCAGCATGTCGGTAAAACCGCTGCGCAGCAGGCGCGCCCGGTTCACCACGTTTTCTATGCAAAACGAGGCGATGACGCCCATATGCGCGAGAAAGTCGCTCGCATGCACCTGTGTGAAGCGCAACAGATCGTTGCTGCAAAGGTTTATGCTGCCGAGCAGCTTGCCGCGGTGCGTCAGCGGAATCATCGCGATGCTGCGCGCCTCGCCGGCGCCCGGACAAATGAGCTGGTGGTCACAGGCGGCGAAAGCGCCAAGCCAGGGTTGCTGCAGCGCGATGTACTGCGGGGCGAGACCAGCTATCGACTCGACGATCAGGAGGTCCGGGAACTTGTCAGGCGGCGTGCCGTTAGCCAGCAATAAGTGGCGGATGTCATGACCGGGGTCGCAGATAACCAGGCTGACGTAATCCACTCCGTAGCTGGTGCGCAGACCGTCGATCAGGGCGCGTATCAGCCCGTCCAGGCTCTCCGCCTGGAGCAAATGCAGCTCACGCATCTGCGCGCGCCGCATGATCTCGTCGTTGCGCGCGACCTCGGCCGTCAGGCCCTCCAGCTGCCGGCGAGTGGCATCGAGTTGTGCTTCGAGTTCTTCCCTGGACGTCATGTCCTCAACTCCTCATTGCGAGATAGTCACGTCCTTTTTCCATGAGTTCGACGAAAGCGGATTCGTCGCCGTCCGCGACTGTTTCCCGGATGCGCCGGGCTGCGTCGCAGAGCGCGTCGAGCGGCCCGAGCCCAAACTTGTTCAGGTTCTGAATCTCAAAATACAGACGAGGATTGTCCTGCGCCACCGCTTCGGAAACAAGTAGCTGCGAGTCAAATGTCGTGGATGACATCTTCGCCAGCTTAGGCGCCGCCTCCCCGCTCTCGGCCAGCGCCGTAAAGAACGCTATGTTCAATGCGTGCGAAAGACCCAGTACGTAAGCGATCAGGCGATCGTGATCGTCGAGCCCCATGTCCAGCTGCTCCACCATGGTCGCAGCAAACAATTCTTTCGCATCCGCCGTTGCCTGTGCATCGCCCGCATCGCAGAAGATCAGGTGGCGGCCCGACAGCAGGCGCGTATCGGGTCCGTACATGGGATGCAGGGACGTCACACGGCACCCGGCCGCCCGCAATTCTCCGATCCCGTCGAGCAATGGCGACTTCAGCGAACCAATGTCGAAGACGAGTCCCTGGGGTTTCAAGACCGCAAGCTGTGCGAGGATACGGCCCGACACTGCCAGCGGCGCGGCGACCGCGATGACATCATAGTCGACGCCCGCGTCAGTCCAGTTACGGTAACGGTTCGGACCATCTTCAACCGACACGTCGGCAATGGTCGTCGCAAATCCCTGGGATGAGAAAAACTCGGCAAACCAGCGACCCATCTTGCCGGCACCGCCGATCACGAGTGCCTTGCGACCGTCTCCCTTGCCCTCCGCAATGACCCGGTCACGTTCCTGGCTCTCGAGCGACGTTCGAATCAGCAGCTGCAACAGGTGTTCGACAAGGTCGGGATCAACGCCCGCCTCGACGGCCTGGGAACGACCCATATCGAGCACGTCTTTCTCCCGGGCATAGTCTCTTGTCCCGGTTCCCGTGCCGCGTTTGCTCTTGCCGATCTCGCCGACGATTTGTTGCCGCTCGGCGATCAGTTCGACCAGTTTGCGGTCGACGGCCGACAGTTGGCTGCGTAGTTCTTCGAGTTTCATAGCCTCGTCTTTTACAGCAGACGCGGGCACAACGAAAGTCGGCCCGAGCATTTCGGGCCGACCTGAGCACTTGATGATTAGCGGGGCTGGTCAGTGACGGTGACGCCGTCCGTCCCTGTGCTTGTTCCGGCGCTTGTTCCCGTACCTGTCCCGGTCGTCGCGATAGTGACGGCCGCGATAATCGTCGTAGTTCCGGTAGCGCCGTTCAAAACGAGTTGCGTGACGGCGTTCCCAGCGATAGATATCGAAAAGCTCATGCCAGGCAATTCGCAGGTTGCGCCGCAATGGCGTGTGCTGATACCAGTAGCGGAACGAGTGATTGCGTTGCAGCCAGCGCGGCATGTGCCGCGGGCGGCGCACATCAACGCCTCGATAGTAGTAGTCGTACGCCGGTGCCTGGTGTGTGTGGCGTACTTCCTTGTGCGCTGCGGCCTCGGGCGAGTTGATCAGCATGAGGCCACCGGCAATTAGCGCTGTTGTCATTACCTTGTTCATAACATCCTCCGGTTTGTCCCAGTGCAGCTCCAGAGTAGGCGCGAGCACATGAACCGGGAGTGAATTCATGAGACCATTCGGCAGCAGAAAAATGAACGAGGGGTGAAGACTTTATGAAGACACGTGCCGCCGTTGCCTGGGAAGCAGGCAAACCACTTGAGATTGAAACGCTGGACCTCGAGGGACCGAAGCAAGGCGAAGTTCTGCTCAGAAATGTCGCCACGGGCGTTTGCCATACCGATGCGTTCACATTATCCGGCGAAGACCCGGAGGGCATTTTCCCCAGCGTACTCGGTCACGAAGGCGGTGCCATTGTCGAAGAGGTCGGCGCGGGCGTCACGTCGGTCGAAGTGGGCGATCACGTCATTCCGCTGTATACCCCGGAATGCGGCGAGTGCAATTTCTGCACGTCCGGCAAAACGAATCTGTGCCAGGCGATTCGGGTAACCCAGGGCCAGGGCCTGATGCCGGACGGGACATCGCGGTTCTCGCAGGGCGGCAAGACGATCTTTCACTACATGGGAACCTCGACCTTTAGCGAATACACGGTCTTGCCTGAAATTGCGGTCGCCAAAGTCAGCAAGGACGCGCCGCTCGAGAAAGTGTGTCTGCTGGGCTGCGGCATCACCACGGGCATCGGGGCCGTACTGAATACGGCCAAAGTGGAACCGGGCGCGTCGGTTGCGGTCTTTGGACTCGGCGGCGTCGGCCTGAGTGCGATCCAGGGCGCTGTCATGGCGAAAGCCGGGCGCATCCTCGCGATCGACATAAACGAGGACAAGTTCGAACTCGCGAAGCAGCTGGGCGCGACCGATTGCGTCAACCCGGGCAAGTACGATGACCCGATCCAGGACGTCGTTGTCGAGTTGACCGGTGGTGGCGTCGACTATTCGTTTGAGTGTGTCGGCAACGTCAACCTGATGCGTTCGGCGCTTGAGTGCTGCCACAAGGGCTGGGGTGAGTCCGTGATCGTCGGCGTCGCCGGTGCGGGCCAGGAAATCTCCACACGGCCGTTTCAGCTCGTGACAGGTCGCGTCTGGCGAGGGACCGCTTTCGGTGGGTGCAAAGGCCGTTCGCAGTTGCCGGACATGGTTGACCAGTACATGCAGGGTGACATCAAGATTGATGAGTTCATCACCTACACTATGCCACTTGAAGATATCAACAAGGCGTTCGATCTCATGCACGCGGGTAAAAGCATCCGTTCAGTCATTCATTTCTAGACCGTGTCTCGAGTCGCCGTCGCAACTACGTCGCAGCTAGCGGCCGATGCGGCCCGTGAAGTTGCCGACGTCGGCGGGAACGCCGTCGATTGCGCGCTGGCCGCGGCCCTGCTGACGATCAACACGGAACCCGGTGTCTGTGCACTGGGCGGCAGTGCGTTCGTCACCATCTGGAGCGCCGGCGATGACCCTGTGACCGTGGACGGTAATGTTGCCGTGCCGGGCAAGGGGCTGCGTGACGAAGAACGCAAGCACGGTGCAGTGGAAGTTTCGCTCGACTATGGTGGCGGCATTACCACGCTCGTCGGGCCTGGGTCAGTCTCCGTTCCGGGCACGCTGGCCGCCCTGGAGGACGCCTGGAAGCACTACGGAAAAGCCCCCTGGCGAGCAATCTTCGAGCCCACTATTCGTGCTACGCGCGAGGGTTTTCCGCTTTCTGCGGCCTGTCGCTATTACCTC
This sequence comes from Chromatiales bacterium, assembly GCA_004282875.1. Taxonomy (GTDB): domain Bacteria; phylum Pseudomonadota; class Gammaproteobacteria; order Steroidobacterales; family Woeseiaceae; genus UBA1847. The sequence continues at coordinate 12,811 of SHLT01000026.1, read as the reverse complement.
GGCTACTCGGGCGACCTGATTTTCGGACGCAGTGACGACGGCCACAGTGCCTTACATCGGGACGACGGTTCGCTCAGGGATGCCGGCGAAACGATTGTCGTGCCGCACCTGGCCGATACCCTCGACAGCATCGCGACTGAAGGTGCACGCATTTTCTACGAAGGAGAAATCGCCCGGGCAATCTCCGATCACTGCCGCACCGGGCACGGGATGCTGACGCTGGAGGACCTGAGCTCTTACGAGGCGGTCGAACGCCAACCCCTGATCACGCAGATCGGCGCCTGGCGTCTCGCAAGCAACCCGCCACCCGCTGTTGGCGGTTCGGTCCTCGCCGCGATGCTGCTGGCGTGCAGCAACCTCGGTGGCGAAGACTGGGACGCGTCGGATCTCGAACAACTCATACAGTCACAGCGCGCCTGCCTCGACTTCCGGCAACGGCACCTGGATCTCGCCGATGACGTCGGTCCCGAGGCGGCCCGGCTCGTCGAGGCCGCGCGGGGCGGCCAGTTACTGTCGCGATGGACATCAGCTTCGACGGTCCATACCTCGGTTGTCGACGATAGCGGCAACGGCTGTGCCATCACTGCGTCATCGGGCTACGGCTCGGGTGAAATGCCGGCGGGGACGGGTCTGTGGCTCAACAACTGCCTCGGCGAAATCGAGCTCAACCGACGCGGTCTCGATGCCGGCCCGCCCGGTTCACGCCTGCCCTCGAACATGACGCCGTGCGTTGCGCGTTGCGATGACGCGGTACTGGCCGTGGGATCGCCAGGGGCGGACCGCATCACGACGGCGATGCAACAGTTCCTGATCAACTACATGCAATACGGCATGTCGCTAGACGCGGCTATCGCACACCCGCGCGTGCATGTTGATACCAGCGGCGACGTCGTGCGCCTGAAGGCCGAACCCGGGCTCGATTTGCCCGATGTCGACCTGCCCGTCAGCGTCTTCCCCGAGCTGGTCATGTACTTTGGCGGCGTCGGGGCGGCCGTCTATGACGACAACGAAGGCTTTGCCGTCGCGGCAGACCCGCGTCGCGAAGGCGGTATCTTTAATCCCGACGCATGATGAGCCGACGACTCACCCTCCCAATCTCCCTGTTTCTGCTTCTGGTCGGTATCACCGGTCAGGCAAGCGAGACGATTACGCGCGGCAACAACCTGTCGATCGATGTCGCCGATGACGGGCGGGTGGTCATGGACCTTGCCGGCGATCTCTGGACGGTTCCGCAAAGCGGTGGCGATGCAGATCGCCTGACGACCGGCCTGTCGTCGGCGCAGCGTCCGCGCTGGTCTCCAGATGGATTGCGCCTTGCTTACACCGCGATCCAGGAACAGAAACAGGGAATCTGGGTGCATGACACGGACTCCGGGGAGGCGCGTCGCGTCAGCCAGGATTCACAGTTCGATCTGCACCCGACCTGGCACCCCGCCGGGCGGCGGCTGACGTATGCGTCGGACCGCACCGGGCGGGGTTTCGATCTCTGGGAGGTGGATCTTTCAACAGGCCTGCACTGGCGCCTGAGCAGCCGCGCCGGTGACGAAACCGAACCGTCCTGGTCTGACGACGGTCGGCACCTCGTTTACATCCATACCAGGGGGGAGCAGTGGTCACTGATCCTGCGCCGCCATGGCGAACCCGAAGAAGTGCTCATACGCGGCAGCGATCGTCTGGCCGGCCCGTCCTGGCGACCGGACGGCAGCCTGGTTACGGTCTGGAGGGAGACGGCGGACGGGACGGCGCTCGACATGGTCATCCTGTCGGAACCGCGGTTGGTCCGGCGCTACATGGATGGAGAGGACTTCATAAAGTCGCCGGTCAGCTGGCTGGACAAGCATCGCATGCTGTACACCGCGGATGGCGTCATTCGCCAGCGCCTGTTTAATGCCTGGTCATCCCGGACTGTCCCTTTTCGCGCGACGATCGAGACGACACCGGACGTGGTCGTGGAAAAGCGGCGCCGCACGCTGCCGCGCGCAGGTGAGCCGCAGGGGGAGCTCGTGATTCACGCGTCCAGGTTGTTTGACGGCATCGGGGGCGGATACCAGCGGGATCGGGACATCCTCATCGCCGGCGGGCGCATCACTGCGGTCGAGGAGCATGCCGAAAGACCCGGCCAGATTGTCATCGATATGGGCGACCTGGCCGTGCTACCCGGCTTCGTCGATGTGCAGGCACGCTTGCCGGACAACGCCGACGCTCAAACCGGCCCGCTGCTGCTGGCGTCCGGCGTGACCACGCTGGTATCGGATCATCCGGAAGCCGAGCACCTCAACACGATTTGGTCGGGCAAGGACCTGCCGGGCCCACGATTGTTGCCCACTGCGGATTGGCCTGTGGCTGGCGTCACCAGTCTTGCTGACAGCATGACACCCGGCCTGGACGTGCTCGCGAATTCCAGGCCCGCGCGTCTGCTCGGGTTCGATGACCCCATCGCACGGCGATTTACGGAACCGCAAACGCTCGATGCGGGGACGACCACAGTCGTTATCGGAAGTCAGCCCAACGGTCTGCCTGCCGGTATCGCATTGCACGCGGAACTGCGAGCCCTGGTCGCGGCAACGCTAACGCCGGTCCAGGCGCTGCGCGCCGCCGGCGTCAACGCGGCGGCGACGCTTGGCGTGGACCCGACGCTGGGTCGCGTGGCGACAGGCGCTGTCGCCGATCTCGTATTCGTCGATGGCGACCCCCTCGCTGACGTCGATGCGGCGCTCAATGTCGTCGCGGTCGTCCGCAACGGGCGGTTTTTCAGCGTTGCGGGCCTGATCGATCGGGCGCGGGCCCAGCCGAGCGTCGAATAATTTGACAAAACATTGCCATTTGCGGGGCGCAACGACCAAACGTGGGAAATTGGACATAATGGGGGGCGTCGCGAAACACTACAGATCGCGCCCACGCGATTTCAAAGCCTATTATTCTCTGATTATCAGCAACTTAACTGCCGATCTTACTCTCGCAGGTGATGTTTTGATGGCCGACGGCGACGGATTCTTTTACAGACTATGGCCAGGCGCGACCCATCACAGCATTGAGCGATCGTTAAATCATTGAATTCATGCCGTCTGCAGGCAGGTTGGCACAGGTCTTGCTTTTATTACCCTGCCCAAGCGAAGTGTAGCTGCGCACGGGTACATTTACCGGCCAGAAACAGGATTTAGACGCCAGAAGAACAATAAAAACAAAAAAAATAAGATCAGAATCCAATAACAATAAGAAAGCATCTGTATCCGGTTACCTGATTCGCAGTTACCTCTTTTGAAAAAAAGAGAATCCAGCCCCGCCGTTTACGCCGCGGGGCTTTTTCTTTGGGCGCACATTGTCTCGGTTACAATGCGCTTTTGATAAGGGGCTTACCATGATCAGATCATCGGGCATTCTGCTTGCGTTTGCCCTGCTCGCTCTTACAGCGTGTTCGGGAACAGAAAGCGATTTCACGGAAACCAGTATCGCGGACCTGCATGACCAGTTGCAGCGTGGTGAAATCACGTCTGTTGAGCTGGTCGACTGGTACGTCGATCGCATCGCAGCCATCGATCAGGCCGGGCCCGCGCTCAATTCCATCATCGAACTTAATCCGGACGCGCGCGGCATCGCGCTGTCCCTGGACAGGGAATGGCAGGCCGCAGGCCCCCGGGGGCCGCTGCACGGCATTCCCGTCGTCCTCAAGGCGAACATCGACACGGCCGACCAGATGGTCACGAGCGCCGGATCGCTCGCACTGGCTGAGCACGTGCCGTCCGAGGACGCGTTTATCGTCAAGCGCCTGCGCGACGCCGGCGCCGTCATTCTCGGCAAAGCCAATCTCAGCGAATGGGCGAATTTCCGCTCCACGCGGTCTTCCAGTGGCTGGAGCAGCGTTGGCGGACAGACCCTCAACCCTTATGACCCGGCGCGCACCCCCTGCGGCTCTTCGAGTGGCTCCGGCGTCGCTGTGGCGGCAAACCTGACCGTCGTCGCGATCGGTACCGAGACCGACGGCTCGGTCGTGTGTCCCGCCGGGATCAACGGCATCGTGGGGATCAAGCCGACGCTGGGTCTCGTCAGTCGCAGCGGCATTATTCCCATCGCCCACAGCCAGGACACCGCCGGACCCATGGCACGCACCGTGCGCGACGCGGCCCTGTTGTTGACTGTCATGACCGGCGTCGACGCCGACGATCCGGCAACGAGCGATGCGGAGATTCACCACGACTACTCCGCCAACCTGACCGCCGACGGCCTCAACGGCAAGCGCATCGGGATACTGCGCTCGTTCTACGGTGCGGGATCCAATCCCAATGTCGAGGCGATCTATGACGCCAGTATCGCAGCGCTCGAAGAACAGGGCGCCACGCTTGTCGACGACATCGAGATCACGACTGACGGCATGAATGATGCCGAATACGAGGTCCTCCTGTACGAGTTCAAGGCCGACCTGAACAACTACCTGTCGGCCGCCGGCGCACCCGTGCAGTCGCTGGCCGAGATCATCGAATATAACGAGGCAAACGCCGAGCGCGTCATGCCCGTGTTCGGCCAGGAGATTTTCCTGGCTGCCGAGGAAAAAGGCCCCCTGTCTGACGCGGCCTACCTGGACGCGCTGGCCGAGAGCAAGCGTATCGCCCGCGACGGTATCGACGGCGCAATCGAGGAACATCAACTCGATGCCATAATCGCCATTACGAACGGGCCGGCATGGATGATCGACCACGCCAACGGCGACTCATTTCACATCGGCAGCTCCTCGCTCGCCGCTATTTCCGGGTATCCGAACATTACCGTGCCTGCCGGCTTCGCCTCGGGACTGCCGATTGGCGTGTCTTTCGTGGGAAAACCCTGGAATGAGAAACAGCTCATAGAGATCGCCTACGCCTTCGAGCAAGCTACGGGAGTAAGACGCGCCCCGGAGCTCTAGCCGGGAACCCGATACCCGCAGGAAGGCTCATGTTCAAGGCAGTACGAATCTCGATATTGCTGTTCATTCTGTTTTTCGTCGCCGTCAGCACCTGGCTGACGCAGGCGCGAAGCACAGACTGGAACAACAGCCTGTGGGTCAAGGTCTATCCGATCAATGCCGATGGCAGCGATGTGGCGGCGACGTACATCAGCAACCTGGAAGTCCGCGACTTTCACGGCATCGAGTCGTTTCTTGCGCGGGAGACCGAACGCTATGCGCGCGGCGTGAGCCGCCCGGTTCGAATCGAACTCGGCACCGAAGTGCGCGAGCAACCCCCGGCAATGCCCGCCGAACCCAGCACGCTGTCTATCATGATGTGGTCACTGAAGATGCGCTGGTGGGCGGGGAGCGTGACCGATGCCCAGGACAAGATCGAGCCGGATGTGCGCATTTTCATCCGGTATCACCGGCCTGATATTGCGGTAAGGCTCGAAAACTCGGTCGGCCTGCAAAAGGGCATGGTCGGCATCGTTAATGGCCATGCCAGCCGCCGCTACCGCGGCATCAACAACGTCATCATCGCCCACGAGTTCCTGCATACGCTCGGCGCGACCGACAAGTACAGCCCCGCCGATGGTCAGCCAATCGCGCCCGATGGCCTTGCGGAGCCGAATCGGACGCCGTTGTATCCGCAACGCCGCGCCGAAATCATGGGCGGCCGCATCGCACTTGCTGAGGACGACTCCACGATTCCGTCCAGCCTCAAGTACGCCGTTATCGGTCCGTTGACAGCCCGCGAAATCCGGCTGATCGACTGACGCGGCTTTTTCTGTCCGGCGGCCTGAGCTACGCTCAATACCATGAGCGCCGTCGCCCCTTCACTTTTTTCCTGCAACAACGTCCGCGTCGGCGTGTCAGGGCGCACGCTCGTCGATGCCCTCAGCCTCGCGGTCGAAGGCGGCGAGTTGCTGGCCGTGCTTGGCCAAAACGGTTCGGGCAAGTCCTTAACGATGCACACCCTCGCCGGCTTGCGTCCCGCGGCCGGTGGGCAGGTATTCCTCGGCGAGCGCGACGTCGCTGTCGGCAAGCGCCAGGACATTGCGCAAGCGCTGGCGCTGTTGCCGCAACATGTCGACGACATTTTTCCGGCGACGGTTCTCGACACCGCGATGATCGGCCGCCATCCGCACATCGGTCGCTTCCAGTGGGAGTCGGCCAGGGACATCGAGATTGGACGAGAGGCGCTGGCAGCGGTGGACCTCGAGGAACTAGCCCATCGCGACGTCCTGACCCTGTCCGGCGGCGAGCGGCGCAGGCTCGCCATTGCTCAGGTGCTAACGCAGCAGCCGCGCGTGTATTTGCTGGATGAGCCGACGAATCATCTCGATCCACAGCATCAGCTGGATGCGCTGCGCCTGTTTCGCGAGCGCGCCGATGCCGGGGCCGCGGTCATTGCCAGCTTGCACGACGTCAACCTCGCGGTGCGCTACGCAGACCGGTGCCTGCTGCTATACGGAGATGGTCGCTGGGACATCGGGGCGACCCGGGACGTGCTCGACGAACAACGGCTAAGCGAACTTTACGCCACACCGATGGAGTCCGTGGCGTGGCGCTCTACGCGCCTGTTTATCGCTTCGGACGTCTCCTAGGCAACGGCGCCGCGCAGCAGCTCGAGGTACTGTGCATGCAGCGACGGATTCGCTGCCAGCACCGACCGCACCTCCAGCGTAGGTTTCTCCCCGTTGAGATTGGTAAATTTGCCGCCGGCCTCGGTGACAATCACGGACAATGCGGCAATGTCGAGGATGTTCACATCCGACTCGATAACGGCCTCGATCTTGCCTGCCGCCAGCAGGTGGTAGTGATAAAAATCGCCATAGCCGCGAATGCGGTCGGCGCGCTCGACGATGCCGCCCAGCGAGGCCCAGCCATCACTTCCCGCGAGTGATTTCAGATTGCCGACCGATACGGCCGCTCGATCCGGGTCGTCGATACCGCTGACCCTGAGCGGCTGACCGTTCAGCCACGCACCCTGGCCTTTCTCGGCCCAGGCGAGCTCATCCATCATAGTGCCACTCGACACGCCCAGGATGATTTCGCCGCGATGCATCAGCGCGATTTGTGTCGAAAAAAACGGATACTGCCGAACAAAAGCCTTGGTCCCATCGATGGGATCAACAAGCCACAGGTAGTCCGCATCCTCCTGCGTGCGCCCCGTTTCCTCGCCGTAGAAGCCATGCTCCGGAAAAGCCTCGAGAATAATGCCGCGGATAGCCTGTTCGCATTCGACGTCGGCCTGCGTCACCGGCGTCATGTCTTCCTTGGTCGTTACCGTGAAATTGCCCGCGTAGTAAGAACGGCTTATTTCGGCGGCTTTCGACGCGGCCTCTAGCGCGACCCTGAGATACGCGGAGGCCTTGTTTTCATCAAACTGGTTCACGGAGCGAACTATGGCGGCAACCGCCGCGCGAAACAAGCACCCCGATACCTCTCGCGCCGCGCCTTTCTTGACAGCATTGCAGTCCCTACCTATGGTCGCGCCATGGGAAACCGACTCAGTAAGATTTACACACGAACCGGCGACGACGGCACGACGGGTCTTGGCGACGGCAGCCGCACGCCGAAAGACAGCGCGCGCGTCGAAGCCTACGGCACTGTCGATGAGGCCAATAGCGCCATTGGCGTAATACTGGCCAGCGCCGCGGTCCCCGCCGCTGTTCGGGATTGCCTGACAGAAGTCCAGCATGACCTGTTCGAACTCGGCGGCGAGCTGTGCATTCCGGGGCACAGTGCCGTTACTGCGGACTTTATCGATCGCCTGGAGTCAGACCTCGATGGCTTCAATGAAGACCTGCCGCGACTCAAGGAATTCATTCTTCCCGGTGGTGGTCCGGCGGCGGCTGCCTGCCATGTCGCACGCACCATCGCGCGACGCGCTGAGCGACGCGTTTTCACCTTATCGCAGACTGAAGATGTGCGGCCGGAGGCGATCCAGTATCTGAATCGGCTGTCTGACCTGCTGTTTGTCGTCGCGCGCGTTCTGGCGCGCGCCGAGAACGGCCAGGAAGTTCTCTGGAACCGGGCGCGCTGACGGCGCCTAGAGTGCCTTGCACATCAGGAACGCGTCGCCCGGGCACAATGCAGTGAATTCCGCGGTCCCGGCGATCTCCGGCGGCGCCGACGATCTGCCACGAATCTGGTAGCCAAGCTGTGCGAAAAACGGGTCTGCATCAATTGTCAGCAACCAGATTTCGTCAATCCCCTGCTCACGCGCAGACGCTTCCAGTGCAGCAACCAGCTCACGGCCGAGCCCCGACGCCCGCGCGTCCTCCGCCACAACCAGGGAGCGCAGCAACCCGACGCGACCGTGATTCTCAAAGCCGATGACGCCAACAACATCGTCCTCCGCGATACCGACAAACGCCAGGTGTGTTGCCGCCAGGTCGTCGACGGGGAGGCCTGCGTCGGACAACAGGGTTTTCGCTGTGGACAGATCGTCACGAGTCGCCTGTCGAATGGAAATTGTCATTGCGTTGCTCCACGGTTGCTGCGAGCCTGGTCCAGCGCGGTGCAGAGTGAGCGTGCGGCCATCGCCAGGCGCGGCGTACCGCGCCCAATCGTCTCCGGTAACAGGAAATAGTTGCGATACCGGTCGACGGCCAGGCTGGGCCAGCGCGACCACTCGCTAAACGCCTCATCACCGGCATTCGCGGCCGCCAGCATCACTTCGGGATCACGGTCTATGACGGCCTCCACTGAGACCGACGGCGCAAAACTATCGAGGTTCGCAAAGATATTGCGGCCGCCGCAAAGACCAATGATCTCGCTAATGAAATGCTCGCGATTAACGGTGTACAACGGCCGCGCGGAAATCTGGAAGAAGACGTCGATGGGCTCGGCGTCGACATAGGCCGTACGCAAAGCCTCGAGTTCATTAACGAATTGCCGCGCTGCGGCTGCGGCTGACCTCTGCCGCCCGGTCAGTTCGCCCACACGGAGCATCGCCTCGGCTACCGCGTCCAGGTTGCGAGTACTGATGGCCTCGACCCGGTATCCCCGCTGGCGCAGTTCATCGACGGTGTGAGCCGGCATGCCGCTCTCCCATACCAGCAGCAGGTCAGGTTGCAGCAACGACAGTTGTTCCTGGTCGATCGTAAACGCGTCGCCAATCTCCGGAAGCTCGAGCACCGTGCGCGGATAATCCGACCAGGCGCTGACGCCGACCAGCCGATCGCCGGCACCCACGGCAAACATGATTTCGGCAAGGTTAGGCGCGAAGGTCACGACGCGACGCGCCGCTTCCGCACTGGCCGTCTCCGTGCTGGGTCTGGAACACGCGCAAAGCACGACGCACAGGCACGTGAGTGCCAGGGCGCGAATCACTGGGTGAAGCCGTACAACGTCATGGCGGCAATGATGACTGCCCAGATCAGGAGCAGCTTGAATACCAGGTGATTGGCCGCTTGAGCCCCGCGAATGGCGCGTTCTGCGGGCGTTTCATCGGGGCGGCTTTGCAGCGCAAGCGCCGCAATACCGACGCGCGCTAACAGGTTTTCGCTGCGTTCCGACGTCGTCGCGTCCTTGTCTTCCGTCGGCGCGCGCAGGGCCGCCAGGGCATCGTCCATGTGGCCGGCAGCCGCATAGCCGACGGCCGTGAGCCGCGCCGGAATCCAGGCGAGCCAGCCATGCAGCATTTCGGCCGCATCTCGAACACGCGCCGAGTTGCCTGCCGCCTCGTCATCCCGTGCGGCGTTGAAAACGGCACGACGACGAATAAGGTCGGTGACACGGTAGGCCCAGGCCGCGAGCGGTCCGAGCACCACGAACCAGAACACCACCGCGAAGAGGCGATTGTTGGCCTGGACGCAAACCGCTGCTTCGACGCAGGTCGTGCGCTCGGAGACATCGTCCGGAACGTCGTCTTCGACGATCGCCTTTGCCGCACTGTGGACCTGCTCTTCATCGTCCGCCTCGAGCGCTTTGCAGTAGGCGACGACCTCTTCTCCGATATCGCGCGGTCCCAGCGAGAAGAACAGGACGACAACGGCCAGCAACAGGTAGCTGAACCCCGCGAGCGTACCGCCCAGGAACCAGATAACAGCGAAAACAGGCAGCACCAGCACCACGGCCAGCAGAATGACCGGAATAAGCGCGGGCCAGGTTGCGAGCCGTCCCGCCTGGCGGAAGCCGAAATCAATGATGCGATCCAGCCAGCGCATGCGGCGCCAGTGAAAAAGCTGCGTCGCGAGTCGCTCGATGACGAGACCAATAAGAAGTGCGATCAGATTCATAGCGCGTCAGTCCGTGTGCCCCAGCCCATCATACAATCTGAGCCAGTCGAAAGCAGGGCCCGGATCGATTTTTCGTCCCGGCGCGATATCGCAATGTCCTGCCACTTCACGTGGCGATATCCCCGGGTAGGCTGCACAGAGCGCCCTGATCACGCCCTGCAACACCGGGAACTGGCGATCGTCGTAGGCCGTATTGTCTTCGCCTTCCAGTTCGATGCCGATCGAAAAGTCGTTACAGCGCCGGCGGCCGCGGAAACAGGATTCACCGGCATGCCAGGCTCTTTGTGTGAACGGCACAAACTGGATCACGCCGCCGTCGCGCCGGATGAGCAGGTGCGCAGAAACCTCCAGCCCGCGAATCTGCGTGAAATAAGGGTGCGCATCCCAGTCGAGCTTATTCAAAAACAGCGCCTCGATCTCGGGGCCGCCGAATTCGCCGGGCGGCAGGCTGATGCCATGGACAACAATCATGGACGGATCCGCGTCGTCGGGACGCGCGTCGCAGTTGGGGCTCGGGCGCCGGACTGCCTGCTCCAGCAGTCCGGTAGCTTTGTCCACGGTGAAGAGGCATGATTTCGGGACCATGAAGACGAGGCTATTTGTTTCCGGCCAATTGATCAACGACGCCGAGCTGTTAGTCGAAGGCGACCGAGCTCGCTATCTTGGCCGCGTGTTGCGGCTGCGCGTCGGCGACGAGATCCGGGTATTCAACGGCGAAGGGCCTGAGCGGTCCGCAAACATCGAGACGATGACCAAGACGACCGCAACCCTGCGCGTCGGGAACGCCACGGAGGCCGCCACGGAATCACCGCTCAAGATTCACCTCGTGCAGGGTGTATCGCGCGGCGAGCGCATGGACTATGTCGTGCAAAAGGCCACGGAGCTCGGTGTCAAACGCATTACGCCTGTGCTGACCGAGTATGGCGTCGTCAAACTCGACGAAAAACGCGCGGCCAGGCGTCGCGACCACTGGGAGCACATCGCTGTGAGCGCTTGCGAGCAATCGGGACGCACGCGCGTCCCACTCGTCGATACACCCTTGCCGCTCCGCAACTGGTTCGGCCAGAAACCCGCCGAGGTCGACGCCGAGGTGATCCTCAAGCCCGGCGCCACAATCGCCCTGGCGGGAATCACTGCCCCGACGACCAAGATCTGTCTGCTGATTGGACCTGAAGGCGGTTTCAGCGAGTCCGAGTACGAAGACGCCGAGCTGGCCGGATTCACTGCGGTTTCGCTGGGTCCCAGGGTGCTGCGCACCGAGACGGCCGCGGCCGCGGCGCTGTCGGTGCTCCAGTCGCGCTGGGGCGACCTCGCGTAATCAGGCCTGCAGAGACTCCCGGGCCAACATCGCCTCGAGTTTCTCGAGATTCGGAATGAGCGGAAACTCGTTGATCATCTTGACACGGCACAGCACGGGCGCGTCCTGGGGCCACCCTTCGGTGGTGTGCAGCTGCAGGACATCCTTGTTGACTCGAACGAGTTGCGGAAAACCCTGTGTCAGCACGCCAAAATAGCCCGTTTTCAGGTTCCCGGTGCTCGCGTAAAACACGACGATTCGCGTGCGCCCGGTAATTGCCGGTACATCCTTGCCCAGGGCGCCTTCGAATGAGACAACGGGCAATGCCCTGCCGTTCCAGCTCACGTTCCCCAGCATCCAGTCATACGCGCCGTCTTCCTGCTCGGGCGGCGAAAAGCGCACGACTTCGGCCACACAGGCTCGGGGTACGATCAGGCGATCTTCGGCCAGGGGAATGAGCAGGCTATAGAGTTCGTTGGCTTCGCTGCTCACGGCAGTTCAATCCCTTTTTCTTCCAGTTGCCGGCGTATCGCATCGAGGAGCTGTGAATCCTGGTACGGCTTACCGAGGTAGTCGTTCACGCCGAGCTCGATGGCGCGGGCACGATGCTTGTCGCCCACGCGCGACGTAATCATGATGATCGGCACGTCCGCCACTCGCGGGTCATTACGCACATGCGAGGCAAACTCATAGCCGTCCATGCGCGGCATTTCAATGTCCAGCAAGATGACGTCGGGCTTGTGATCCTGCATAACGCTGATCGCGTCGAGCCCGTCCTTCGCCGTCTCGACACGCAGACCGTGGCGATGCAGGAAACGCTCGGTTACGCGGCGCACCGTGATCGAATCATCCACGACCAGGGCCAACGGCCGATCGTCACTGGGCGTCGGCGCCGCTTTCTTGATCTCGACCACGGGCGCGCCCGTACGCACCAGCGCATGGATGTCCAGAATGAGAATAATGCGGCCGTCGCCCAGAATCGTCGCGCCGGAAATGCCCCGAATACTGGCCAGCTGCGGACCCACGGCCTTGACGACGATCTCGCGGCTCGCCAGCATTTCATCGACGAGCAATGCCGCGGAATATTCGCCCGCATGCACCAGGATGACCGGCACCGAGGCGTCTTCCTCGGGCAGCTTGGCGGACTGCCCGCCGAGGTACATACCCAGGTGGCGGAATTTGTAGGTCTGCTCGCCGTACTGGTAACTCGGTTCGCTCTGGCTCAAGAGATTCTCGAGTTCAGCGCGCGGTATCCGGGCGACACCTTCCACGGTCGGCAGCGGCAGCGCATACACTTCTTCGCCGGTACGCACGATCAACGCCTGGGTGATCGCCAGTGTAAAC
>SHLT01000118.1 GCA_004282875.1 Chromatiales bacterium | reverse complement strand
ACCGTGCGGCTGCTGCTGGTGCCCTGGTCGATGGCGAGCAGGAATTTTCCTTTCATGATGCGTCCGATTTCACACTGAAGAGGGGTTGCTTGACCTGCATGCTTCGTCCGGCTTCCGCGGGCCATGCATGCGCCCCCTGATTGTCGGCGAATTCTGCAATCTGCGCCAGAATTTCGTCAGGCCACGGAGCGACCCGGCGTGTGGCCGTATCGAAATGCAGGTTCATCCACTCGCAGGTTGCCGCGAGAAACCCCTCGTCCGCATGGTACATGCGCTGGAACTGGTGAATGCGTTTGTCATCGTAGGCCAGGATCTTCGTCGTAATGACAAACGACGCGCCCGCGACGACTTCGCGCTGCCAGGTGACATGGGATTCGACGGCGATCGTCGAACTGTCATGCGCCCTGATGTAGTCGTCGCTCAATCCGAAACGCCGCCACAACGCATCAACGGCCTGGTCGAAAGCCAGCAGGTAGTACGCCACATTCATGTGGTCGTTGATATCGATCCACTCGGACAGCACCCGTCCACGCATAATCTCGATGCCGAGCATGCTCACCTTGTAATTCCCCTAGTCTGTTTGCAGTTCATCGATTCCGGAAAAGTGCGCGAGCGCCTCAGGATTCGCCAGCGCCTCCGTGTTCTTGACCGGCTCGCCATGGACGACCGAGCGCACCGCCAGTTCGACAATCTTGCCGCTCTTGGTCCGCGGAATTTCGGGGACCGCGACGATCTTTGCCGGCACATGGCGGGGCGTCGTGTTTTGCCGGATGACGGCCCGCATGCGCTGCTGCAGAGCATCGTCGAGTACGATCCCGTCGCGCAGGATAACGAACAGCACAACGCGCACATCGTCCTTCCAGTTCTGCCCGATCGCGATGCTCTCGACGACTTCGTCGAGTTTCTCGACCTGGCGATAGATCTCCGCCGTGCCGATACGAACTCCGCCCGGATTGAGTACCGCGTCTGACCGGCCGTGGATAACCAGTCCCCCACTGCTCGTGATTTCCGCAAAATCTCCGTGCGCCCAAACGCCCTCGAAGCGCTCGAAATAGGCGGCCCTGTAACGAGCACCGTCCGGATCATTCCAGAATCCAACCGGCGCCGACGGGAACGGCCTGGTACAAACGAGTTCACCGTGTTCTCCGACAACCGGCTGGCCGGCATCGTTCCAGACCTCAACGGCCATTCCGAGACCGCGGCACTGCAGTTCCCCCCGGCGCACGGGCAGCACCGGGTTCCCCAACGCGAAACAACTCAGAATATCGGTACCGCCGGATATCGAGGCCAACTGCAGGTCGGCTCCTATCGCGTCGTAGACATAGTCGAAACTTTCGGGAGCCAGTGGCGACCCCGTCGACAACACCGCACGCAGTCCGGGCAGCGAAAACTCATCGACCGGACGCACCCCCGCCTTTTCAAGTGCCGAAATGTATTTGGCGCTCGTACCGAAGACCGTGACTTTTTCGGCCTCCGCCATCTGCCAGAGGATGCGGCCGTCGTTGAAAAAGGGCGATCCGTCGAACAACACCAGCGTCGCGCCGGACGCGAGACCGCTTACGAGCCAGTTCCACATCATCCAGCCGCAGGTCGTGAAATAGAAGAGGCGATCGGCGGCGCTAATGTCCGTATGCAAGGCGTGTTCTTTAAGATGCTGCAACAGCGTCCCACCGTGTCCGTGCACAATGCACTTCGGTACGCCGGTCGTTCCGGACGAGTACATGATGTACAGCGGGTGATCGAACGCGACTGGCGCAAAGGACAATGGCTCGCCGGGGCGGCAAAAATCGCCCCACATGACGGCGTTGGCGAGCCGCGTCTCGGCAGACAGTCCCGACGCAAACGGAATGACGATCGTGTGCTCGATGCTGCCAACCGCATCGACAACGTCTTCGACAATATTGCGCGTGTTGCAGGTTTTGCCATTGTAGTAATAGCCATTGACCGCAAACAGGACTCTTGGCTCGATCTGGCCGAAGCGGTCGACCACGCCGTTGACACCAAAATCCGGTGAACAGGAGGACCAGATCGCACCCAGGCTGGCGGTCGCAAGCGCCGCAACAACAGCTTCCGGGCAGTTGGGCAGGAATCCGCCAACACGGTCGCCTTCACGTATACCAGCCGCGCGCAGACCTGCGGCCACGGCCGCTACCTGCTCACGCAGCTCGTCGCGACTCAGTTCGCGCCGCGCGGCGTTTTCGCCAAAGAACACCAGCGCGGCCTGGTCGCCCGTGTGCTGCAACAGGTGTTTTGCATAGTTGAGGCGGCTTCCCTCGAACCAGCCTGCATTCATGATGTTGGCCGGCCGCGCCAGCAGCGCAGTCGGCGCCGTGTCGAAGATCACCTCGCAGAAGTCGCACAGCGCGCTCCAGAACGCAGGCGCTTCGGCGACGGACCAGGCATACAGCCCGTCATAGTCGTCGTACCCCGCCCGCTGCATGAACCTGTACATGCTCGTCGCCTGGACGCGTTCGCTTCCGGGTGTCCACATGACGGGGTTCTCGGTCATTTCCTGGGAACGTCTCTTGCTACACACGGGAAGCTAGTGAGTATCCATAATTACCGCCTTGTGTCCACGCCGCCCGCGAGGCCATACTGGGGCCATGTCGTCGACAGTCATTATCGCAATCACGCTGGCCGCAGCTGGCGCCGTGGCGGCCTGGTGGTGGCTAACCCAACGCGGCTTGCGCGCAACACCACCGCTGTTGAAACCCGGTTCGCCGCTCCCTGATTTTCGAGCGATCGACGAGCAGGGAGACCCCGTACGCTCGGTCGAACTGCACGGGTCGCCAACAGTTCTGCTGTTCGTACGCGGCAACTGGTGTCCGTTTTGCAGCCGGCAGGTCAGCAACCTGACGCAGCACTACCGCGACATCATCGACCTGGGCGCAAAGCTCATCCTGATCACGCCCAAACCACTGGAGACAACGCGACGTGTCGCCGACTTCTTCAAGGTCGAATTCGATTTCTGGCTGGACGACGAACTGGCAGTTACGCAGCAACTGGGTCTCTTGCAGAAAGGCGGCGTGCCGGGCGACTACGACAAGGAGTACGGCAAGGATACCGTCTGGCCGACGGCGATGGTCGTCGATACGGCAGGAATCATTCGTTACACGGAATTATCGAAGCACATTTCAGATCGCCCGGACCCGGAGACGTTGCTGGGCGAGGTCAGGAAAGCGCTTAAAACCTGACGCCAACCGCCTTGCACAGGAATCGCATGAAAGGCTCGGCGGATTTGAAGGACGTCTCGACAGTCTTCTGGAATTGCGGCCGCTGGCAATCCTCGACCTTGAATTCACGGACCGCGATGAAACTCTTCCGCTTGATGTCCTCGATACACGCCTGGTCCTTGTCAAAACCCCGCGGCGGGCGCGTGAGCTTCTCACCGCCTAGCGCGAAGTGGCGGCTGAATGATCGATCGCCAATGGCCCGCTGCCATTCCGCGGGCTTCGCCGCGATTCGCTCGCGAATGCCGCGCAGCGGCTCTGAGTCCGGCCGCCACATGCCGGCGCCGAGGAACACTTCGTCGGGCGCGATGTGGACATAGTATCCGGGTGAATGGACATCCTTCGCCTGTTCGTGGCGAAACTGGATGCCGATATTCGTCTTGTACGGCAGCTTGTTTTTCGAGAACCGCGTGTCGCGATACACGCGCATCAACGAACCGCCGACACGTGTTGGAACGGCCGTGAAGCGCGGCGCGATTTCCGCGAGCGGCTCCTGCATGGAAATAATGAAGCGCAAGGCAACGTCCAGGACGTCTTCTTCATAGCGGCTCTTGTGCTCCTTGAACCACTCGCGATTGTTATTGGCCTGCAGCGCCTCGAGGAAGCGAATCGTACGCGGTTCGAATGACGCGTAACGGGGCATGTCAGCAACGCGCTGTGTCCGCCTCGGGGTGCGGATACATGTCGGACTCGTCTTCGTCATCGCGGCCTGTCAGGCAGACGAAGTCTTTTTCCACAAGGATCTTCAGCGACTCGCCGTCGACGAGAACCTGCTCACCCTCGATGGATACCTGGTCACTGGTCGCCCAGGCAAGGACGGTCGTCTCCGGCAGGCGAACAGTTATTTCGTTCTCGGAGAAGAACGCGGCGGGGTTGACGCTCGCCGGACTGCTCTCGACCGCGTAGCGAAATGTCCGCCCACCCGGGAAGGCCGTACTCGCCGCAACCAGTCCGTCACTCTTGAGCGTATCCACTTCACCGCGCATGAGGCGCAGACGTACCGAATTGTCTTTGATTCTAAGTTTCACAAAGGGCGTTTCTTGTTGGTCGATGATTGAACAGAGCAATAACGAAATTTACCACTCACACACAAAAGCTGCGCAACACCTGCGTGTTGCCCCCTTCAATCTCGCGCCGGGAGTCTGGTTCCCGAAAATTTATTCCGCTACGACGTTTTCGGCCTGCGGACCTTTCTGTCCCTGGGTCACTTCCATCGTGACTTTCTGACCTTCTTTCAGGGTCTTGAATCCTTCCATCTGGATCGCAGTGTGGTGTACGAATACATCCTGACCGCCTTCTCGCTCGATGAAACCAAATCCCTTGTCATCATTGAACCACTTGACGGTTCCTTCAACTCTTTCGCCTGACATAACTACCTCTTACACAAACATTACCGTGCTAACGACGGTTCCTCAGGCCGACTTCCCAGGAAATCGGCTGCAAAGATATTACTAACAAATTCAAGGCTATTTCCTCTCTGGAACCCCGCGAATCCGTGGATAGTGGGCAAGCGGGCGGCAATCATCCTGTGAATCAAGGGGTTTGCGCGGATATTTCCGGCCGCGCGCATTTTGCGAGAACCGGAATTTTACGGCCAAAAATGGGCGAAATTGCGCACATCGGACACGCTTACAAGCGTTTCTTAACGTAGCGTCCGTCGAGTTTTTCGACGGCATCGCAGCCAATCAGCGCCATCGTTCGCTTAACTTCCGCCTGCAACAGGCCGAGACCGCGTGCGACGCCCTGCTGCCCTCCTGCGGCCAGTGGATAGAGATAGGCGCGGCCAATGCTGCAGGCATTTGCACCGAGCGCGAGCGCTTTCACCACGTGCGTGCCGCGACGCACGCCGCCGTCGCAGATGATCTCGAGCCGATCGCGCAGTGCGTCCGCGACGGCGGGTATGCAGTCCACGGGTGCCGACGACCCTTCGAGCTGGCGGCCACCGTGGTTCGACAACATCACGGCCGTCGCCCCGGAGTCGGCCGCCTTGCGGCAGTCGTCTACGGTTTGCACACCCTTGATGACCAGCGGCCCGCCCCATTCAGCTGCCAGCCACTCCACGTCCTTCCAGGTCAAAGACCGATCGAACTGTTTGTCGATGAAGTCCATGACGTTGGAGTCGGTGAACTGCTGGGCGTCCCGGCCCTCAGTGATATTGACGAGCTCCATGTCCTTGCGAACGACGGCCCGGTAGAGCCAGCCCGGGTGACGCAACATACTGGGCACGCTCGCGAGCGCCGGTTTCGCCGTGGCCATCATGCCGTAGACATAGTCGCGCTCGCGATTGCCCGCGACCGGTGTATCAACCGTGAGACAGAGCGCCGTGTAGTTGCTTGCCTTGCAGCGCTCGATGAAGGCGCGCGTCATCTCGCGATCCTTGAAGACGTAAATCTGGAAAACCTTCGGGTGTTCGCCGATGGCTGCAACGTCCTCGATCGTCGTTGTCCCCACGGTGGACAGACTGTAGGGCATGCCGAATTCGGCGGCAGCGCGCGCGACCGCGGGCTCGCCGTCGGCGTGGAACAGCCGGGATGCCCCGGTCGGTGCGATCATGACCGGCCAGTCGATGCGTTTGCCGAACAGGGTCGTCTGAACGTCGACATTGCTGACGTCGGATAACTGGGCCGGCTGCAACTCGTAATCGTTGTAAGCCTCGGTATTGCGGCGTAACGACCACTCGTCGTCGGCACCGCCATCGATGTAATGAAACACCGGAGCCGGCAACTTTCGCTTGGCGATGCGCCGGAAGTCCATGACGTTGAAACAGCGGTTGATGCCCATGCGGGCGATTATGCCGTATGACCCGCTGCGATGTCGGGTCCTGGGCCCCCTACTGGGGAAAGTACCTAGGGCTCTCAAGGATATTCGGGGCATCTCGAGCGCCAAAAATCGGTTAAGCTGCCCGCCCATGAAAAATCAGCCGAAAATAGCGCTCATTTCGGTGCTTTCTGTATTGTCGCTGGCGGCCTGTGGCCAGAATGGCGCCGACGAAGCAGACTCCGCACAGAGCAAATTCAACGTTGTGTCCACCCAGGGAGATCGCTGCGTTCTCGACACCGAGACCGGCCTTCTCTGGGCCGGCAAGACCGCCACTGCCGGACTGCACGACTTTCGTAACACGTATTCCTGGCACAACCCCAACGAGCCGGCCGACGAACTGGACTTCCGTGGCACAGCAGACGCGGGCGACTGTGGCGAGGGCCGCTGCGATACCTGGAATTTCGTACTTGCGGTGAATGAGGCCGGTTACTGCGGTTATGCCGACTGGCGTTTGCCGACCAGAGATGAACTCGAGTCGATTAATGACCAGCCGCGTACCAGCAACCCGCCGACGATCGATACCGAATTCTTCCCGCATGCCCAGGCGGCTGAGTACTGGTCGGGCACGGCCTACCGTTTCCAATGGGACGCCGCGTGGGCATGGAATTTCCAGTTTGGTCATGAGCGCGCGGACTGGAAGAAATCGCCCAAGCACGTACGCCTCGTCCGGAGCTCGAATGACTAGCACCCTTCCGACTCAGGCCCAAAACCGCAGCGTAGCGATCTGGCTATTGGTGATGTGTGCCATCGTCTACGCCATGGTCGTCCTCGGCGGCGTGACGCGGCTGACCGGCTCCGGACTGTCGATGGTCGAGTGGCGTCCCATTATGGGTGCGCTACCGCCCCTGTCCGCCGATGAATGGCAGGAAAAATTCGAAATCTACCGGCAGACGCCTGAATTCAAGAACATCAATCCGAACTTCGATGTTCATGACTTCAAGGGCATCTTCTGGCTCGAATACCTGCACCGCCTGCTCGGCCGACTGATGGGCATCGCGTTCGCCGTTCCCTTCATCTTTTTCGCGGCAAAGAAATACATTCCCGTGCCTGAGTGGCCGAAGTTTCTGCTCATGCCGCTGCTCGGCGGTGCGCAGGCCTTTGTCGGCAAGATCATGGTCGCCAGCGGCCAGGTTGACCTGCCGCACGTCAGTCAATACCGCCTGACCACGCATCTGCTGCTCGCGTTCCTGGTATTCGCGCTCATGTTCTGGGTTGCCCTGTCACGCCTGTTCCCGCGGGACGAGAACGCGGCGAAGCATCCCTGGTATGGCAAAACGCTCGGACTGTTTATCCTGCTGACCATCACCATCACCTCGGGCGGCTTTGTCGCCGGGCTCAAGGCCGGCAAGATCTACAACACCTTTCCAATGATGGGCGACTACTGGTTCCCGCCGGGACTGTTCGCGCTCGAGCCGCTATGGCGCAATTTTTTCGATAATATTGTGACGGTGCAGTTTGACCATCGCCTGCTGGCGATAGCGACATTCGTACTCGTCGTTGTTTACTGGTTCCGGGCGCGCACGGCGAACCTGCCCGCGCGCACGCGCCCCGCAGTCAACGCACTGCTGCACACGGCGGTACTGCAGGTGGCCCTCGGTATCGCGACGCTGCTGCTGGCGGTGCCCGTGTTTCTGGGCGCGGCGCACCAGGCTATCGCCATGCTGCTGTTCGGCGTGGCCCTGTACCTTGTACACGCTTTAAGGAGAGTTTGATGCAGGTTTGTTTTGACCAGGACCTCATCGTCCGTTACGGCGGTCGCGGACCGCGTTACACGTCGTATCCGACGGCGCTGCAGTTCAACGACGAACTGACAGAAGTCGATTACAAGGCCAAGGCGCAGGAAAGTAACGACAGCGACGTGCCGCTGTCCCTGTACATTCATATCCCCTTCTGTCATTCACTCTGCTACTACTGTGGCTGCAACAAGATCGTCACGCGGAATGAAGAACGCGTGTCCCGATACATGGACATGCTGTACCGGGAAATCGACATGCAGTCGAAACTCTTCGACAGGAAACGCAAGGTCGAGCAGCTCCACTTCGGTGGCGGCACGCCAACCTACCTCGACAAGGAACAGCTTGCTGCGCTGATGGATCACCTGCGCAAGTCGTTCACGTTCGACGAAAGCGAAGAACACGAATTTTCGATCGAGGTCGACCCGCGCACGGTAGACGCCGAACGCATCCGCGAGCTGCGCGCGCTCGGCTTCAATCGCCTGAGCCTCGGCATCCAGGACTTTCACGAACCCGTACAGAAAGCGGTTAATCGGGCGCAGTCACCCGCAGAAGTCCAGGCGCTCGTCGACAGCGCGCGCGAAGCCGGCTTTGGGTCGATTTCGTTCGACCTGATTTACGGCCTGCCGCTGCAAACGGTAGAGACCTTCGACACGACGCTCGACGTCGTTATTGCGATGAAGCCGGACCGGCTCGCCGTGTACAACTATGCGCACCTGCCCGAGCGTTTCAAGGGCCAGCGCATGATCAATGCCGACGAGATTCCCACACCGGAAACGAAGCTCGACCTGCTGCATCACACCATCGACAAGCTCTGCGATGCCGGCTACATCTACATCGGCATGGATCACTTCGCGCTGCCCGATGACGAACTTGTTCTGGCTCGCGAGAACGGCACGCTGCAACGCAACTTCCAGGGCTACTCGACGCACCGGCAGTGCGACCTGATCGCCCTGGGTGTCAGTGGCATCGGCGGCATCGGCAACATGTTCGCCCAAAACGCCGTGTCGACCATCGAATACGAGGAAATCATCGAGCGCGGCGAACTGCCAATCAAGAAGGGGCTGCTCGTCGACGACGACGACCTGCTACGCGCGGCCGTAATCCAGGACCTGATGTGTTACGACAACCTGTCGTACGACGACTTCAGTGCACGGCACAAAGTCGATTTCCGGGAGTACTTCAAGAACGAGATCGAGAAACTCGACGTGCTCGAAGACGACGGCCTGCTCGAACTGACGGACGCGGGCATCACGATTACGCCGCAGGGCCGGCTGTTGCTGCGGAACATTGCGATGACGTTCGACCGCTACATCGATCTCGAAGAGAACGACAACCGCTTCTCGAAGGCGATCTAGCTAGCTGACCTCGGTCAACCAGCCGTGCGTGTCCGGCTCGAGTCCGTACTGGATATTCTGCAGGGCCGTCTGCAGCTTCTTGCGATTCGGTCCCGGCTGTCCGTCACGCACCGAAATTTCCTTGCCCTGGTAAACGAGTGCACCGACCGGCGACAGCGTCGCCGCCGTGCCTGACAGGCAGGCTTCGTAAGTCTTCACTTTCTCGAGTAACTCGTCGACCGTGAACGGACGCTCGGAGATCGTGTAGCCCATCTCCGCACCGAGCTTCAGGATCGAGTCGCGCGTCATGCCGTGCAGAAAGGTCGTGTCGAGCGACTTCGTGATGATCTCGTCATCGCTGATTAGCATGAAATTCGCAGCACCGGTTTCCTGGACGTCGCCATCCGGGCAGAAGAGCACCTGGTCGACGCCGTATTTTTCCTTGGCGTCCAGCGTCGGGCCCAGGGCGGCGGCGTAGTTGCCTCCCGTCTTGGTGCTGCCGAGCTGTTCCGTGGTGCGCGCCTTCTGATCTTCCACGAGCAGCTTCAACGCCGCGGCGCCACCGGCGAAATAATCGCCAACGGGCGAGCACAGCACAAACAGTGTCGCTTCCGGCGACGGCGCAGCGGCTGCACCGATGTTCTGCACGGTGCCGATCAGCGTCGGGCGAAGGTATAGCGACGCCGGCGGTTCCGGAATGTCGTCGATGTTTGCGTGCACGACATCGACAACCATGCCGGCCAGCAGGTCCGCATCGGGGATCGGCAGACGCAGCGAAGCCGCACTGCGCTGCATGCGGGCGACGTGATCCGGCAGCCGGAATATCCGGCCCTTGCCGTCCGCCCAGCGGTAGGCCTTGAAGCCCTCGAAACAGGTACTGGCGTAATGAAACACGTGCGATGCCGGGTGCATCGGCAAGGGTGCAAGTGGCTCGATCGACGGCGCAGACCAGGCGCCATCAGCGTAGGTTGCGATCGCGATGTGATCGCAAAATTCGGTGCCGAACGGCTTCATTTGGTGTAGTCCAGGAGAATTCTCAGGGCCGTAACTTTGCCAC
>SHLT01000025.1 GCA_004282875.1 Chromatiales bacterium | reverse complement strand
CCCTGTACTTCGTGATCTTCGGTTCGGCGATCGGCTCGCGCATCACCGAGATCGACGGTGTGAGCTACGGCGCGTTCATCGTGCCGGGCCTGATCATGTTGTCGGTGATGACCGAGAGCATCTCGAACTCATCCTTCGCGATCTACTTCCCGAAGTTCACGGGCACGATCTTCGAGGTCCTGTCGGCACCGGTATCCTATGGAGAAGTGCTGATCGGTTATGTCGGTGCGGCAGCCACCAAGTCGGTCATCATCGGTTCGATCATCCTGTTTACGGCGAGCTTCTTCGTCGACCTCGAGATCGCGCACCCGATCGTCATGGCGACCTTCCTGATCCTGACCTGCGTGTCGTTCTGCCTGTTCGGCTTCATCCTCGGCGTCTGGGCCGATGGCTGGGAAAAGCTCACGATCGTCCCGATCCTCGTCATCATGCCGCTGACCTTCTTAGGCGGCACGTTCTACTCGATCAGCATGCTGCCACCCACCTGGCAGACGATCAGCCTGTTCAACCCGGTTGTGTACCTGATTAGCGGTTTCCGCTGGAGCTTCTATGAGAATGCGGATGTGGCGGTTGGACTGAGTCTGGGGATGACGGTGGGGTTCCTGGTGGCTTGCCTGTTAGTCGTGCGCTATATCTTCAAGACCGGTTATCGTCTGCGCACGTGAACCTTGGGGCGCGACGGTCGCCCCTCCAATTGTGTCCGCGCTACTGTTACATTATATGGTCGAGCAAGCCTACAAAAGGTAAAAGAATGGAAATATCGGATACGCTTGCCAGGCATCTTCTCGACGCTGCTCCCGATCCCAGCGTGGTGATCGATCGAGACGGGTTCATCTTGTACGCCAATAGCCGGGTCGAGGATGTGCTGGGCTACTCGTCGCAGGAAATGATTGGCCAACACATGGAAATGCTGTTGCCGGCCAGATTCAGGGCAAATCACCCGCAGCACCGAATCCGTTACTTCAGCAACCCGACGCCCCGGCCAATGGGTTCCGGGCTTGAGCTCTACGCTCAGCGCGAGGACGGGCAAGAGATTCCCGTGGAGATAAGCCTGAGCCCGGTCGCAACCGAAGACGGACTCTTGGTTACAGCGACGGTGCGTGATGTATCCGCGCAAAGAGAATTGGAGCGACAGCTCAGAGACGCCAGTCGTGCCAAAAGCCGGTTCCTGGCCGCGGCCAGTCACGATCTACGGCAACCGATCCAGGCGCTGAACCTCCTGAACAGCGTGGCCAAGAGGGCGGCCAACGACGATGCGCAAAGGGCCATTATCGACAAGCAACAAAAGTCGCTGGACTCAATGGCAAAGTTGCTAAATGCTTTGCTGGACATCAGCAAGCTGGAAGCGGGCGTTGTAAAACCGGACATCACCGATTGTGCGGTGCAAGAGATCTTCGAAGACCTGCACGCCGAGTTTGATGAGCAAGCAAAGACCAAGGGACTGGAACTTATTATCGAACGCTGCAACGACGTGGCGAAAAGCGATGCGCGCCTGCTGACGCAGATTCTCGAGAACTTTATCTCCAATGCCATTCGTTATACGCGCGAAGGGTTCATTCGCTTGCGTTGTCTGCACCAGGAAGCCTCTATTCGGCTCGAAGTCCTGGACACGGGTATGGGTATTTCACCGGACGAGATTGGCGATATTTTCGAAGAATTTCACCAAGTCGACGCGGGCAAGACACGTCCGGAGGGACTGGGGCTCGGTCTATCGATCGTGAAACGCACTGCCGAATTGCTCGGATGCGAATTGGACGTGAGCTCCAAGCCGGGTGAAGGCTCCGTATTCTCGGTGGTTGTCCCACAAGGGGAACGCGAGAGAACAGCCGCGCGTGCGACCGAAACAGCGGCGGAACGCGATTCGGTGACTGGACTGGTACTGGTTGTAGATGATGAGCCCACGGTACTTGATGCGACGTCGATCCTGCTGCAGATTGAAGGCTTCGAAGTTGTCACGGCCTCCTGCCTGCAGGAGGTGCTGGACTGTATGGCTGAAAGGACACCCGATCTGCTGGTGACCGATTACCACCTTCGAGCCGGAGAAACGGGTGCTGACATCATCCAGGCGGTCAGGCAGGCTGGTCGGCCCACCACACCCGTGATCCTGGTGTCAGGCGATACGTCGGACGCCGTGAAGTCGAAGGACTTCGATGAAGCCGGTTTCCTCACGAAACCTGTGGATACCGACAAGTTGCTGGCGGAGATTCGGGGTCGGCTGGCGAGATAGGCGGTACGAAGTCTGCGCCCGACTGATTTGTAATCAGTCGTTCCCAAACAGGATCGTGTGATACTGACTTCCGGGTACTTCGTCGCGACGTGTGACGGCCCGATTTTTGTAAACACCGACAACGCCACCCCAAAGACCCTCAAACTCCCCAACAAAACCCTCAAACGCATTGGTCTCGGCCTTGGCGCGCGCTTTCTCGATCGCCATCTCGGTTGCCCAGACAGTCGTGAGTTGTTCCTGCGTGTCTGAGGATTCCGTCGTGCCGTAGATATACCCCGTACGCACATCGACCAGCATGCCGGCAACGGTCGCAGTGACATGGGCTTTCTTGTTGGGAATCAGCCCCAGGGAGATCATGGATAACGGTCCGAGCTGCTTTCCATCGACATACAGGGACGTATCGACCGAGTAGACGAGCACCATGTCGGCATGCAGCTTGGCCGCGGGAATGCGCAGGTCCTTGATGGAATTGGCGTTCACGGGTACGAGCATGCGTCCGATCGGTGCCACGCCATTGACGTCGGGCAGTTTCTGCAGTCGCTCGAAGGCTTCGTCCGTTTCTATGTCGCGTGTCGTGACGACCGAGTAACGGCCATGGCCGTAGCCGTGGTGCGTCTTGGTCCGATAGCCCGAGTCCTGTATGCGCACGACCGCGATGTGTGCCGGAAATTCTGCTGCAGGTTTGGTCTCGAAGTGTTTGCTGATGTCGCCGTCGATCTGTTCGTCTATTCCAGCAATTGCGCCCATTGAGACGCCGCTATTCGGCGTCACGTAGTGCCCAGTGCAGCCGCTGACCAGCACCAATGCGAATAGAAACGTTACCCATGTCATCCTTTTGTTCATTACTGCTCCTTAGTTTTCTTCGACGGTGGTGTCGTAGCGAACGCCATCCGGTACCGGCACGGCCTGGTGCACGGTGGTTCCGTATTCGCCCTCGGTGCGTTCCGAGGTATCCACGGCAACGTACGACGTGTAGTCCGACATCAATTGATGCTGCAACGCCGTGGCTTTGATCTCTTCGCCAATCTCATCGTACGGATCGGCACTCCAGGTCTTGCGGTCCTCCAGTTCGGCAATGCGCATGCGCGCCCAGGTCTTGGCGAGCTGGGGTGCGCTGCTCGTGTCGTTGCTGCTCTCGATGATGACGCTGTGATCACGATTGCCCTGGCGGCCCAGGATCCTGACGTCATTGGCGTGACCCAGGTACTTGCCGGTCACGACGATCGGGCGCCCGACGAATACATCAGGCAACACGGACGGGTAGACGTCGCTGACCGCCATGCCCTGCCAGTCGATGCGTACATCGGTCAGCGCCGGGTGGCTGATGCGATTGAAGAAGCCGTCCATGATCTCGTACCCGGAGTCCTGCGGACCGAGGTAGGCCACAGCACCCTTGCCAATCTTGGCCATGCGTTCCATGAGGTAGCGGTTGACCGATGAGCCCACGCCAAAGCTGAAGATGCGGCTCGCACCGATGCGCTTGTGCACTTCACCCAGGATCTGGGCTTCATTGCCGATGTAGCCGTCGGTCAGGAATGACACGAAGCGCAGGCGTGCCGGGTCGTGCGGGAAGTCGAGCGCCGCCTTCACACCCTCGATCATTTGCGTGCCGCCACCGCCACTGAGGTTCTGTACGTAGCGTCGTGCTTTCTTGATGTTCTGCTTGGTCGCCGGCACCGGTGCCTCGCCGAACTGGCTGGCGTTGCTCGAGAAGCGGATGATCTGGAAGGTATCGCCTTCCTGCAGGTGATCGAGCGCCGCGAGCACGGCACCTTTCGCCTGGTCCATCGGCGTGCCGCTCATCGAGCCGGATGCATCGATGACAAACACCATCTCCATGTTGCGGCGTTCCAGCTTGTCCGTCACTTCCGGCGGGTACAGCATCATCGTGAAGTAGCCCTGCTGCGTCTCCGGGTCCACGTAGGTCAGGAGATCGGACTTCATCGTTTCACCCGCGACCCGGAAGTCGAGGATGAAATCCTTGTTCGGAATCGTCGCGCCAGCCGCGAGTTGTACTGAGGCCGATTGCTCATCGTCTTGAGTCGCCACGATCTTGTGCGTTGAGCGCAGTTCCTCGATTTCCACGCCCGCGCTGATCGACACATCGATGCTGATGTCGTGCCCCGAACGTTCGTCGGGCCGCAGGTAACGCACGCCCGTATCCTGTGTCGTGGTGTCCTGGCGCGGCAGCGCCTTGATCGGGTCGCTGTGCCCGGGCGGGTTGTAACGCGGGCCGACCACGGTCGGGAATACGAACGAATACCAGCCATCGTTGTAGCTGAGCGTGTGGAAGTACTTGATGTCGACATCGATCGATTTGCCGGGCTCGATGTTCGCGACTTTCTGCTCGAAGATATTCGGGCGATGCTGGACCATGAGGCTCGCCCGGTAGCCTTGCGAGCGTGCGGCCTCGTAGATTTCCTTAGCCTCTTCCTTCTCACGCAGGATGCCACGAATCTTCCTTTCACCAATGATCATCAGGAACTCGCTGACGGCGGCTTTCTCGGGTAGCGGGAACAGGTAGACCGCTTCGATCTTGCTGTCGAAGGGGTTGGAAAATTCCTGCCGGACGTTGACAGTGCTGATGTAGCCGTTTATCTGCGCCGTGACACCCGTGTGTTGCAGGGGTAGCGGCACTTCTTCCGAGTCGACTGTGGCGACCATGGAGCCGGTGCCCGGGTCGTCGGTTGGGGTTACAGCGCTTGTTGCCGTTGGCTTCTGGATGACCCAGATTTCTTCGTCGCTGGTGTAGGGCAGGGCTTCGTGCGGTGCGGCGTTGTCGTAGAGTGCCATCATATTGCTGGACCCGGCTGTTGACTGGTTCGCCCCGTCGGCAGAACGACCGCCGTACCGTCGTGAACGCGGGCGTTCAACTTTCGTGCCCGTAACGACGATTTCCTCAAGACCCTGGTCGGCGCCGTGGTCCCCGTCGCGCGAAGGTTCAGGTGCAGGCGCAGGCTCAGGCCCTGGCATGTGGGACGCTGCGCAGCCCGTTATTATCAGGGCTGCTGCAAAAAGGCCCGTCAGTCCATAAGTCCATCTACGGTCGATCTTGATCATTGGTCACTCCCATCAGAGATCTCGAAACTGATCTCTGCGTTTATTCTTTTTCCCTGGTAGCTCGATGCGACGATGAGCCGCGTGTCGAATTCCGGTGCTTCATCGCCCGACAGCATCAGGTGCAGCGTCGTGACGCGTACCCGGCCGCTGGGCAGTTCGTCCTGGTCTACGAGCGAGTAGTCGGCAACGACGATGCGATCCGCCCGGCCGTTCTCCACGGCCTCGCGGTCGTAGTAGGGTGCGTCGTCAAATGCTTTGCTCTCGCCGTTCTCGACGCCAACGACCTGCATGACGCCGGCAACAGCAGAGAACTCGAGCTGCCACGCGGCCATCGGTTCGGCGGCGTCGATATACACATCGACGGCCGTGAACCGGACCGGCGAATCGGCCAATGCCGGCGACGCGGCCAGCAGCAGCAAGACGGCGATGACATGCAGTCGGCGCGTCATGACGTGTCTCCCGTGTCGGCCAGCGATACAATTTGCATGGCGAAGGCATCCAGTTCTGCCTGGGTAACTTCGCCGTCGCGGCGTGCCAGTGTCATGACATCGGCGATATCGATCTGGCCGGAATTGTCGACATCGGCGTAGAGACCGTCATCAACGGTGCCGAAGCGGCTGCTGATTGGGAGCACGAGCACGGCAAGCAGTACCGTGGCGGCAACGGCGTACCATGCGGGTGCGACGCGGCGACGCTTCTCGGGCCGGGATTCGAACTGCTCGCGTGCAAGATCGGCTATCGATCGATCGACTTTCGCCGTGATCAGCGCGCCGGGCTTGTCGGCCTTCTTGAGTTCGGCGACCAGCTCGTCGGGCAGGGCTTCGAGGTTGTCATCTTCGTGCATAGTGCTGCGCTCCTTGAGTATTAAGCGCAGCAGCCACCCAAAAGGTTCATTTTTCGAAAAAGTCTTTGACGCTCGGCAGCTTGCGCATCGCCTCGATGGCCTTGTGCAGGCGGGATTTCACGGTCCCGAGCGGTATTTGGAGGGTGTTGGCGATGTCCTGCAGGGGCTGGTCATCGACAAACCGGAGCGTGATGATCTCGCGCTGCCCGGGCGTAAGCCCCTGCAGCAGCTTAGCGAGATCGCCTGAGTCCCGATAGCCCGGGGCGGGCAGCTCGTCCGGATCGATGTCGCCACCGGCGTCGCCTTTGCTCGCCTTGCGAAGTATCGAGATCGCGTTGTTCTTGGCGACAACGTAGAGCAGGGTCGGTAGCTGTGCTTTGAGGACCAGTCCCTCACCCGGTGGCGGGAATTTCCTGAGGATATAACTGAACGTGTCCTGCAGAACGTCGAGCGCGAGGTCCGCATCGCCCACGTAACGAAACGCGACGCGTAACACGTAGTCTTTGTGACGAGCGTAAAGCGTCTCGAAGGCCGCAATCGCACCGCCCCGATCGCCCGTGTTGCACAGGTCGACCAGCTCTGCATCGCTCAAGTGATCCAGCCCAGGCATGCGAAAGACCGTATCAGATTGTCGGGGGCCGAACGATTGGAATAGCAGGGCTGTAGGTACAGCAGGCGCTGCGCCAGGATGTCGCAATGCCGGGTTTTCTCCCAAGTGTCGTCGTTGGGAGAATAGAGCGGACCAACCTCGTAAGGTCGCCCTGTATCAGCAACAGGAGCAAGCCGAAGTTCGCTCACGCAGTTGTAGACGGACCCTTCACTGACAATGCGTCCTTTCCACACCGTTTCCAGCAACTCGTCGATTGTCACGACTTCGCCATGCCGGTCAGCGAGGCAGACCAGGACCTCAATAACCTGCGGCCTCAGCGTGCGCGGGCGACTGGTCTACTAGTAAGCAGGCGTCGAACCGACATTTCTGTGATAGTCGGTCCGGCGCCTAAAACTGGTCTGTCAGCGTATACTGATCTTCGCTGTGTCAACCATCGCCTGTTCCACGGGAACTGGCTCCAACGTCCTGACCTCCACGCGAATCATCGAGTCAGCTTCCGCGGCACTCAATATTGGCCGCCCGCCACTCGATGAACTATGCTGGGTATCAGTGGTGCTGCAAGCACTCAGCATGAGCAGCGCCGTGATCAGTGCAATTATGTTCACTTTCCGTGTGTTCATTCGGGACCTCCCTGGCCACCTGAATATTCGTGTGTCTATTTGTTAACGTTCCTGTGCCTTTGTGGTTGACCGAGTATCGCTATATGACCGCGAAGGGGAATGGGAGTCGGGGTCGAACCGGACTTTTCGCAGCCAGGTCAGTCGACCTGTTTGCCGGTAATGCGCACCGTGACACCGTGAATCAACCGCTTCAGGTCACCCTGTATCAGCAGCAGGCAGGGAAGCAGGATAAGCGTCAAAGGCGTCGCGAACAGAATCCCGTACCCCATCGCCAGTGCCATGGGTGCCGAGAACGGATCGGAGCCGCCGAGTCCATAGGCCATCGGCAAGAGGCCCGCAACCGTCGTAACCGAGGTGAGAAGAATCGGGCGGAGCCGGTGTTTGGTTGCATCAACGACTATCTCGCGCAGCGAGGCGTCAGTGTTCGAACCGCGCAGGCTATTTGCGAGATTAACGAGGATCAGCGAGTCATTGACGACAATTCCAACGAGGCCAATAACACCCAGCATCGCCAGGAATCCGATTGCCTGGCCGTGCACCGCAAACGCGAAAATGACGCCGGTAAGCCCGAACGGCACCGCGATCATGACGATGATTGGCTGAATGAGTGAGTTGAACAGCAGTACCAGGACGAGGTAGATACCCACGGCCGCGACTGCAAACGCGACGGCGAGGCTGCTCATGGACTTTTGCGTCTCCTCGGTCTCGCCGCCGGCCACCATGCGCATACCCGGCCAGTCGTGTTGTACGTCGATCGCATCCAGGACCGCGTTGGTTGCCAGTAGCGACGTGGTCTTTTCCTTGTCTATGTTGGCCGTGACCGTAATCGTCCGTTCATTGTCATAGTGATGTATGTTCGACGGCCCCGGAGCCATGCGAAAACCCGCTACCTCCTGAAGCTCGACAAAGCGGCCGTAGCGATTCGGAATAACGAGCTTGCCCAGAACCTCTGCGGAGCCCCGCGCCTTTTCCTCTAGGATGACGCGGAAATCGACGTCTTCATCGCCGTAGCGCACCGACGTCACGATTTCACCGTCGTAAGCCAGCCGCAGGTTCTTCGCCACATCGGCAACGCTCAACTCGTGTTCGGCAAGCCGGATGTAGTCGAGGTCGACGACGATCTGTTCCTTGCCGGCTTTGTCGTCGCGTTCGATGTCGGACACGCCATCGATCGTTTGTAACTGGGCGACGATCGCGGCGGCCAGTGCTCGGCGTTGTTCGTCTTCACTGCCAATGACGCGTATCTGGACCGGACGGCCGACGGGCGGTCCGCCGCTATCGATGCTGTAGACAATCGAGTCGAAGCCTTCGAGAGGGGCGGTATGCGCGCGCAAGGAATCGACGATCTCATCGGCGTTTCGGTCACGTTTCGCGAATGCGGTCAGGTAGACGCTGAGCAGACCCCAGTTTTCGTTTTCACCGGGGTTGTGGAAGTCGTGCGTGCCGACCCGCGTCGTGAAGGAGTCCAGCTCATGGTTGGGCAGCCCGGCGACCAGCGCCTCGATCTCCTGCAGCTTCTCGGCCGTGTGTTCCAGCGATGAACCACTCGGCAACTCGGCCAGGATGTAAAACTCGTCCGCGGATTGGGTCGGGAACAGCACGAAGTCCATGTATCGCGCCGCGTAAAAAGACGCCGCGAGCAGCAGCGCAACAAACACGCCGGTAACGGCATAGCGCATGGGCAACAGCTTGTGGAGAACGGTCCCGAAACGCTCGCGAAAGCGCACGAACCAGTCGCTGGTTCGCATGCGCGTTTCTTCCCCTTCAACGTGAGACCGGGAAATCAGGTGCGCCGGCATGATGAACATGGTGTCGAGGATCGATATGGACAGCGCGAGCACGACCACGAGTGGAATCACGAAGACGAAGTCGCCGAGCATCCCGCTCATATAAAACATCGGCATGAAGGCCAATGCCGTCGTGATTACCGTCGTAATGACGGGCTTGGACACCGCGTAGGTGCCTTCCACGGCCGCATCGATCGGTTTCAAGCCATGCTCGCGGTGGTGCCAGATGTTCTCCGCCACGACGATGCCGTCGTCGACGATGATGCCGATGACGAGAATCATCGCGCCCATCGCGATCGTGTCCAGAAAGGCGCCGAAAACGGGTAGCAGGAACAGCGTCCCCAGC
Source organism: Chromatiales bacterium (assembly GCA_004282875.1). GTDB lineage: Bacteria > Pseudomonadota > Gammaproteobacteria > Steroidobacterales > Woeseiaceae > UBA1847. Next base: position 21,839 of record SHLT01000025.1, on the reverse strand, counting down.
AACACGACCGGAATGCTCAGGGCCACCCAGAATGCCGAATGCCAGTTGAGGAACAACGTGAGCATGAGCATGACCAGCCCAAGCCCGATAAGACCGTTCCACATGACAACGTTGAGCCGGTTGATCACCAGCCTCGAGCGGTCGTTGGACAACTCGATGTCGATACCCTCGGGTAGCTGATCGAGGTTTTCGTCGATGAGCTGCTTGATGCCCTTCACGGTCCGGATGATGTCCGACGATTCCTTCTTGAAGACGACAAACGAAATCGCCGACTTTCCGTTCATCCGCGACAGCACCTTGGCTGGTTCGAAGTCGTCGCGCAGGACCGCCACGTCCTTGACGCGAATGGTCGAGCCGCCTTCGCTGATGCGCACGATCACCTCGGCCGCTTCCATCGGGTCCGCAAACTCGGCCAGCGTGACAATGTTCTTCTCGCTCGTGTAGGACTCGAACGATCCGCCGGTCGCGCGAATATTGCGGTTCTGGATCGCAGCTACGATTTCATGGGATGCCACCTGGTAGCGCTCCAGCGCATCCTGCCCGATCTCAACCTTGATCTCGCGGTCCAGGTAGCCGTACTTGGTGACGCCGCGTACGCCGGGCACGGTCAGCAGCGCTTTCTCTGCGCGCCGCGCCACCTCGCGCAGCTCGCTGTAGGGCACGTTGCCGGTTAGCCCGACCTCGATCACGGGGATGGCCGTCGATGTCGTGATTTCTTCAACGACCGGATCTTCGTCGACTTCGACCGGCAGGTCCGAGACCCGGGAGACGGCGTCGCGAACGTCGGTCTTCACCTTGTTCTTGTCGCGCATCTCGCGGTCGATCCAGATATGCACAATGGAAATGTTCTCCATCGAGTAGGACGTGTACTTTTCGATGCCGTCGACTTCCTTGAGCTCTTCCTCGATCTCATTCGTCACGTTGAGTTCGACATCTTCGGGCGACGCGCCGGGGTAGCGCGTTGTCACGGTCATCTCGAGAAGGTCAACGCTGGGGAAGTTGTCACGCTGCACCACGGTCAGCGCGCTGACGCCGAGAAAGATGATCAGGAACGTCAGGACGTACGCAAGCGTCGGCTGGTTGGCGAAAAAGCGGATTGCACCTTTCATGATCGCGGTCGCCTAGCGCGCGAACGTCGCCTTGCCGAACATGCCCGGGAATACCTTGTCGTGCCGGGGAAGCGTGGCTTCGACGACGAATTCGTGCGTAGACAGATCGCCTGATGGAATGATCTTTGTGACCGTGGCGACCAGCGTCAGGCCGTCGAGCGCATCGATTGTTACCGAGAGCGTCTGGCCAATCTCGATGTGAGCAATGTCCTGTTCCTTGACGCTCGTGCGGAATTTAAGACTGGCGTGATCTTCCAGCACGAGCAGCGGGGTTCCAGGCGCCGTGACGACGCCGGGCTCCACGTCCTTGCGCGTAATGACACCGGCGAACGACGCCCGGATCTTGGTTTCGGCGAGCATCGCACGGGCGCGAGCGACCTCGGCTTTCGCACTGGCGACGGACTGTTCGGCTGCATCGACCTTGAAGTTGGCGTCGTCAAGGTTCTCGGCGGATACGGTGCCTTGCTCGCGCAGGTTCCTGATGCGCTCAGCGAGCTTTTCCTGGTGCGCCCAGTTGAGTTCTTCCATCCTCAGCCGGGCGCGCGCGGCCGCGAGGTTGGCAAGCAGCTCCGCGTCCTCGATGTCGATGAGTATGTCACCAACGCCGACCCGGTCTCCTTCGTCGACGTTAACTGCGGACACCCGGCCGACGATCTTCGCCGACAGGGTAACGTTTCGATCCGCCATGACCACTCCGGTTGACGTTGCCGGGAATGCGTCGGGTCGATCTTGTGCGAGTGCGACCGAACAGATCAGGAGCAGGAGCGTGGGAATTACAACGCGCTTGTTCATTGGTTCCAGCACTGCGACATCATCTCCATGGAGCACAGGCCAGTCGTCGAGATGTAGGCGCCACCAAGCAGAATGAACACGGAAATAACCAGCGCCCAAACGCCGAGAAGCTGACCAAAGGTCTTTATCGAGCCTTCAGCCCTGCTTGACGAAAACAGGACCAGGTAACCAAGGATGGCCCAGAAGGTAGCCGGGAATAAGCTAATAAAGAAACACATATCGGTTCCCCTGATTGTTGCCGTTCACATTGCCCGTCCAGCCGCACCGGGTTCGTCGTGGCGTTCCATGACCACGGTTAGCGGGAAGTGAATCGAGGTGGTGGCGTTGATGACGCCGTCCATATCCAGGGCCTGGATGACCTGGCAGTCCGTGTCCTTGAGGGCGTCTTTCGCCGACACCGTCCCTGAATCACAGGCCAGGATCAATACTGCGTCAAAGCCCTTGGCACGTTTCAGCAAGCGAGCTCGCTGCCGCTCCGTCCAGAGGCACATCATCGGGGTTGGTGTGTGAATGGAAAATACGTCTGTTCGGACGCCGCGTTCTGTCAGCGCTTCACGAATCGACTCAATATGGTCTTCGAACGCGGGGGTCTTGATGCCGTGTTTGAAGAACTCGATAAAGGGTTCCTCTTCTTGCATGGCAAGACACATCGGGGGGCAAACAGGACAGGATGCGATCAGAACCGAGTTGCATCCTTCGAGCTCGGAAGACACGTCTCTTGGGGTGAGATTAACGGGCATAATCCTGCTCCTTGCGCCAGCACACTTGCGGCGGCCGGAGCCGCTGCCGCAGGGCAGCTTCATCGCCTGGTCACCGTAGAAATGTGACGCGTGTGCGAGTCATTTTGGCCGCATCAGACGTTAGCCGGGCCTGCCGCTAATGACAATTCGTACTTGCCGCAGACTCAGAGCCTTCCAGGACCTGTCGTCAAGTAGCGGACCCGATTGCGTTAGGATGTTCCCATGCTTGGCAGACTGAGCTTGATGACCGTATTGCCTATTTGCAGCGTTTGCGAGACTCCCTGACTGGCTGCATTGGCTGTGGCTGTTTGTCGATGAAGAAATGTCCGATATACAACCAGGATGATAAGTTGGCGATTGAAGGTAGTGGGCCGGTAATTCTTGAGCGCAGCGAATCTGCCCGGAAAGCCCGTCTCTACCGTCGGCGGAGATAGTCAACCAGGCTATCGTAGACCTCTTGCGCCACGTTCTCGGTGCCGCGGCCTGTTACATTGACGAACTGTACGAGTACCGTGTCCATGTCCGAGAAATACTGGGCGTTGCTCTGGTAGCCGGGTAACCACCCGGAGTGACCAAAGTCGGCGAACAGCAAGAAGTAAATCTGCCGCTCATCCGCTGTAAGCAGGCTGCCGGTCGCGAGCGCGCGCAGGAAGATGCCTACTTCTTGTGCCGTCGAAACCATTGAGCCGCCGGGCACGACGTAATCCTGGTCAATACGGTCGACGCCATTCCAGTACCCATGGGCCAGTTGCGTGACATCGGCGTCGCCGAGCAGGGAATAGGTATTCATCATACCCAGCGGTGACAAGATCTCGTCCTGTATGAACTGGTGGTGGTGATAGCCCAACGCCGTGTCGAATATGCGACCCAGCAACAGGTAGTTGGTGTTCGAATAGCCGAAGCGGGCGTTGGGCGCAAAGTCGGCCGGACTATCCAGCACCAGATCGAGAGTGGCGTCGATATCAGTATGAGGGTCATTCCAGCTAAAGCTCGGTGCGCTGTCGAAATCAGGAACGCCGCTGCGGTGACGCAGTAAGTGGCGCACAGTTATCTGGTCCGCGTTCTCGATGCGTGTGGCCAGGTCGGGCAACCAATGTGCCAGCGTGTCGTCCAGATTCAGGGTGCCCGCTGCAGCCATCTTGGCGCCGGTGACAGCCATGAACATCTTGCTGATGCTGGCAATCTTGAAGAGGTTGCTGACGTCGGCAGGAGCAAGTGTGGCGCGGTCCTGGATGCCGGCGGCCAAGAATTCCGGTGCGCCACGTCCGTCGTCGACGAAGACCCAGATACCGTCCAGGTCGTTTGCAATAGCACGGTCAAGAGCGTCTTCTACCGAGGTTGCCACGAATGTATTCGGCGCGCCTGATCCGGGAGAAACAGACCCGCCGCCACCTCCGCCGCAGGCAAGCAACGCCGCGCTTGCGGCGCCAATCAGCCAATGGCGCCCACGGGCATAAGACCAAAATCGAGTAACAGCTTTTTCGAAGCTCACCGGTGCCTGCCTGTTCGTTGGTTCGACGGTCGATCATTATAGCGGCAGTCTGTAAAGGCAAATGGCCCGAACCGAGCGTTTTAAAACTCCGGTTCGACCCCTGTTTCCGTACCAGATTGTGCGGAATCGAAGGGGGTTGGTGTCGAAACGTGCGTTTTGTCGGTGAATTGCTGGAACTGGCTCAGGGCCAAGCTTCCGTGTGCTAGCGTGTTTCTCTGGCTAGCGCAGCGGGGGATGAATCATGCGGATATCTGTCGTCTTTCTTGTGGGACTTATCTTGAGCGGCTGTGCTGCCCAACCTGAAACGGCGGAGACCATCGCGGCCGCACCGCTGGAAAGTGGAGTCGAACCACCCAAGATCGTCTGCAAGAAAGAAAAGCCGACTGGGTCGAACCGCCCGATCGAAGTCTGTCGACAGGTGGCCGGCGCTTTTGACGAGGAGCAGACCAAGCGAGACATGCGAGTGCTGCAGCGGCAGGCGGACCAACTCAGGAAGCCTCCTCCGAACTGAGACAGCCGCACTATCGGGCCGTAGGGCCCTGAGCTAGGATCTTGTCCATGTTGATATCGACCTTGGGCAATTAGTCCGCGCCGGGCCTATGACAGAACCGCTTTCCAGATGCTGTTACTGTGGTGTGACTTCCGATTGGGAGGAGGCCTTCGTCGATGCGTCCACGTTTCGCAATGGCCCGGGCAAGGCCTGCGTGACGTGCAAGGCCTACCGCGACAAGTTCCAGGGTTTCTACGTCAACGTCGCGATCACCTCGATAGTCTTTCTTGTTATCGGCTACCACACTACCGGGTCGGCTATTGGCGCGGTCGCATTTGCGCTTATCGCCTATGTCGCGGCGTACGCGGCGATTGCCCTGCATGAGCTGGCGCATGCGGCGGCGGCGACGCTGGTCGGCGTCGGTGTGCCGGTGTTCTCTATTGGTGGCGGTCGGCAAGTGCGTGTGTCGAGGACGGCCGCCCGGTGGTTGCTGCTGGGGTTCACGCCGTCAGAGGGCCTGATTGTCCTGTCCTACCCGTCCAGGAACGGGTACCGCATGAAGTCGGCCTTCATTTCCGCGGCCGGGCCGCTGTTCAACCTTGCGTGTGCCGGAGCCGTGTATGCCTGGCTCAAACAGTACGAGGGCGCGTTGCCAACGTACCCGGAACTGGCTGCGCAACTATTCGTCATATTCAACGTCCTGCTTGGCGTCGCCAACCTCCTGCCGTTCCAGGCGTCCACGCCATACGGCGTCATGAGCAGCGACGGGCGCAGCATTCTCGAGGCGTTCGCGATGACGGATGAGCAGGTCGACGAAGCTGTTGGGCAGACACTGTTCGTCGTGGCCTATTTTGAATACCTGTTCGGGAGCAAGGCCGCAGTCGTAGAGATGGTTGAGCCGGTGATTGAAAGCGGAGGCGCGGATATCGCCATGAAGATCCTGGCCAGTGCAGCCTACGCCGAAACCGGCAATCTCGATAAGGGAATCCGCCTGTGCCGGGCCGCGCTCGAAGTGGATGTTTTGGACCGAGGTCAACGCGCTGCGCTGCTCAATAACCTGGCCTACGCACTGCAGTTCAAGGAGACACCAGACGCGCTCGACGAAGCGGAGCAGCTGAGTAGCGAAGCGTACAGCCTGTGTCCGATGGCTCTCGCCATTCGATCGACGCGGGCGCTCGTCCTCGTGGCGACCGACCGGGAACGAGAGGCGCTTGCACTAACGCGCGACCGCAGGTTCAAGATCGAACCGAAACCCACGCAGGCCAAGGTCCTGTGTACGCAGGCGACGGCGTACGCGAAGTTGGGTGAGATGGAGCGTGCCGCTGAGAGTCTTGCCGCGGCGACGCGGCTGGCGCCGGACAGTGATCGCGTGGCAAGAACCCGGGCCGAGCTCGCCGAACAAGCAGCCGCTTAAGCGCATCGGTCTCGTACAGGACAGCGTTTTCGTCAATCGCTCCCCGGACTCCTCGTCAAATTAGCGCGGATGCGCGGCAGGCCCTGGCGTTTCTGGAGGAAAAATATGCCGAAGGAAACGCTTTTTGGTTCGACTGACCCATTTATGTATGCGACTGAAATATAGTTAGAAAATCGATTATCGCATCGCGTATAAATCACTTGGCCTGATTCAGATCAGTGATGTAAGTCCGCACAACGACTTGCCCTTCAGGGATGAGCGTATGACAGATAATGCAATTCCGCTCGATGAGACCGTTCGTCTTCTAAACACCCACTTGCAGCGAATAGTGAATTCGCAACCCAGTTGCCGCATCGATCGAATCGCCGAAATGGCAGAACGGCTTTTCGGTGTAGAAATGTGCCTGGCCGTGATCAGCGGCAGGGTCGAATCCCAACGCTCTCCACGGCACCTTGAGGCTCTGCAGGAACTGTCGTCGAGTGCTTTCATCGCGTCAAGTACCGAGCCGTTCGTTTTCGACACCACCAAACGCTCAGATGGATCGGACGGAATTCCCAGTCATGTGGGCGACCTCGAGGTGCGGTTCGCCGCCGGCTGCCCCCTGTATACACCCGGGGGCCGAATTGCCGGGCACCTGTGTCTGCTCGATGACAAGCCGCGGGAGTTTTCGGATTCGGCCAAACGCATGCTCAGTGATTTCGCAGGCCTGGTCAGCGACGAACTCGTCGCCGCAGGGCAGGTATTCGTCGATGAACTGACCGGGATCGCAAATCGGCGCGGGTTTCTGCAGGTGGCGAATCACCTGCTGCCGCTTTGCGACCGCAATGCGCTCCATGCTGATGTGCTGTTCTTTGACCTGGACGACTTCAAGTTATTCAATGACTCGTTCGGCCACCAGGCTGGTGACGATGCCTTGAAAGCCTTTGCAAAGGTGTTGATCAAGAGCTTCCGAAACTCGGACGTCGTGGCTCGATTAGGCGGTGACGAATTCGCGGTCATGATGGTCGGGCACCAGATTCTCGCCGATCGTGCGCTCGCCAGGATGCAGGAACTTGCCGCCATCGCCAACGAGACCATTGCCGCCGAACTTCGCTGGAGCGTCGGCCGCGTAAGCTATGACGTGTCCATCCATGATGGCATTGCTGGCGTCTTGGCGGTTGCCGATAAACGCATGTACCAGCAAAAGGCGAAAAACCAGTAGCTGGTGACTAATCGCGCGACGGCGGGCTGGTCGACGGTCACGCGCTCCGTCTGGTTCTCCTGATCTCCCTCGAAGCTGCCTCGTTCATGCAATAACCGATAGCCTGTCCGGCCCGGCGAAATGCGCGCTGGGTCACAGACTGCTATGTGAAATTGCTCAACACTTCCAGCTGGCCGGCTCTAAGGAAGGTAATGCCACTCCTTGTCGCCGGTATAGGGATTATGTTTAAAAGGGAGTTTGAGATGTGGCAACGGATTCGCACGGCTGCGCCGTTTCTGCTGATCCTGGCACCGTTCGCGCTGGTCAGCGCGCAGGACTTGTCGGGCGCAGACATGAAAAGCCTTGACGGTCAGGTGCAGGAGATCAAGTCGGACGTCCTGAACATCGCGTCCGAGCTCAACAATCTCGAGGAACGTCTGCTGTATCCATCGAACACGCAGTTGTCCGTGTTCGTGGCGCTGGCGCCCGAAGAGACATTTCGGCTCGATGCGGTCCAGGTCATGATCGATGGCGAAATGGCTACGCACCACATTTACAGTTTCAAGGAGCTCGAGGCTCTGCAGAAAGGCGGGGTGCAGCGCGTCTACACTGGCAACGTCCCGACCGGCGACCATCAGATCAGCGTGACCGTCAATGGCAAGCTGAAGAACGGTAACGATTTCAGCGAAAGCAGCAGTTTCACGTTCTCGAAGGGCGTCAAGCCCAAAGCACTCGGTCTTACCCTGGCACAGCCGGGCTTCGGCAGCGAACCGATCCGGGTTGGAGACTGGTAGTCGATGCGGCGCCTGCTGCCCCTCAAACTGACGCTTCTTACCGTCGCCGCGCTGTCATTCCGCGGCGCTGCGGGCGAGGAGCTCAATGACCTCTATTTCGGCGAGGCCCTCTACGAGGCTCACCAGGGTAACTACTTCGAAGCACTCGAACGGCTCGATTCGGAGGTTCGCCAGCACGTTGCCGTGGACGAGCCTGAACTCGATACGCTCTATGTGCACTTCAAGGACGCCGAGTTTTCGCTGGGCGACTTCGAGCTTCGCTACCGCATGCATCATCGTGCCGGCCGCGCGATCAAGGCGGTGCTCGAGGGCGCAGTCGAGGAAACCGTTCGCAACGATGCCGCCTATCGCCTCGCGAGAATTCATTTCCAGAAAGGGCAATTCGACGATGCGATGCTGGCGTTGGATCGCATCGAAGGCGATATCCCGAGGACCATCCGTGACGATATCGAGTTTCTGCGAGCCAATGTCTACCTGGCGCAGGAGCGGCCCGAAGAATCAATGCAAAGCCTTGAAAAGCTTCAGAGTTCCGAGAGCTACGGTGGCTTTGCTGCCTACAATCTCGGCATCGCCTACCTGCAGAGCGGGCGTCGCAGCGAGGCGCTCGAACAGCTCGAGAAAGCGGGCCTGATCGCCACGGACGACCCGGGTGAGCTCGCGATTCGCGACAAGGCCAACCTGGTCCTCGGCACGATCTACCTGGAGGAAGAGGCTTTCGCACAAGCGGTACCTCTCCTCAATCGTGTGCGCCTCGACGGTCCGCTCTCCAACCAGGCCCTGCTCAGCGCCGGCTGGGCCCATTTGTCGGCGGAACAATACGATCGTGCGGTGGTGCCCTGGAGCATTCTCGCCGACCGCGAGGTAACCGACAGGGCAACGCAGGAGGCATTGCTGGCACTGCCTTATGCCTACAGCAAGCTCGACATTCACGGACGCGCAGCCATTCACTACGGCCACGCCCTCGATGCATTCGTTGCAGAGATCGAACGGCTGACCGAGTCGATCGACAGTATTCGCGACGGACAGTTTCTCGAGGCACTGATTCGCGAAGAGATTCGCAAGGACAAGGACTGGGTCATCCGCTTACGGTCACTGCCCGAGACGCCGGAAACCTATTACCTGATGGACCTCATGGCATCCCATGACTTCCAGACCGGATTGCAGAACTACCTGGACCTTGCAGACCTGAAGCGCAAACTTCTGACCTGGGAGGGCGGCTTCGACGCCTACGAGGAAATGGTTGTTATCCGTCACGACCACTACGAGCCGCTGCTTCCCGAGATTGACGAGCGCTTTCGCAAGCTGGATTCCCGCATGCGGCTGCGTGCCGAACAGCACAAGATGCTGGTCAAGCGACGGGACGACCTGTTGACAATACCGCGCCCCGAGTTCCTGGCGACACCCGAGGAGCAGATGATTCTGCGTCGCGTGGATCGTATCGAAGATGCCCTGGCAAACAACGAACGTGCCAACCGGGATGCGTTGGTCGAGCGGCTGGAGCGGATCAAGGGCCTGGTGTTTTTCACACTCGAAACCGAGTACCACGAGCGGTTTACGGAGTTCGACCGGAATCTGCGCGGCCTGGATGACGCCATGGCCGTTGCGCAGGCGGAGTACGACGAGTACGTACGCTCTCGCCAGGCGGCGACACACAGTTACGTCGGTTACGACAAGCCCATGGGCCGCTTGCGCGCCGACGTGCAGCAGGCCGTCGACCGCATCGACCGTCTGATGGCGCGACAGGGGCACCTGCTCGAACTTGTTGCCATCGACGAGCTGATGGCGCGCCGCGAGCACCTCGAAAACTACGGCGACAAGGCTCGCTTCGCGCTGGCGGACAGCTACGACCGTGCCACGCAGGCACAGGCGCGGCTGGAGGAGCCGGAATGAAACGCGTATTGCTGTCAAGCAGTGTCGCCGTGCTGTGCCTGGCTGCCTGTTCGACGAACGTGCGGCAGCAGGGCACGCTGGCCGAACTCGAGGGCGTGCAGGCGGATCTTTCGGAAGTGCATCTCGAAGACAGCCTGGAACGGGCCGCACAGAGCTATCGCCGTTATCTGGCCGAGACCTCGGAAAATGCAAGGACGCCGGAGGCGATGCGCCGCCTGGCCGACCTGCAGATCGAGCAGGCGTATGGCGTCATCGGTAGCGGCGAGCTGACCGAGATGAGGGCGCCCGAGACGGCCGATGCGGCGTCGGGGATCGTGACGGAACGGCGTGCCGCGGCCCCCAGGCAAGCCGACGAGTCGGACGCCGAATTTGAGAACCGGGCGCTGGGACGTGAGCAGTTCCTTGCCCCGTCGGGCGACTACAGCGGGGAACTGGTCGGCGCCGATGGCGCAGCCATACCGGCAGGGCCCCGCGAGGCGATCGCCACGTACCGGCAGATTCTCGAGCAGTATCCCGACTACGAGCGCAACGATCGGGTCCTGTACCAGATGTCGCGCGCCTATGACGAGATTGGCCAGCCGGACGAGGCGATGGAGGTTATGAACCGACTGGTCCGCGAGTACCCGTACTCCAGGCATATCGACGAAGTGCATTTCCGGCGCGGCGAGTACTACTTCGTGCGTAAGAAATACATCGATGCCGAAGACGCCTACAGCGCCGTCATCACGCTCGGCTCGGGATCGGGCTACCATGAACTGGCGTTGTACAAGAAGGGCTGGACGCTCTACAAACAGTTTTTCTACGATGAAGCACTCGATAATTTTGTGGCGATGCTCGATCACCGCGAGGACATCGGGTTCGACTTTGACTCGCTCGACGAGGACGACGACGAGCACCGCATTACCGACACGTTCCGCGTGATCAGCCTCAGCTTCTCGAACATGGGTGGCCCCGAGACGGTCGATCAGTATTTCTCGGAAAACGGTCGCCGCAGCTACGCGGACAAGATCTACGGTAACCTCGCGGAGTTCTATTTCGGCAAGCTGCGCTATGACGATGCGGCATCGGTCTACAAGTCGTTTGTCGCACTCAATCCGTATCACAGGGAATCGCCACACTTCAGCATGCGCGTGGTGGACATCTACGGCGAAGCCGGGTTTGCGCAACTCGTAGTCGAGTCGAAGAAGGCGTTTGCGACGAGTTACGCGCTCGAAGCCGACTACTGGGACTACGTAAACGTCGAAGACTCGCTGGAAGTCGTCGGGTTTCTGAAGACCAACCTGTCCGACCTTGCCGGGCACTACCATGCGTTGTACCAGGAAGGGGCGCTTGCCGAGGACAAGCCCCGGAACTTCCTCGAGGCGAATCGCTGGTACCGTCAGCTCCTGGCATCCTTCCCGGATGACCCGGAGACGCCGGGAATCAACTACCAGCTCGCGGACCTGCTGCTCGAAAACGAGAACTTCATCGATGCAGCCAACGAATATGAACGCACCGCGTACTCCTACGACACCCACGAAAAAGCGTCCGCGGCGGGTTATGCAGCAGTGTATGCGTACCGGCAGGAACTGACCGTTGCAACCGGCGCCCGTCAGCGTGAAGTCATGGAAGCGACCGTCGAAAGCTCGCTGAAATTTGCCGAGACATTCCCGGATCATGAAGAGGCGCCGGTCGTCCTTGGCGCAGCCGCCGACGACCTGTACGAGATGAAGGACTTCACGCGCGCTATCGAGTCGGGACACTGGCTCGTTGGCCGCTACCCGGCATCCGACCCGGATCTGCGGCGCGCGGCGTGGGCCGTGATTGCACACTCGTCGATCGATATTGCCGAGTACCAGAATGCCGAGGTCGCGTACACCAACGTCCTGCAGCTCACACCGGCGGATGACGAATCCCGCGACGCAGTCATTGATGGACTGGCCGCTTCGATCTACAAGCAGGCAGAGCAGGCCACCCTGCTCGAAGACTATCGGGCCGCAGCTGGTCACTTCCTGCGAATCAAGACCGTTGCGCCGACATCGTCGATTCGCAGTTCAGCCGAGTATGACGCGGCAGCAGCACTGATGAAGCTCGAAGACTGGTCCATGGCGTCCGATGTGCTGGAAGAGTTTCGTGTCAGCCATCCGGAGCACGAGCTGAACAAGGATGCGACGAAGCAACTGGCCTACATCTATCGGGAGGATGGCCAGACGGCACGCTCGGCCGCCGAGCACGAGCGGATCGCCGCAGAGGCAGCGGATGTCGAACTCGGTCGCGAGGCGCTGCTGACGGCAGCGGAACTGTACGATGAAGTCCACGTGCTCGACGACGCGATTCGTGTCTACGAGCAGTATGTCGACGCATACCCGCGGCCGCTGGACATCGCGATGGAGACTCGTCATCGACTCTCGGAGATCTATCACGACCAGTCGGATTACCAGCGCTACTTTGACGAGCTCAACGAGATTATCGAAGAGGACCGCAATGCGGGCCCCGATCGCACTGATCGCAGTCGTTTCCTCGCCTCGCATGCCGCGCTGGTGCTGGTCGAACGTCAATATGAACAGTTCGCGCGCCTGACGCTGACGCAGCCGTTCGAGGAGAGCCTTGCGCTCAAACAAACCAGTATGGATGAGACGCTGGCATCGCTCGAAGGTCTGATCTCCTACGAAGTTGCCGACGTTACGGCTGCGGCGACTTTTTATATCGCGCAGGTCTATCTCAACTTCAGTGCTTCACTGCTCGAGTCCGAACGGCCAGCCGGCCTGTCGGTGGCCGAGATGAACAGCTACGAGCTGGTTATCGAGGAGGAGGCTTACCCGTTCGAGGAACAGGCGATCTCGGTTCATGAGGAAAACTTCGAGTTACTCGCGTCCGGTATTTACAACCCCTGGGTTCAGAAGAGCCTGGATCGTCTTGCCGTTCTCATGCCGGGGCGCTATGCGAAGAACGAGTCGAGCGAAGGCTTCGTCGGTACGGTCGAGGTTTACGCCTATCGCATGCCGATAGCGCCGGGCGGCGAACAGGATGGTGTCGACGTTTCGCAAAACGACGACGACCGCGATGAAGAGACCAAAGGGCCGGTTGTGCTGTCAAGGATTGCGGGAGGTGAAGAATGATGTACCGTAACGTGACGCTCGCGGCGCTTTGCCTGGTGCTTGGCGCATGTGCTGCGACGACGGCAAAGCCTCGCCCTGAGGCACAGATCGAGATTCAGGAGCAGGTTGGATTCACGATCACGGAGTCCGTCATTGTCAATGACGCGGTGCGGCAGGACTACGAACGTGCCGTGATGCTGCTCGAACAGGGTCAGACCAAACAAGGGCTGCAGGCTCTCGAGAGCGTCGTCGAGCGAGCCCCCGACGTCAGTGGCCCGCGGATCGATCTGGGCATCGCGAAGCACCGTGACGGGGATGTCGAGTCGGCCGAGGAGCACCTGTTGAAGGCGCTCGAACTGAACTCGCACCACCCCGTCGCACACAACGAACTCGGGATCATCTACCGCAAGATGGGACGTTTCGCCGAGGCGCGCCGCAGTTACGAGGCGGCGCTCGCCGTGTACCCGGGCTATCACCATGCGCGCCGCAACCTCGGGGTCCTGTGCGACCTGTACCTCGCCGATCTCGACTGTGCGCTGTCGTCTTACGAGGCTTACATGACAACCGTTCCAGGCGACGACCAGGCGGCAATGTGGATTGCCGACCTGCGTAACCGCATGGGCCGCAAGGAGTGAGCATGTTCAGAGTACTGATATTGCTAGCGTTTCTTGGCTTTGCACCAGTCTTCGCCGAAGATGAACCGGCAGAAGAGACGCCGCAGGAAGAAGCCACTGAATCGGACAACGGCGACGGTATTTCGAGCCCGAAGACCATGTCGGGCATGTCGATCCTCGGCAACGAAGAGGCGCCGAAGTCGCTCGTCATCGTCCCCTGGAAGAGCTCGGAGCTGGGCGATTCCATAAGCCTTACGGACACGCTCGACGACCGCGCCACGCCGGTCGACAAGGAGGTCTTCCTGCGTGAACTCAGGTATTACGAGATTCGCAAGAGCGACCCCTGATCGCGCAATGTGAAGTGCATCATACGGCGGGCATTTCGTGCCGACATAATCTGCGACTGTGCTCTGTATCACACTTCCCTTCTTGACGCAGGTCTATTCTGTACGTCGCACCGGGTGATTCCGGGACATTTTGTAAAAGAGGATTAGAAAAATGGACGCTTTCTACTCGATTGTTACCTTCTTCTCGACGGGCGGCATGTTCATGTATCCGATCCTGATCGTATTCGCCTTTGGCGTGGCGATCGCGGTCGAGCGCTTCGTGACGCTGACGTTGGTCACCAACAAGAACCAGGCTGTCTGGAGCAAGGTACAGCCGTTGCTGGATAGTGGTGAGTTCGAAGAGGCCCGGGAAATGACCGGGGAGGACGAATCCACGATTTCGCGAGTTCTGAACATGGGACTTTCGCTGCAGGGCACCGTACGCCGCCGCGAAGACATCGAAATCGCGATGGAAGAGAGCATGATGGAAATCGTGCCGCGGCTCGAAAAGCGCACACCGTACGTCGCGCTGGCGTCGAGCATCGCAACTCTGCTCGGTCTGCTCGGTACGATCATGGGTCTTATCCAGGCATTCACGGCTGTCGCGAACGCGAACCCGGCGGAGAAGGCTGACCTGTTGTCTGCCAGTATCTCGGTGGCGATGAACACCACGGCCTTCGGCCTGATGGTTGCGATTCCGCTGCTCGTCGTACATGCGATTCTGACGAGCAAGACCGGTGATATCGTCGATAGCCTGGAGATGGCAACCGTCAAGGCACTTAACGTTTTCTCACGCAGGGCAAAGCGCGCGATTGAGGCCTGATAGCCATGGCGCGGAAACGACATCATTACAAGCGTCGCGTCGGTGCGACGTACGAGATCGACGTCACCACCTTTCTAAACCTGATGGTGGTGCTGATCCCGTTCCTGCTGATCACGGCCGTCTTCTCACGACTGACGATCGTCGAGCTCAATCTGCCCAGTGCGGCGGGTGGCCCGGCGAGCAACGAGGACAGTTTCCGCGTTGAAGTCATCGTCCGGGAAGAGGGTATGGAGATCAGCAACGGATCGGCCACGATCGCGTCCATTCCCAAGAAAGATGAGGAATACGATCTCGAGAGTCTTTCCGAGCTGATGGTCGACCTCAAGCGCGAGTACCCTGAACACGATGCCGCATCGGTCCTGATGGAGCCGCTCATTCCCTACGATCACCTGATCCAGGTGATGGACATCGTCCGCGCCATCGAAGTGCCGACCGGCGTCGAAGAGGAGGTCGAGCTGTACGCGCTGTTCTCGGAAATTTCCGTGGGAGAAGCTCCATGAGGAATACCCGCAGAATCAAACGCATGGGCCGGAACCGGCTCAAGATCACGAAGATGAACCTGACGTCGCTGATGGACGTCTTCACCATTCTCGTGTTCTTCCTGCTCGTCAATTCGGGGTCCGTCGAGGTGGTCGAAGCGCCGAAGGACGTCAAGCTGCCGGAGTCGGTGGTCGAATCCAAGCCTCGCGAGACGGTCGTGATTTCTATCAGCGCTGAAGAAGTTGTTGTCCAGGGCAAGCTGGTCGCTTTCGTCGAGGACATTCTCAACAACAAGGAATCGGCTATTGACCCGATCAACGCTCGCCTTGCCGAACTCAAGGAAAGCGTCATCGGAATCAACACGAAGACCGTTGCGGCAAGCCAGGAAGTCACGATCCTGGCCGACCGGTCGGTCCCGTTCACGGTCGTCAAGACGATCATGTCGACCTGCACGGCCGAGGGTTACGAGAACGTATCGCTTGCCGTGATTCAGAAGAACACGCAGGTCGCAAGCGCCGGGTAGCCGATCATGGATGACCACGACGACGTGAGAACGGAACTCTCCACCGACGAACAGGCGCTGCAGGCGCAGGTCCAGGATTCCGAGGCCGAACTCCAACAGCTCGAGCGTGACCTGCATGGGGTTGACGGCGAGCTTGCAGACCTTGTCAAACAGAACCGCAAATTCGAAGCGCTCGGCGATGTCTGCCGATCGCTGGAGCAACTCGAGGACCTCGGGGGTACGGAGCTTTTCTGGAAGCCCGAGGCCGGCGACGTCGACGAGTACATTGAACATGCTCGCCACCGGATTCGCGAATTCGGCGACCAGTTCGACGAGGTCGAGAACCGCCGCGACAAGATCATGCAGAAGATCGGGACGCAGAATTATACGCTCGACTGCCTGCATTACGATCTCCTTGATGCGATGGAGCGCGAGGAGACGCGGCGCGCAGAATGGGTGGTCGAGCGTGACGCGGAAGAGCTTCCTCCGCATGAGATGGTCATGCCCTGGCAGCGTGGCCAGGAAGAAGACCAGCGTTATCGCAAGTCACTCGGTTCGTCGTTCGCCGTCTCGCTGATGCTCGTTCTCGTGGTCAGCTCGATCGCCATTCCGATCCCGGATAAAGACAAGCTGATCGAACTCCCCGAACGCATGGCAAGACTCGTATACGAGCAAATGCCGCCACCCAAGCCTGCTCCGGAGCCGGAGCCTGTCGTCGACGAGGACGTTCCTGAGCCGGAACAAGAGCCCGACCCGGTCGAGGACCTGCCGGATGAGCTCGTCCCTGAATCAGCAGAAGAACCAAAGATGGCCGCGGCGCCGGAGCCGGATATCAAGGAACAGGTCAAGTCGAAAGGCATCCTGGCGTTCCGCGAGAGCTTTGCGAGCAACTCGTCATTGCGACCGACAACCCAGCTCGGGTCGCAGGCACGTGTCAGCAACGCGGGCGAGGACGCGGTGGGCAGACCGACGCGCGCGATGGTGACGACCAATGCACCGGGATCGAGCGGTGGCATCAACCTCGCCAGCATTAGCCGCGACGTCGGTGGTGGAGGCGACGGTATGGGCGGTGTCGCCGTATCCCGCGTAGCCAGCTCCATCGGCAACGGCGGCGACGGCTTCGGCGATCGCCCGCTGGCCGGCGGCGCGATGGCGGGGCGCACGGACGAGGAGATCCAGATCGTCTTCGACCGTTACAAGGCCGCCCTGTATCGCCTGTATAACCGTGAGCTACGCAAAGATCCGACACTGCGTGGACAAATCATCATCAAGCTGACGATCGAGCCGGACGGGTCCGTATCGTATTGCACCCTGCAGTCGACGGACATGGGCGCGCCGATGCTGGCCGAGCAGGTTATCGACCGGGTAGTGACATTCGACTTCGGTGCGAAGGAGGACATTGCGGCGGTAACGATCATCTATCCGATCGACTTCCTGCCAGCCGCCTGAGTTTACGTAATCCGGGAATCCGGACGATTCTTGTGATGCAGTTCGAGTTTTGGGGAGGGTGACTGGGTCATAGTCACTCTCTGGAAAGGAGAAGGGCAAACCCGTCGAAAGACGGGGGCGCAAAGTCACCGGCCTAACGAGCCTCGCGCTCCAGGGTAGCGGGACCGCCCGAATTCCATTCGGTCGTCCGGCTGTCGGTGACGCAAACGCATTGGATGCGACATAACGACGATGGTCGGACGAGAACAACAAACGTGCACCAGCCGTGGACGACGGGCCCATTTGGGTCACCGTGCGCTTGCCGCGCTGCTCCTGCTGGGCATGTCGCTCGTACCGATCGCGAGCGCCTCGGCTGCTGAAATCACCATCACGTCGGTCAACGGCTTTTGGCACAGCCCGGTAGACAACATGCCCGGAGTCCAGCCGGGCGATCCGGTCATCACCAACGGCGACCCGATCTCGAGCATCAGCTGGGGTACGACGACCGGTGACCAGAGCGGTTATGACTTCATCGCGTCGATTCCGCCGCCTTTCGAATTGCCGGGAACCATCCCGTACTTTTCAATGGGAACGTTCCAGCACAGGAACTTCTCGGTTGGCCAGCCGTGGCTGGTTTCGGCGCAACTGGATGTAGTGCTTGTAATCGCTGTCGACGGTGTACCCATTGCGCCGCTGACCTTCACGTTCACCATCGAGCACGATGAAACGCCGAACAACCAGGACCCCTGTCCCTATCCGACACCGCCCGGAGAGGGCTGTACCGACCGGGTGACGATTACCGCGTCGCCGGATCCCACGACATTCAATGTCGAGGGTGTCGACTACACGCTGGACATGAGCTTCCTTGACAGCGACGGCAATGCCGTCGACGAGTTCATCACGCGTGAAGGCGATACGGTCAATAGCACAGGCCTGGTAGGCGAATTCACGCTGCCGCCGGGACTCTCGGCCACGAAGACCGGGCCGTCGGCTATGTATGTGGGTGAGTGGGGCGAATTTACTGTCGCTGTGCAGAACCAGAGTGAAGCCGACGCACACAATGCGACGATTCTCGACATACTCCCGGACGGCCCGAACGGCGGGATGTGCGACACGAGACCTGAGATTCTGAGCGCACAGGTCTTCGAATCGGATGGTGTTACGCCGGTGCCGGGCAAGGGTCCCCTGGCCGAGGGCGCGGACTACACGCTTGTATGGAACAGCGTCGCATGCGAGCTCTCGTTCAATACGCTGTCCGCCGCCGCGGTGATTGGCGTGGACGAGCGGCTGATGATCACCTATCGCACACAGCTCGATACGGATTCTCAGGACGGGGAGCTGCTCACAAATGTGGCCGGTGCGACGGCGTGGGAAACTGAAGATGGCTCAACGCAATACAGGCGCACGCTGACCGACGGCACCGTGGGCACAGGCGACCACGAGGACGCACACAGCGTTTTGGTCGAACTGCCGACTTTGCGATTCGAAAAGACGGTCATGAACGTGACCACGGGAGAAGACCCGGCGACTATTGCGACGCAGCGCGACACTCTCCGCTACCGGCTTTATGTCGAGAACATGAGCGACGTTTCGGTCGATGACTTCTCGATCCTCGACGAACTCGACGCTCTCAACGCGGACCCGTCGTTTGTGCCAGGCTCGCTTAACGTTGTAAGCCTGCCGGGCAGTGCGGTCGATAATTCGAATTCGAATGGTGGCGCCGCCGGTACCGGCCTGCTGGACATAGATAACCTGAGTATCGGCGGTCTGGGATCCACCGTTATTGTCGAGTTTGAAGTCGATCTTGCTCTCTCAATCCCAAGCGGCACCTACGTGTACAACCAGTCAGCCCTCCTGTTTGGCGACTACACGGCCGCCCTCAGTGACGATCCAAACCTGCCGGGTGACGAAGACCCGACGCGTATCCTGGTCGAGAGCGGACCGCCGGCGGCGCTCGCAAAAGCGAATACTGAGGACACGGTCACAATCGGCGAGTATTTCTACTACAGGATCACGGTACCGTCGGTACCGCACACCGAACCGCTCTACGACGTTCGTATCTTCGATGACCTGTCTGCGTCGGCCGCCGACCTCATTTTTAGGAGTGCAACCAAGATCCCGGGGGCGGTTAGTGGGTCACTGCAGAATACAGGAGACAGCACGAATTTAGTTCTTGAAGACATCAATAACGGCTTTGACATTCTGGCGGGTCAACAGCTGGTCGTCGAACTAAGAATGTTCCTGAGGGATAGTCCGACCAACGTAGCCGGCCTGACATTCACGAATACGGCGTATTACACCTACAACGAGAACGACGGCGATCCGGCCACGCAACAAAACGGCGATCCGGGAACGACGGCACCGATGACTATTGTCGAGCCGGACCTGGTAATGACAAAGACCGGTCCGTCTAGCGTCAATGTCGGTGTTCCGGAGACATTCACGCTTGATGTGCACAATACCGGCGGGTCTCCGGCCTATTACGTTACCCTGACAGACCTCCTGCCCAACGACGCAGACGGCGGCATGTGCGATGCGGTGCCGCAGAACATCGCGGCGCAGGTCTTTGAGGCCGACGGCACGACACCGGTGTCGCCGGTGCTCGCGGAAGGGACAGACTTCACGGCAACTTTTGCCGGCGATCCGACCTGCTCGCTGACGCTCAACATGCAGTCGTCCGACACGACCATCGGTGTGAACCAGCGCCTGATCGTGACCTTTGAGGCCCAGGTCGATGTCGGCACCGTCGATAATGCGGCACTCACAAACCTCGCCGGCGCGACCGAATGGTTCGGCACTGAACCAATCCGGGATAGAACACGCACCTACACACGCAACGTCACCGACGGCACGGTCGGGACACTTGACCACGAAGATGCACACACGACGACGGTCTTTGCGCCCGCGTTTGTGTTTCAGAAATATGCCGTCAATGTGACGACGGGTGACGATCCGGCGGTAACGGCAACGCCGGGCGATGTCATTCGTTACACGCTGAATGTCGAACATGTGAATGACGTACCCGTCGACAACTTCAGCATTGTCGACGAGCTTGATCGCCTGAACGCAGCACCTGTTTTCGTGCCTGGGTCGCTCAACGTCATCTCGATTCCGGCGGGTGCAGACGACAGCAACACGGATGCCACTGGTGGCGCCGCAGGCACCGGCCTGCTGGACGTTCGCGGCCTGAGCCTCAATGGGTCAGGTGAGAGCTTCCAGATCGTTTTCGAAGTGCAGCTAGCTGGTGCGATCGCGAACAATACGACGGTATTGAACCAGTCAGAGGCGATCTATGCTGGCAATACTGTTGCGGTCAGTGATGATCCGAATGTCAATGGGCCAGCGGACCCATTCGTTGGAGGTGACGAGGACCCCACAGAAATACTGATTCAGTCGGCTCCTTACCTGGACATCGACAAGACGTCGACTTACCTCGACGGTGACCCGGCCGTCCTGCTTGCGGGCGAGGCTTTGCGCTACACCATCACGGTGCAGAACACGGGTACAGAAAACGTCACCAACGTGTCGATGACCGACATGGTTCCTGCCAACACGACCTACATCGATGGCAGTACGACCTTGAACGGATCAACGGTTGCGGACGGCCCCAACGGTTCTGCCCTCTTAGGTGGTCTGCTGCTCGGTGACATGCCCAACGATGGCACGATCGCGACTGTGACCTTTGATGTTGCGGTTTATCCTGGCGTACCGGATGCCACGATTATCTCGAACCAGGCCTTCGTCAGCGCTGTGGACCAGGGCCTGGCCGACCTGCCGTCCGACGACCCTCGAACCGATATTCCGGACGATCCGACGCGCGACGTCGTCGGCAACTACCCGCTGCTCTATGCCGTAAAGACGGCGGCACTCGAGATCGACAACGGCTCGGCCGGCATCGTCGATCCGGGCGACACGCTGCGCTACACGATTACGGTCTACAACAACGGCAACGTACCGGCGACCGTCGTCGAACTGTTCGATAACGTCCCGGTCAACTCGACCTATGTTGCCGACACGACGACACTCGATGCTACGCCGATCGGACAGCCCGACGGCGGCGTGTTCCCGCTCGAGAACCGTATCCCGATCGGCAATAACGGCGTGCTCGATCCGGGTGGATCGACGACCGTCGAATTCGAGGTCCTGGTCGACAACGTACCTCGTGGCACGCTGATCACGAACCAGGCGACCGTGTACAGCACGGAAGTCGCGAACACCCTTACCGATGCCGACAGCGATCCATCGAACGGCGCGCAGCCGACCGTCGTTGTCGTTGGCGATGCGCAGCTTGTTTCGATAGTCAAGGACGTTGCAGTCGTCGGCGGTGGCGCGGCCATCCCGGGCGCGACGCTCGAGTACACCGTGACCGTGCAAAACGTCAGTAATGTGCCGGCGCTCTACGTGCTGATCCGCGACGACCTCGACGAGGTCACGCCGGGCTACATCACGTATGTCGACCAGTCGGCAACGCTGAATGGCCTGACGACGGGCGTCAGCGTGGCCGGGCAGATCATCACGGCAGACTATTTCAATGAATACGGGCCGCTCGATCCCGGTCAAACGGTCGTACTGCGCTTCCAGGCCGTGATCGACCCGAATCTGGTCGAAGGCACGACGATTGCCAATACGGCTCGCGTGTACTGGGACGACCCGCAACAACAGGCCGAAGCGACCGTCCAGATCGATGT
>SHLT01000117.1 GCA_004282875.1 Chromatiales bacterium | reverse complement strand
ACTACTGGAACCGTTAAATGGTTCAACGAAGCCAAAGGCTTCGGCTTCATCGAGCAGGAATCTGGCCCCGACGTTTTCGCACACTTCAGCGAAATCAAAGGCGACGGCTTCAAAACGCTCGCCGAAGGCCAAAAGGTCGAGTTCACCGTCACACAGGGCCAGAAAGGCCCACAGGCGGAAAACATCGTAGCCGCTTAAGCACTTAACGGATACATCAAAAAGGCCCCGATTTCGGGGCCTTTTTTTAGGCCTCGTGAAGGCCTCGAACCTCAGGCTTGTTTGAGCCCCTCGGCGGGCGACGGCTCTTCAACAGGCGATCAGTTCCCTAGTCCTCGTGATGACGGCGCAGGTACTCGTCGAGCGTACGCACGCCCCATCCTGAGTAGCCGGCGGGAACGGTTGGCCGATCCTCCTCGAGGTAGTCCACTCCGGCGATATCCAGGTGCGCCCATACCTGTTCCTCGTCGACAAACGAGCCGATGAACGCGGCTCCGACGCTGGCGCCGGGGCTGCCGACGCCACCGTTGACGATGTCGCCGTACTTCGACTCGATCTGTTCGAAATGCGAGTCGTCGAGCGGCAGGCGCCATACGCCTTCGCCAGCCGCATCGGACGCAGCCGACAGCTGCTCGATGATCTCGTCGTGGCGCCCGAAGATGCCCGCATAGTCGTCGCCCAGCGCCCGGCCGACCGATCCCGTGAGCGTGGCGACGTCAATCAATACGTCGGGTTCATAGGTGACCTGGCCGAAGTGCACAGCGTCCGAGAGGACGAGCCGGCCCTCGGCGTCGGTGGATGAAATTTCGATGGTGATGCCGGACATGGAAGACAACACATCGCCCGGGCGGGTTGCCGTTCCCGATGGCATGTTCTCGGCAAGCGCTGCGAGGGCTACGACGTTAAGCGGCGCACCGCGGCGGGCCGCGGCGAGGACGGTTCCGCTTACGACGGCAGCACCGCCAAGATCGCCCTTCATCATCCACATGTTCTCGCCGGTTTTAATCGAGATGCCGCCGGTATCAAAGGTAATGCCCTTGCCGGCGAGGACGACGGGTACCTGGTCGCCACCGCCCATGTATTCGATGATCAGCAGGCGCGGTGGACGCGATGAACCTTTGCCGACGCCCCACAGCGCGCCCATGTTGAGCCGCTGTATGTCATTTTCATCCAGCACTTTGATGTCGACGTTGTCGAGTCCGCGAAACTGCTCCCTGACACGCTCTACAAATGACTCAGGGTAAATATGGTTGGCCGGCTCCGAACTCATGTCACGCGAGAAGAACACGCCATCGGCGAGATGCACGAGATCGTTCGCGAACTGGTCTGCGGACCCATCGTCACTGCGCAGTACGACCGTGGGCAGCTTGTCCCGGTCGAAGGGCTCGGCCTTGTGGTTGTCGAAGCGATAGCCGCGCAGCCGGTAGCCAAACGCAACGCGTGCAGCCGTCGCCTCGGCGTCGATGTTTTCGCCCGGCCAGAGGATATGCACGCTGCCACCCTCGGTATCGCCCAGCAATGCCGCGGCAGTCCCACCGAAGTCCTCAGCGGCGGCGCGGCTGACGGTCTCCGCACCGATGCCGACGAGATCGATGCGTGAATACGGCGCCACCCCGAGAAGCGTGAGCGTAGTCCCGGTCTCGCCGGTGAAGGCTGCTTCCCGGGCCGCCACGCTTAGCGCGCCCGCCGTGCGCTCGTCGATTACAGCCGTGATGCCGTTCAGGGCGTCGCCTTCAATAGCGGGCACAACGATGCGCCCATCTTCAGGGATCGCAAAAGCTGCGAACTCAAAACGCTGGTCCGCGGCCGCCGGGGCGACGAAGCCAAGCCATAGTGTCAGTACAACTGCCGTTCTCAAGAGGGTTCTCCGACTCGAAATCCTGCAGCTTGGATTCTCCTCTATTTTGACTGCTCGCGTGTAACAAGTCGTATCCGCATGCGCCAGGCCGGCCGGATGCCAGTAAGCTTAGGATGTTATGAACGAGAAAAACCTGTATTCGGCGCTAGCCTACGCCGGCGTGACGCCTTTCGTTGCCTGTGCGCTGCTACCCCTGGTGGGTATTGTCGCCATACCGCCCTTCGGCCCCCTCGACCAGCTCGTCAACAGCTATGGCCTTGCTATTGTCTGTTTCCTCTCGGGTATTCACTGGGCGAACTACTTGGCAAACAAGGACGAGCTGCCGTTCAATCTCATGGTCAGCAGCAACGCGATTTTCCTGCTGGCCTGGTTCGGCTATGTCCTCGGCGGGCTCTCTGCATCGCTTGTGATCCAGGTTGCATCGCTGGGGTTACTGCTGTTCATTGACTGGCGCTTGAAAGCAGATGCGGTGCTCACCGCGCATTACTTTCGCGTCCGCTTTACGGCCACGTCGCTGGCGATTGCCTCGTTGGTCGTGGTCCTCTTGAGCTGATTCAGGTTCTGGATTGACACGTCGCGATAACGACTGACTGCAAGCCACCTTATGGTTGTCCGGCCGACGGCGCGCTCAGGGCGTCGAGAAACCTGCGACTGTCTTCGAGCGTGTCACCCATGAAGTCGAGTGCCGGCGCCAATGCAACGGCGATCTTGGCGTGCCCGGCACCGTCATAGAGCCGTATGCTGACGTCGGCACCTTGTTCTGCAAGCCGTGCAGCCAGGCTTTCACTGTTCGCAGGATCGACGAGATCGTCGTCTGAGCCGTGTATCAGCAGGGTAGGGGGCGCTGCCGCAGTTACGAAGTTGACCGGCTGACTCGCCGCGCGGCTCTCTTGGGGGAACACGTCGAGCAGGTATCCAGACTCGATCGGCAGGAAATCGTATGGCCCGGAAAGCCCGATGAGGGCGCGGATGCGGTCGGGCTCGATGCCGTGCTCTGCAAGGTAATGCTGGTCGAGGCTGAGTAGCGCCGCGATGTGCGCACCGGCGGAATGCCCCATCAGGAATACCCTGTCCGGATCGGCGTTGTAGTCATCGGCATTGTTCAGTACCCAAGCCACCGCCTGCGCGCCGTCTTCGACGAAGGCCGGAAAGACGACATCGGGAAACACCCGGTAATCCGGGATGACGACCACGTAGCCGGCCTCGGTCAGCGAAGAAGCGACGAACTCGTAGTTTTCCTTGGCGCCCTTGCGCCAGGCGCCGCCATAAAAGAAGACAACGACCGGCGAGGCGTCGACAGAAGCATGCGGCATGTACATGTCCAGCGTCTGGCGATCGAATTCGCCATAGGCAATGTTCGGCGCCAGGCGATAGTGATCCGATGGGCTCAGCTGATTGATTACGCTAAAGGGACTGCAGGCGGCCACTGTGGCCAGCAACGGAATCAGCAGCAGAAAGTGTCGTGGGCACACAGGCGTATTGTCTTCCTCTGATAAATTATTCGTGCGAAGTCGCTTTCTGGTTGCCATGATCTGTTACAAATGCATACGTTTGCGAAACCAATTTCTGACACGCACTTGCGACCATTACACATTCGATCGCATACCAGGTAGTCATTATGGCTGAACGTAACAACACACAAGCTCTTTTCGGCATCGTTATCGGTGTCGCCGTAGGCGCAGCCATGTCGTGGGCTGGCAGCGACGGCGGCGATCGGCTCGGCAGCGTACCGGTGTTTGCGCTTTGCGGCTTTCTGGCGTTCGCGATCAATTGGCTCGCGTTTATCCCGTCCGCAATCGCGCAGACGGAACACTATTACGACCTTGTCGGCGGCATCACCTACATTACCGTTACGATCGTCGCGGTCCTGTTGTCGACCGAGCTCGACCTGCGCTCCACAATTGTTGCCGGCATGGTGCTGGTTTGGTCGCTACGGCTTGCGACATTCCTGTTCCGGCGTATATCCAGGGCCGGCAAGGACAGCCGCTTCGACACCATCAAGACCCGCCCGGTCTCATTCCTGATGGCATGGACTATCCAGGGCCTCTGGGTGTTGCTGACCGCGGCCGCCGCGCTGGCCGTGATCACCGGCGGCAACCGGGAGCCACTCGGCGTCATTGGCTATCTCGGCATCGCGATCTGGCTTGCCGGTTTCGTGATCGAAGTGGTCGCAGACAGGCAGAAGTCGAATTTCAAGGCCGACCCTGCCAATAAGGGCAAATTCATCAATGTCGGGCTGTGGGCCTGGTCGCGCCATCCCAACTATTTCGGCGAGATCGTTATCTGGACCGGGATAGCCGTCATCGCGCTGCCCGTACTGCAGGGCTGGCAATGGGCCACACTGATCTCGCCGGTTTTCGTCATCTTCCTGCTAACAAAAGTCAGCGGAGTCCCGATGCTCGAGCAGAAGGCCGACGAACGCTGGGGTGGTCAAGACGATTACGAGGAATACAAGCGCAACACCCCGGTGCTGGTTCCGAGACCGCCGGCGTAGCAAGGGAGCATGGGAACCAGATCGACACCCACGTCGTCGACGGCTGCGGCTCGAACACGACCCGATTTCGCCATCGAGCCCGGACCCGGACAAGAATCGGTGTGGGACTACCCGCGGCCGCCCGCCATTCGGCGAGATGAGCGCCTTGTCGAGGTGTGCGATGGTGACGCCGTCTTGGCAAGGACCCGCAGAGCATACAAGGTCATGGAGACGGCCAGTCCACCGACTTTCTACATTCCGGCCGCCGACATCGATTTCGATCTTCTTGTGTCTGTAAGCGATACGACCTATTGCGAATGGAAGGGCACAGCGACGTACTGGGCACTGGCACGGAGTGCCGTCGAGCCGGTTGGCTGGTGCTACGAGCGGCCGCGGCCGCGCTTCGAGGTCATCAAGGGCTATCTTGCGTTTTATCCGGGGCGTGTCGACTGCAGCCTCGACGGTGAACCGGTGATAACCCAGGCGGGACGTTTCTATGGCGGCTGGATCACGCCGGAAGTGGTCGGGCCGTTCAAGGGTGAGCCCGGCACCGGCCACTGGTGACTTGCCCGCATGCACGCGAAACTCAATCTCCCGAGCAAGACCTGTCCCGTCTGTGACCGCCCTTTCCTGTGGCGCCGCAAATGGAAGCGGGACTGGGCCTCCGTGAAGTACTGCTCCAAACGTTGCCAGGGAAACAGGAGTCGAGATGCCCGAAGGGCCTGAAATACGCCTGGCGGCCGACAAGGTCGCGCGAGTGCTGGTCGACCACACGGTCGAAACGGTCAGCTTCGGCCTGCCCCGGCTCAGGCGTTTCGAGAAGAGGCTGTCGGGCAACACCGTGACCGCGGTCGATACGCGGGGCAAAGCCATGCTTACGCGCTTCGATAATGGCCTGACGATCTACAGCCACAACCAGCTTTACGGCCGTTGGTACACAGTCCGCAGGCCGCGCATGCCGGACACCGGCCGTCAGCTGCGTATTGAACTCTGTACGCAGACCCACAGAGCACTCCTGTACAGCGCATCCGATATCGACGTACTTGATGAGGAGCAGCTGCTGACCCACCCGTTCCTGAGCCGCGTCGGCCCCGACATCCTGGACCGTAAGCTGACGACGTCGCACATTGTCGAACGTCTCTCTGATCCGGCGTTTCGCAAACGGTCGCTCGGGAGCCTTTATCTGGACCAGCGATTTCTCGCCGGCAACGGCAACTACCTGCGTTCGGAAATACTGTGGGCGGCGCGGCTCGATCCGAAAAAAAAGCCTGCCGAACTGGCGGCGTCGGCGCTTAAGACGCTCGCGGCCGAGACGCTGAAGATAGCCCGGCGCTCCTATCGAACGCGTGGCGTGACGGTCGTGCCAGAGCTTGCCAGGAAGCTCAAGGCCGACGGCCTTACCTACCAGGCGTATCGCTTCTACGTCTTCGGCAGGGAGGGGTTGCCCTGCCATCGCTGCGGGACGCCGATCGAGCGGCGCACGATGGGCAGCAGGAACCTGTTCGCGTGTCCGACCTGTCAGACTTTCGTTGGATGTCCTTGAGTTACTGTATCTACCGGCGCTAGATCCCTCTCAGGAGCCGGCCCAAAAGGTCGGCACCCGTAATGACTTTTTTTACATCGTCGGTCCAGAGCAGCACGATGTCCTTGTCGATGGCTGCGTCACTGTCCGCTTCAAGACCGCCTTTCAGACGTGCGATGATGTGGCCCAGCGGGCTGTCCGGATCGTTTATGATGATCGGCCGGTGGCAGTGGGTGTAGGCGTCCACCGTGGGTTCGCCCGACATCACGGCACGCAGGTAGCCATCCGCATCGAGAACGAGCTGCGGCTCGCCATCGGTGTCAACGAGAATGACCCACTTCCGGCCGGAGTCGTTCACCGTGGCCACAAACGGGTCCGCGGCCGAGGAAACGTCCGGGATCAGCGGCAAATCGACTTTCGTCGGCAAGGTGACAATACTGTCCGGGTCGATCAGTTCACCTTCGTCGGACACGGGCACGTCGTCAATGTCGAGGAAGTTCAGCGCACCGCGCCCTTCGATGAAGTCGATCTCGGCGCCGTCCGATTCAATATGTTTTTCGATGACGCCCTTGAGCTGCCGTTCCCGCATATAGAGAATCTGCTCCTCGCCGATGAGCCGGTCGAGCATCCAGGCACTGGGTCCCGCGACGGGGTATAGCAATCGCTGGTAAAAACGCATCACGGGGCTCAGCAGTGACGCCATGCGCATGGCATGACGGGAGAAATACGCCTGCGGCAGGATTTCGCCCGCAAAGGTGATGAGGACCGTCGAAAAAATGAATGCCGCGGCGCCGAGCATGACCGAATTCGAGAGCAAGGTAAGCAGCACGTTTATGGCGACATTGCCCCAGAGGATCGTGGTCAGCAAGCGGTTCGAATCACGCCGCAGGTCGAGAATCTTTACCGCCGCCGCGTTACCGGCACCGGCCTCGGCCTCGAGCCGCAGGCGACTCAGGCTGAAGAACGCGAGGTTGAGTCCGGAGAACATCGCGGAGTGTGCGAGGCAGATAAAGATGCCGACCCAAATAACAGTTTCCATAGAAGAATCACAATGAGCGTGTTAATCCGCCATTCTACACACGGGGACTGCCGACGCCGGACGTGATTGGCTTCCCTACGCATCCTTGCGTACTTGCGATACGGTGATGCCTGTGTCTGAGGTCAGGAGAGACAATGCCGATTTCCGAATCTATTTATGAGGCGCTAACCAACGAGGAAGATACGCGCCTCTGTGAGGAGATTGGTGAAGACGCGTGCCGCGAAGCGCCGCAGAATTTCACGTTCATTCTTCTGAGCAATTGCTTGTCCAAACTGGGTGACGCGATCGCCAGCCCGAAGACGACGATCGCCTGGCTGACTTCGATGGTGGGTGCACCCGCATTTGTGCTGGGTCTGCTCGTGCCGATCCGCGAATCCGGCTCCATGGTCCCTCAACTCTTCATCGGCGGCGCGATCCGCAGGCTGCCGATTCGCAAATGGGTATGGGTGGCGGGGAGCGTAGGCCAGGCAATGTGCATCGCCGGCATGGGGTTCGTCGCGATCTACCTGACCGGGATGACGGCCGGCTGGGCCATTATCGGGCTCGTTGTCTGCTTCAGTCTGTGTCGCGGATTCTGCTCTGTCGCGGCGAAAGACGTTCTGGGCAAGACGATCCCGAAACCGAAGCGGGGTCAGCTAACGGGATGGTCGGCCAGCGCCGCAGGCCTGCTCGGCGCAGGCGTGGGCATCGTCTTGATGACACCCGTGTCCGACAAGCTGGACGAGTCTTTTGTCGGGTTGCTGCTATTTTTTGCCGGGGCGCTGTGGCTGCTGGCGGCGGCGCTCTATGCGCAGTTGACCGAGAATGCCGGCGAGACCGGCGGTGGCCGGAGTATCCTCGACGCGTTCGGTCAACTGCGGCTACTTAGCACCGATAAGGCGTTCCGTCGGTTCGTGATCACGCGGGCCCTGCTGATGTGCTCGGCGTTGAGTGCGCCATTCTACGTAGCTCTTGCGCAGCAGAATTACGGCACGCAGGTGTATTTGCTAGGCGCATTTATCGCGGCGTCTGGTGTCGCGTCGCTGGTCAGTGCGCCGGTCTGGGGCCGCTACGCCGACGCGTCGAGCAAGACCGTGATGATCAGGGCAGTGCTCGTTGCGTCAGGGGTTGGTCTGATCGTGTTCGCGGTCAACCGACTCGTTCCCTCGCTGAGTAATTCGCTGTGGTTCCTGCCGC
This sequence comes from Chromatiales bacterium, assembly GCA_004282875.1. GTDB lineage: Bacteria > Pseudomonadota > Gammaproteobacteria > Steroidobacterales > Woeseiaceae > UBA1847. The sequence continues at coordinate 2,288 of SHLT01000117.1, read as the reverse complement.
TTGCCTACTTTGCGCTGTCGCTGGCGCACAGCGGCGTTCGCGTTGGTCGCAAGACCTATGTCGTGAACCTGGCGTCAGGGAACAAGCGCACAGACTACGTGGCAGTGAGCAACACAGTCATCGGGCTGTTGCTTCTCGTCGTCGGGGCCGTTGGCGCGCTCACGCCGATTTTGGGCAATGACGGCGTGATCGGTTTGCTTGCACTGATGGGCCTGTTCGGCGCGGCTTACGGTACACAGTTGCCAGACGCAGAGGCGTGAGCAGGAAAATCGAGGGGCACCGATTGGCGCCCCTCGTTTGAATCAATTGCGATTAGATGGAGCGCTAACTCCAGTCGTCTTCGTCGTCCCAATCCCAATCCACCTGGTCCCACCGGTGCTTTAGATTGCTATTACGGTGGTCTCGATGACTGCGATGCTCCTCGCGCCGATAGTCGTCGAGCAGTTTGTGAAAGGCCCGAGACTTCTCGAAGGCGAAGTCTTCGAAATCGTCAAAATCTTCGTAAAGGTCGTTGTGCGGACGCATTTTTCTCCTCCTCTATTGAAGGCTGGTGCGTGAAAACTTAGGCCAGTCCCAGGTCGAAAGAACAATGGAACCCGGTTCGGGCTCTGATGAATCAAAGAAGTTGTCGTACGCTCGATGCACGATGCTCCAGACTGTGTCGAGTTCTCTATGGTCACGCGGCAGGTGAATGCAGACCAGTTCGTCAATGAAAGTGCCCCAGCCGCTCGACAGGACCTGGTGCCGGCCCCAACGGTCCAGCCCGCTGACCATTACGCTGTCACGATCAAGGCTGCAGAACAGGTGCGCCCGCCGGCCTTTGAGTATTCGAGCTGAGCCTTCACGGCGAAAGTACACGTCGATCCGGCTGGGCACGGTGTCGTCAGCGCGCTCGACGGTCTCAATGCCGGGCAAATCCGCAATCCGGTCTGCGAGCGCCATCCGTACCTCGAAGCGACGCGCGGTGTTACGCTTGTTGCGGATCCGGGCCGGCAGCCTGAAGCGAGATGTCGATCTGGCGGTTTTTTCCATGGTTCTGTGCCGATGTGAAAACGTGACTCTGTGATGGAGTATCGCCGCATTTCTTTTGATGTCAAGTAGTTTTATATAAAAATATATAAAATAGAGCAAGCGTATGAAAAAAGATGTTGTCGACGACATATTGGGACAATGGTCTGATCAAAAACCGGAGCTGGATACAGCGAGCCTGGGCGTTGTGATCCGAATCATTTCGTTAAGCCGGGCGTTTCTGCGGCAGGCGACCGATGCACTCGCCCCCCTGGATTTGGAGCTGTTCGAATACGATGTCTTGTCAGCGCTCCGGCGCCAGGGTCGTCCGTACGCCCTTCCAGCGACCGGCCTCGCACGTGAGACCGGCCTGAGCAGTGGTGCGATGACCAATCGCATCGACAAGCTGGAGTTACGCGGCCTCGTCGTTCGTGAAGCCGACAAGAGTGACAGACGGGCGGTAATCGTCTCCCTGACCGACGCCGGCCAGCGAGCGATCGACGAGGCGATACAGCTACGACTCCACGCGGCGGATGAAAGTCTGCGAGGTCTGAATAATCGAGAACGCAATGAGCTCGCAAAACTGCTGCGAAAGACCCGACTCACCGGTATGGACGACGCCGAAGAGGTATGACATCGGATTCTTCAGGCCACTACTTCTTCTTCACGCTGTACAGAATGTCAAAGTTGCTGACAGCGCCGGTTCTCGATTCGAGCACGAGGCGATCGGTGAGCTGGTAGCGAAGCAGCAGGGTGCCCAGCTTGTCGACCAGGCCGTAGCCGTATTCGACAAGCAGTCGACTGCCGATGCGCTTGCCCGCGATCAGCCGGCTGTCCTCGGCGCCACCTTCGAGTGCCAGCGTCTCGAGGCCCAGCCCGGACCTGACCTGCGACACGATATTGCCTGCGCCGGACAGACCCAGTGCGAACGCCGCTGCGTTCAGCGTGTCACCCTCACCCTCGCTGGTTGCGCTGGCTAACGGCCGGCCGGTCAGCAAATACGACAGCGCCTCGGCGTCTCCCAGCGCTGGCTCACTGAAGACGCTCGAGCGAAGCTGCGACGGGGTGCCACTGAGCTGGATGCCTGCGAGGACGTCTGTGGTGCGGCGAACAGCGCGCACATCGAGCTGCGGATTGTCCAGTGGACCGTTGAAGATCAGCTGTCCGCGTTCGATCTCGAGCTCCTGGCCATATGCTTCGTAGCGCCCCTCTCGCAGCGATAGCCTGCCGTTGCCCGTGTACTGTTCGTGCGTGCCGCCGCGAAGCCGCACGACGCCGTC
>SHLT01000116.1 GCA_004282875.1 Chromatiales bacterium | reverse complement strand
ATCACCGCCCGCGAACCCACACCGGGCAGGGATCGAGCTAGAAACTCGGCGGCGAACAAGCCGTGATCAGCTCACAAGGCTCACTGCCCACGTTGCGAAACTGGTGCGGCAGGTTGCTCTTGAAGTAGTAAGCATCCCCCTGGCCCAGCACGGCGACCTCCTCGCCCACCGTCACCTCGAGCCGACCACTCAGCACGATGCCGCATTCCTCACCTTCGTGGGTCAGCTCATGCCGGCCCGTGCCGGCGCCGGGTTGGTAGCACTCCTTGAGCAGCTGGATCGACTTGCTGGCGAGGTGCGCGCCGACCTGCCGATAGGACACGCCGCCTTCCGCGATTTCGATCAGCTCATCGGCGCGGAAGAACTTGCGCTCCTGTGGCTGCCGATCGTCTGAAAAGAATTCGCCAAGGCCCATGGGAATGCCGTCGAGGATCTTCTTTAGCATGCTTACCGTCGGGTTGATCTTGCCCGACTCGACCTGCGAGATTGTCGCGTTCGCGACCCCCGACTGGCGCGCCAGCTGGCGCTGCGACAGAGCCAGCTGCTCGCGGATTCTTTTGAGGCGGGCGCCGATTTCCTGGTCCATGCGTTCGTTTCCCGAAAAGTGTTTATCTTACTAAACATTTTGACGCCGTAGATTATACAAATCAATAAGTTAAGTATTCTCAACTAACGGATTGTTTAACATTCGGTATCAGGCGTACACTGCGGTTCTTGCCGAATTCTCAACCCGGAGGCGCATTTCATGAGTGCCGCAGTCGATACCCCCTATTGGATGCCGTTCACCGCGAACCGCGATTTCAAAAAAAAGCCACGTGTCATCACGGGCGCAAATGGACACTGGTACACGACCGACGACGGCACGCGCCTCTACGACACATTCTCCGGGCTGTGGACGTCGGGGATCGGCCACTGCCACCCGAAGATCGTCGAGGCGGTGCAGCAGCAGGTTGCCTCGCTCGACTACTGCATGTCCTTCCAGGTCACGAACGACAAGGCGCTGAAACTCGCCGAACGTGTCACGGCCATGGCGCCCGAAGGCATCAACCACTGCTTCTTTACCAACTCCGGCTCCGAGGCAGTCGATACAGCATTGAAGATCGCCATCGGCTATCACCGCGCGCGCGGCGAAGGCAATCGCACGCGGCTGATCGGCCGCGAGAAGGGTTATCACGGTGTGAACTTCGGCGGCATGTCGGTCGGCGGCATCGTGCCCAACCGCAAGGTCTTCAGCGCAGTACTGATACCGGGTGTCGATCACCTGCGGCATACGCTCGACATCGAACGCAATGCATTCTCCCGCGGCCTGCCGGAGCACGGCGTCGAGTTGGCTGAAGACCTCGCCCGACTCTGCCTGTTGCACGACGGCAGCAACATTGCCGCCGTCATCGTCGAGCCGGTCGCGGGCTCGGCCGGCGTCATTCCGCCGCCGCCGGGATACCTGCAGCGCCTGCGCGAGATCTGCGACGAACATGGCATCCTGCTGATCTTCGACGAAGTCATCGCCGCGTTTGGCCGGCTCGGACACGCGTTCGGCGCGCAGCGCTTTGGCGTCACCCCCGATATCATCACGACGGCCAAGGGCCTGACCAACGGCGTCATCCCGATGGGTGCCGTGCTGGTGCGGGACTCGATCTACGAGACCTTCATGCAGGGTCCCGAGCACATGATCGAGCTGTTCCACGGCTACACCTACTCCGGCCATCCGGTCGCGGCGGCTGCCGGACTGGCGACGATCGGCGTCTACGATGAAGAAGGGACATTCGAGCAGGCGCAGTCGCTCGAATCGCATTTTGAAGACCTGCTGCACTCCTTCGCCGATCACAAGCACGTTATCGACGTGCGCAACTACGGCCTCATGGGTGCGATCGAGATGGCGCCCAGGGACGGCACTCCGGGTGCTCGCGGCGCCGAAGCCCATAAGAAATGTTTCTGGGACGAGAACATCGTCGTACGCGCCGGCATGGATACGCTACAGTTCTCGCCTTTCCTCAATTCGAACCCGGACGAGATGACGCAGTCGTTCGAGGCGGTTCGACGCGTAATGGATACACTGGAATGAGCAAAATACTCGGACACTTCATCAACAACGCTGACGTCAACGACGACAATCGGCCGACCCCGGTCTACAACCCGGCGACCGGCGAGCTGACGAAGCACGTCGCCATGGCGTCGAAAGCCACTGTTGAAGACGCGATTGCGGCGGCCGAGGCCGCCTTCCCGGCCTGGCGGGATACGCCGCCGGCGAAGCGCGCCCGCATCATGTTCCGCTTCAAGCAGCTGCTCGAGGAGAACGCGGACGAAATCGCGGCGGCTATCACCGACGAACACGGCAAGGTTTTCGACGACGCGATGGGCGAATTCGGGCGCGGTGTCGAGGTCGTCGACTACGCCTGCGGTATTCCCGAGCTGCTCAAGGGTGAGTACTCGCGCAACGTCGGGCCGGGCATCGACAGCTGGTCGGACTTCCAGCCGCTCGGTGTCGTTGCGGGCATTACGCCGTTCAACTTCCCGGCCATGGTGCCCATGTGGATGTACCCGATGGCCATCGCCTGCGGCAATACCTTCGTGCTGAAGCCTTCGGAAAAAGATCCGACGGCGCCGATGATCGTTGCGCGCCTGCTGGCCGAAGCGGGCCTGCCCGAGGGCGTCTTCAACCTCGTCAACGGCGACAAGGAAGCCGTTGACACACTGCTCAATGACGAGCGCGTCCAGGCCGTCAGTTTTGTCGGCTCGACACCGATCGCGGAGTACATTTATTCGACTGGCACGGCCAACGGCAAACGTGTCCAGGCCCTTGGCGGCGCGAAGAATCACGCCGTCGTGATGCCCGACGCCGACGTCGACAATGCGGTCAATGCTTTGATGGGTGCTGCCTTCGGCTCCTGCGGCGAACGCTGCATGGCCATCTCGGTCGCCGTCTGCGTGGGTGACGAAACGGCCGACACCGTCGTCGCCAAGCTCAAGGCCGAGATCGCCGACCTCAAGGTCGGCCCCGGCACAGACGTCTCGAATCACATGGGTCCGTTAATCACGGGTGAGCATTACGAGAAGGTTAAAGGCTATGTCGACCTGGGCGTCGAGGAAGGCGCCGATCTTGTCGCCGACGGCCGCGGTCTTAAGATCAGCAGCCACGAAGACGGGTTCTTCCTGGGGCCCTGCCTGTTCGACAACGTGACGGCGGACATGCGCATCTACCAGGAGGAGATCTTCGGCCCGGTATTGTGCGTTGTGCGCGCCGAGTCCGAGGAACAGGCCATGCAGATCATCGACGATCACGAGTATGGCAACGGCACCTGTATCTTTACGCGTGACGGCGAGGCCGCTCGTTATTTCGCCGACAACATCAAGGTCGGCATGGTCGGCATCAACGTGCCCCTGCCCGTCCCGGTGGCCTACCACAGCTTTGGCGGCTGGAAACGGTCGCTGTTTGGCGATCTGTACGCCTATGGCCCCGACAGCGTGCGCTTCTATACGCGTCGCAAGACGATTACACAGCGCTGGCCGTCGGGCGGCGTGCGCGAGAAGGCGCAGTTTTCGTTCCCGGGCCGCCAATAGGAAAATTTGGGCTACAATCGCTGTCCCGCTTAACCGGAGACCGTGATGAGATTTGCCCTGCTGTTGTTTTTCGTCGCCGCGCCCCTGGCGTCGGCCGAGGCCGCTGCGAACCCGTTCGCGGCCGTTGAAGTCGCCCCTGGCATTTACCAGCTGGGGAATTCCAACGAAGGTTTCGCACTCAATGAGCCTGCCGATTTCGTCGGCGGCGGCGTTGGCCTGCTGGTCGGCGACGAGTACATCGTCATGATCGACGACGTCATGGAGCCCACGGCGCCGGCACTGGTCGCCAAGGCCGAAGAAGTGGCCGGCCGGCCGATCGACTTCGTCATCAATACGCATGCCCATGGCGATCATGTCGGCGGCAATGTCTATGTCTCGGAGAAAGGCGCCATCGTCGTGTCGCACGACCAGCTGCGCACGCGCATGCGCGACACCGAGCAACTCAACACCGGCCCCGGGGCGCTGCCCGTCATCACGTTCTCCGACAGGATGACGTTTCACGTCAACGGCGAGCAGGCCGTGGCGATTCACGTACCGAAGGCACACACCGACGGCGATGCGATCATCCATTTCGTCAATGCCAATGTGATCGCGGCGGGTGATCTCAGCTTCCGCGGTCTCTTCCCGTTTATCGACATGGACAGCGGCGGCACTGTCGCCGGTTTTATGGCCGGCATGCAACAGATTATCGACATGTCGGACGAGAACACGAAAATACTCACAGGCCATGGCGACGTGGGCACGAAAGCTGGACTCGAGAAAGATCTCGCCATGCTCAAGGACAGCGAAGCCCGAGTGAAAGCCCTTATAGACAAGGGCATGAGCGCCGAGGAAGTATTGGCGGCAAATCCACTGGCCGTCTATCACGACGACTACAACTGGTTCTTCATCACGACCGAGCGCATGACGCAGACGTTCATCCGCTCACTCACCGGAAAATAAGACAACAATATGGATAACAAACAAACCGCTGAATTTGTCAACAAGATGTGGGATGACGAGATCATTCCCGAGATTTCCGAGTACATCAAAGTCCCCAACAAGTCGCCGCATTTCGATCCCGACTGGGAAAAGCACGGTCACATGGAGACCGCCGTTGCCATGCTCGAAGCCTGGTGCAAGACCCAGCCGATCAAGGACATGACGATCGAGGTCGTGCGCATCGAGGGCCGGACTCCGTTGCTGTTTATCGACATCCCGGGACAGTCTGACGAGGTCGTGCTGCTCTACGGTCACTACGACAAACAGCCCGAGTTCAGCGGCTGGGACGACGACCTGGACCCGTGGACGCCGGTCATCAAGGACGGCAAGCTGTACGGCCGTGGTGGTGCCGATGACGGCTATGCGACGTTCGGCTCACTCACTGCCATCCGCGCGCTGCAGGAACAAGGTATTCCGCATGCGCACTGCGTCGTCATCGTCGAGGGCTGCGAGGAAAGCGGCAGCTTCGATCTGCCTTACTACATCGATTTGCTCGAAGACCGCATCGGTTCGCCCGATCTCGTGGTCTGCCTCGATGCCGAGTGCGGGAACTACGACCAGTTGTGGTGCACGACCTCGTTGCGCGGCAATCTAACGGGCACCTTGCGCGTCGATTCACTGACCGAGGGCGTTCACTCGGGCACGGCCAGCGGTGTGGTGCCGTCGAGTTTCCGGACAGCGCGGCATCTGCTCAGCCGGATCGAGGACGAAGGCAGCGGCCATATCAAGACCGAGGCGCTGCATGCCGACATTCCCGAGCAGCGACTGGAACAGGCAAAGCTTGCCGCCGAGACGCTGCAGGAGCTCGTGTACGAGAAATTCCCCTGGGCCGTCGACGATCCGCAGCCGTCCGAGTCGCACACGGAATTGCTGCTCAACAACACCTGGCGTCCCACGCTGGCTGTCACTGGACAGGAAGGCATGCCCGAGCTCGTGAACGCCGGCAACGTGCTGTTGCCATACACGGTGCTCAAGCTGTCTTTCCGCTTGCCGCCCACCGTCGACGCCGACGACGCCGCGGTCGCGGTCAAGGAAGTGCTCGAAGCCGACACCCCGCCGCTCGTCAAAGTCGAGTTCGATGCCGACTCGAGCATGGCCGGCTGGAATGCGCCCGAAATCGCTCCCTGGCTGGAGGCGTCGATGCAGAAAGCATCGAATGCGTTCTTCGATAAACCGTCGATGTACATGGGAACCGGCGGGACGATCCCGTTCATGGGCATGCTCGGCGAGCGCTTCCCTGACGCACAGTTTCTGATTACCGGGCTCCTCGGCCCGAAATCGAACGCGCACGGTCCCAACGAGTTCCTGCACATCGAGACCGGGAAGCGCCTGACCAGCTGCGTGGCACAGGTGCTGGAGGATCACTTCAACCGCTAGGCTTCGAAAAGCTTGAGCTTGCCGTCCGGCTGCAGGACGTAGCGAGTCGGCCTGAGGGCCGGGCCGTCGGATCCGTCCGCCTTGACGATGTCGCCACCGCCCCACGACCCCGCGTACGCCGCAAGGCGACTGCCAAGACTGCGACCGCGGATCAGGACAAGCGGTCGCTTGCCACCCCATAAACGGGTGTTGTGAACCAACAGGTAAAAGCGATAGGCCAGTAGCGGCAAGAGCGCAAACCGCAGCACGAAACTGGGTTGGTCGTCGAGCAGCACGCCCGGGGCATCCTGGTTGCGGCTGGCGTACCAGGTTGACTCACGTACGGACTCGTCATCCAGCAGGCAAACCTGCGGCACTGCCTGCCGGCGCTGTTCGTCACTGCCAACCACCACAATAACGTGCCGCATATCAGGACTTGCTGTAGGTCAGCGCCGTTATCTGTTCGGAGATCAGGCCGATAAGGAACACGATCACGGAAGCACTGAGCAGCAACATGCTCATGTTTGTGAAACGACCCATCGTCGAGAACGTGTAGGCATACCAGCCAAGACCGGTCGCAAAGAACCCGGCACTGATCGGCAGGAAAATCTTGAGCGGCGAATACAAGGTCGCAATCTTGAAGATGATGACCAGGAATCGCACACCGTCCCGGATTGGACGTATGTGACTCTTGCCGACGCGCTTATCGACCGGGATCGTCTCAAACGTAATCGGATAACCGGCACGCAGGAAAGCCATGGTGATCGTCGTCGGGTATGAGAAGCCATTAGGCAGCAAGTACAGGAACTGCTTGAACAGCGCGGCGCGGACCACTCGAAACCCTGATGTCAGGTCGGGGATACGGCGGCCTGTCAGCCAGGACGCGACCACGTTGTAGATGCCGTTTGCATACAGGCGCCCGACATTCGCATGCGACCCGGAGTCGCGCGCCCCGATCACCATGTCGTAGCCGTCGTCGAGTTTCTCGAGCAACGCAGCAATCTCGGCGGCATTGTGCTGGCCATCGCCGTCCATGAAGGCAATGACATCACCGGTCGCCGCGCGCGCACCGGCCTTTACGGCCGCGCCGTTACCGAGGCTCTCGGGGTGCCGGACGACCTTCGCGCCGGCCTCTTGCGCCACCCTCGCCGTATCGTCCTCGGAGCCGTCATCGACAACGATAATCTCGGCGTCCGGGCAGGCTTCCTTCGCGCCCGTCACGGCAGTGCCGATGGCGCCGGCTTCATTCTTGGCGGGAATGACTATCGATAAGGATCTCATAGGGATACCAACGCTATGACGCGAACATGATCATGATACCTGCTGCCACGGCTGAGCCGATGACGCCGGCAACATTAGGGCCCATCGCATGCATGAGCAGAATATTGTGCGGATTGGCTTCAAGGCCGACCTTGTTGGCCACGCGCGCAGCCATCGGCACGGCCGACACGCCCGCCGCACCTATCAATGGGTTGATCGGCTGAGTCGACATCCTGTTCATGAGCTTGCCCATGAGCAGACCGCTCGCCGTGCCAATTGCAAACGCGACCATGCCCAGCACGAGAATGCCGAGCGTGCTGACGGCAAGGAACTGGTCGGCGCTGAGTTTCGAGCCGACGGCAAGACCTAAGAATATCGTCACGATATTAATCAACGCATTCTGTGTCGTGTGCGAGAGCCGATCGACGACACCGCACTCACGCATCAGGTTGCCGAAGGCCAGCATGCCAAGCAGCGGTGCTGCTGTCGGCAGCAGCAACCCGACCAGCAACAGGATCATGAGCGGGAACATCACGCGCTCGGCCGTCGATACCTCGCGCAGCTGCACCATCTGGATTTCGCGTTCCGCTTTGGTCGTCAGCGCTTTCATGATCGGTGGCTGGATCAACGGGACCAGCGCCATATAAGAGTAGGCAGCAACTGCGATCGCGCCGAGCAGGTTGGGTGCCAGCTGACCCGCGACGTAGATCGCGGTTGGGCCATCCGCGCCGCCGATGATGCCGATGGCGGCCGCCTCGCGTAGCGAGAAATCCATCAATCCGAGCTCGGTAAGACCGAGCGCACCCAGCAGCGTCGCAAAGATGCCGAACTGGGCCGCGGCCCCGAGAAACAGGGTTCGCGGGTTCGCCAGCAACGGCCCAAAGTCGGTCAGCGCGCCAACGCCCATGAAGATGATTAGCGGAAACGCACCGGATTTGATGCCGACTTCGTAAGCCATGAAGAGCAGCCCACCGGGCTCGGCGATGCCGGCGCCGGGGATGTTGCTGAGCAGGCCGCCGAAGCCGATCGTCACGAGCAGCAGGGGCTCGAATTTCTTGACGATACCGAGGTACAGCAACCCCAGGCAGATACCCAGCATGGCGAGTTGGCCACCCGTGATCTGGTAGATGCCGGACCCGGTCCAGATTTGTTCAATGAGATCCATGCGTCAAACGGTCTCAGGCAATCCTGACCAGCACGTCACCAACAGAGACCTTGTCGCCTTCAGCGACAAGGACCGCGGTCACCGTGCCAGACCTCGGGGCGGGAACGATGGTTTCCATCTTCATCGCCTCGACGATCAGCAGCGGATCGCCTTCGTTGACCGTTGTGCCGGGCGTAACGTGCACTTTGAAGATATTGCCCGCCAGCGCCGCACTGACGGGTTCCCCGTCGTCGGACGGGGCTGCAGCGGCCAAAGCGGCGGCAGGAGCGACGGCCGCCAGCTGACCGCTTTCTGCGACCTCGACCGTGTAAGCCTTGCCGTTGACGCGCACCGAGTACACGCCGGCACCGCCGCCGGACGGCGCCGCGGCAACCGCCGGGGGCTCGGGCTCATCCCACGGTGCCGGCTCGAACGCAGACGGGTTGTCACGGTTCTGCAGGAAGCGAGTACCGATCTGCGGGAACAGCGCGTAGGTCAGCACGTCGTCGACAACGTCGTCTGCCAGGTGAATCTTTTTCTCGATCGCGACGTGATTGAGCTCCTTCGTGAGCTTCTCAAGCTCGGGCTCAAGCAGATCGGCGGGTCGGCAGGTGACGGGCTCCCCGCCGTCAAGCACGCGTTGCTGCAGCCCTTCATTGACAGGTGCCGGCGTCTGGCCATACTCGCCTTTCAATACTCCGGAAGTCTCTTTCGTTATGGTCGTGTAGCGCGATCCCGACAGTACGTTGATAACAGCCTGCGTACCGACGATCTGCGAGGTCGGCGTGACGAGCGGCAACATACCGAGGTCGCGGCGCACCTGCGGTATTTCTTCCAGCACGTCGTCGAGCTTCTCGCCGGCGTCCTGTTCCTTGAGCTGGTTCTCGAGATTCGTGAGCATGCCGCCCGGGACCTGCGCCACGAGAATGCGCGAATCGACGCCGCGTAGCGCACCTTCGAACTTCGCGTATTTCTTGCGCACCTCGCGGAAATACGCAGCGATTTCTTCAATCAGGTTGATATCGAGGCCCGTATCGCGATCAGTGCCTTCGAGAATCGCGACCAGCGACTCCGTCGGCGAATGGCCGTACGTCATGCTCATCGACGAAACGGCCGTATCGATATTGTCGATACCGGCTTCGACGGCCTTGACGAGCGTCGCTGTCGACAGGCCCGTAGTTGCGTGACAGTGCATCTGGATGGGGATATCCACGGCTTCTTTGAGGCGGCTGACGAGCTCAAACGATTCGTAGGGACGCAGTAGTCCCGCCATGTCCTTGATGCAAATCGAGTGCGCGCCCATGTCCTGGATGCGCTTGCCCATGTCGACCCACAGGTCGATCGTGTGTACCGGGCTCACCGTGTAGGAAATCGTGCCCTGGGCATGCTTGCCGACTTCGACCGTTGCCTTGACCGCGGTTTCGAGATTACGCAGGTCGTTCAGCGCATCGAAGATACGAAATACGTCGACACCGTTGACGGCGCATCGCTCCACGAACTTGCGCACGAGATCATCGGCATAGTGCCGGTAGCCCAGGATATTCTGGCCGCGGAACAACATCTGCTGCGGCGTATTCGGCATCGCCGCCTTCAGACGCCGGATCCTCTCCCACGGGTCCTCGCCGAGGAAGCGAATGCAGGCATCGAACGTAGCGCCGCCCCAGGACTCGATCGACCAGAAACCGACTTTGTCCAGTTTCCCGGCAATAGGCAGCATGTCTTCGATGCGCATGCGCGTGGCCAGCAGGCTCTGGTGGGAGTCACGCAGGGCCAGTTCGGTGATCCCGAGGGGTTTCTTGTTATTCATAATTAGTACTACTTGAAACTAAGAGTTTTTGTGTCGATGCTGCGCAATTGCGGCAGTGATCGCGACGATTTCTTCGTCGCTGACACCCTCGGCGACGGGCGGTGTAAAGCGCCGGATAATGCTGGCCATCACGGTCATGGCCACCACCAGCAGGGTCAGAAAGACGAAAACCGTACCCATGCCGACCAGCATGAGCGTCACGCCCTGATCAAAAAGAGAAGCCTGCATCGCGGTCCCGGTGTAAACGTTTGCGGGGATTATACTTAAAGATGCTGCTCGATAAACGATGAGCCCCGACGAATGCCGCGTCGGTCACCTCAGCCAGCCGGCAGTTCAATGACATCAAAGCGGGTACCCAGTTCGCCGTAAATGTGGATTCGG
>SHLT01000024.1 GCA_004282875.1 Chromatiales bacterium | reverse complement strand
ATCTCGGCGCGTTCGATCACCCCCGGCTGGCCCAGCGCCAGTATCACCCAGTCGTTGCCGGGGCCCCGCCGCCTCGCAGTCTCCCAGCCGTCACCCATATTTACGCCGCGGCCGGGTGCCGTAAGGTTGTGCACGCTGCCGTAGTGCTCGTCGCTGCATGCGAGCGGCCTGCCGCCGTGCTCGACGGCGACGAGGTCCACGTAGCCGTCGACATCGGTGAAGTCCGCTTTCACTTCGCCGAAGATACGCAATCGTGCGACCCCGCCGTCCGGATAAATGTGCAGACGCACGTGGGTAAACACCGTGTCATTACGCGCATCGAGATAGTGGTGCGAGTCGCCAGCCAGGTCCGTAATGGGAACCAGCTCAACCCAGCCGTCCTCGGGGACCTCGTCATCGCTGACGCAGGCCTCTATTGAGGCTTGCGGCGGGAAATTTCCCGTGAAGTGACTCGTATCGATATCAAAACCGTGAATAACGCCGGGCACACCGAGGCGAATCACGCAGTAATCGTGTCCCGGCTCGCGCTTGCGGCGGCTCTCCCAGCCATCCATCCACTTGCCGTGATCATCATATTTGTCCTCGATGAACACGGGGTCCGCCGACGCGATCAGGCGGTCCTTGGCGCCGAAGAACTCATCCGTTGCGTAGGTAACCCGCGACCCGAGGCGCGGTTGTTCGAGCTGCACCCACTGGCTCACCTTGTGGGTCATGTGTTCACCTCCAGGGCATCGAGACGCAGGCGTGCGATCTTGTGTATCTCGGCCAGCGCCGTTTCGAACTCCTCGTCGTAGTCGTTCTTGAGGCGGGCGCCAAAGGCTTCGAGGATCTCCGCACGATTGCTCTGGCGCACGGCCATCACGAACGGAAACCCGAATTTCTCCTTGTAGGCATCATTGAGCGCCTGGAAACGCTCGAACTCGACCCTGGAGCACTGATCGAGGCCGGCGCTGGCCTGCTCTTCGGTCGACTCCGCCGTCAACTCGCCGGCAACCTGCAGTTTTCCGGCGAGGTCCGGGTGCGCGCGGATGAGCGCGAGTTGCCGCTCGCGTGCGGCGTTGTCCACGCAGTCCGCCATCAGTTCGGCAAGGCGCTCGGAATCCTCAAGACCCGCCGCGATGGCGGCGACCTGTTCGGCTACCCAGGGTGAGTGTTCATAGATGCCGCCGTAGCGCGCAATGAAATCATGACAGTCCACTAGCTGGTCTCCTGCGGCGGGTGTTCGTTCCGCCAGTGTGTCGCTATATCGAGTCGCGTCGCAATCCATACGTCGTCCTGCAATGCCAAGTAGTCGAGAAACTTCGCGACCGCGGCGGCACGGCCCGGACGGCCCGCAAGCCGGCAGTGCAGGCCCACGGACATCATGCGCCCGCCCTCTTCGTGCAGCGTATTGAACGTGTCCTTGAGATAGCGGTAGAACTGCTTGCCCGAGTTGAATCCCTGCGGGGTGGCGAAGCGCATGTCATTGGCATCGAGCGTATACGGCAGCATGAGCTGCGGTTTGTCGAAGGCGTAATCCCAGTAAGGAAGGTCGTCAGAATAGCAGTCAGCGTTGTAGGCAAAATCCTGTTCGGCGGCGATTCGGTGGCTGTTCGGGCTGCAACGGCCCAGGTACCAGCCCGCGGGACGGGCGCCGGTCGTACGTTCGTGAATCTCGATCGCCGCGACCATGTGGGCGCGCTCCCTGTCTTCATCGACATGCTGATAGTCCACCCAGCGATAACCATGACTGGCGATTTCCCAGCCCGCCGCGCGCATGGCGGCGACCGCATCCGGGTTACGCTCGAGCGCCATGGCGACGCCAAATACGGTAACTGGTACCGAATTGCGGGTGAAGAGGCGGTGCAGGCGCCAGAAGCCGGCCCGCGACCCGTATTCGTAGAGCGACTCCATGTTCATGTGGCGCGCCCCTTCGATCGGGTGCGCGCCGACAATCTCGGAGAGAAACGCTTCCGACGCCGAGTCGCCGTGCAGAACGCAGTTCTCTCCGCCCTCTTCGTAATTAACGACGAACTGGACCGCTGTGCGCGCGCCGCCCGGCCAGTTGGCATCCGGCGGATGCTGCCCATAGCCGCGCAGGTCTCGTGGGTAGTCTGTCATTCGTCCCTCTGCAGTCCGTGGTACCACGTGGCGATGATCTCCCGCTCATCGTCCGTCATCGCCGTCAGGTTGCCAATCGGCATAACTCGGGTTACCACGGTCTGCTGGTAGATTCTCTCCGCCTCGTTGACGATTTGCTGTTGTGTATCGAACACGATCCCAAGCGGCGCGACCGGGAAGGCGGGATGGACGGGCGCGTCGGAGTGGCAGGAGGTGCAGCGGGCATTCATGACATTGCGCACCTGGCTGAACGACACCTCACCCGCGCCCGACGTCTGCGGCCGCGGTGCGATGGCCACTGCAACCGCAACGAGGATTGCGACGGCGAGCACGACCGGCAACAGCGACGCCTTGCCTTTGTGACGCGCCACGAAGTAAATACGAATCAGCGCGCCCGCCAGCGATATCGCGATCAGGATAATCCAGTTGTACTCGTGCCCGAAGGCCATCGCGAAATGGTTGCTCGTCATGACGAACAGCACCGGCAGCGTAAAGTAGGTGTTGTGTACCGAACGCTGCTTGCCACGCTCGCCATGTATCGGGTCCGGCGCCTCGCCACGTTCAGCCGCAGCGACCATGCGCTTCTGCCCGGGAATAATGACGAAGAAGACGTTGGCCACCATGATCGTGCCGAGCACGGCGCCGAAGTGAAGGTATGCGCCGCGGCCACTGAACAGCTCGCACAATCCCCAGGCCAGGGCTGACGTCAGGAGCAGCAGGATGACGCCAAAGACCCGCGTATCGCGGGCCAGCGGCGACTTGCACAACAGGTCATAGACAATCCAGCCGCCAACGATGAACGCAATCGCAATTGCGACAGCCTCGGGCGCTGAGAAGTCGGCGACGGACCGGTCGATCAGGTAAACCTCGGCACCGTACCAGTACAGCAATGCCGTGAGGAACATGCCGGACAGCCAGGTCGTGTACGCCTCCCACTTGAACCAGTGCAGGCGCTCGGGCAGTTGCGGCGGCGCCAGCTTGTACTTCTGCGCATGGTAGAAGCCGCCGCCATGCACCGACCAGACCTCGCCGCCAACGCCTTTGGCATCGTCGGCCGGATCGCGCGGTGCCTCCAGGTGATTGTCCAGCCAGATGAAATAAAACGACGCGCCTATCCACGCAACGCCGGCAATGACGTGCAGCCACCGTACGAGAAGATTGAGCCAGTCGAGCAGGTACGCTTCCATGTCAGTGACCGATCGGATGGACGTTGTCGGGATACTCAGCGGCGGAGTTCACCTTGCGTTCCTGGATCCTGAGCAGCTCTGCAGCCGCGGCCACCGCGATTTCCGCGGGCTTCTTCCCGCTGATGCCATCCACACCAATCGGACACACCAACGTATCGATGACGGCCTGCGGCACGCCCTGTTGCCGATACCGTTTCTCGAAACGGCGCCGCTTGGACACTGAGCCGATAAGGCCGCAATAGCGCGCGTCGCCGCGCCGCAGTATCCGGTCGCAGATATCGAAGTCGAGGGCATGACTGTGGGTCATGACGAGGTAGTAACTGTCGGGCGGCAGCGCCGCAACTTCGAGCACTGGCTCTGGCGTCTCGATCGCGCGCACGTTGGCCGGCAGGGCGCGAAAGATATTCCGGCGGCTGTCGACCCAGCGAATGTTGCAGTCGAGGCCCGACAAGGTATTCACGACGGCGGCTCCCACATGCCCGGCACCGAACACGGCGATATTGAAATCCGACATCACCACGGGCTCAAAAAGTTCCTGCACCTTGCGCCAGGCGGCTGTCCCGTCCTCGAGCGTTGCCCGCGCAGCGGCGATCAGCGCATCGTCGGCGTCGGCCTCATCGACGCCGAATACCCGATCGGCCGTAACGACACACTTGCCCGGCGATGATTGCGAAATGCGGGTGGCGATTACGGCAGGTTCGCGCTGACCGTGCAGGGCAGCCAGGTCACGCAGCCACGCCGGCAGGCCGCCTGCAACCGGTTCGAACAGGATCTCGACAACCCCGCCGCAGCACTGCCCCATCGACGAACCCAGCGGAAAACTGCGCAGCGCGAGGCGATCTTCACTGAGCATGCCGGCCGCAACCCGCGTGCTCTGGTACTCGAGCTGGCCGCCCCCGATCGTCCCGATCGTTTCGCTCGCCGTGACGATCATCTTCGCGCCGATCTCGCGAGGCGCGGAGCCGCGGATGCCCGCGACGGTAACGAGCACGGCTGGCTCACCGGCCGCACTGAGGTCACTCAGTTCCTCGATCCACTCATTCACGGCCGGCACCTCGCAAAGTGCGGAGAACGGCCTCGGGCGTTGCCGGGGCCTGTAAATCGGGGCGGCCATCGTGGGCAAGCGCGTCGCGGATAGCGAAAAACGCCGACAGTCCCAGCATCAGTGGCGGCTCGCCCACCGCTTTGGACCGATAAATGGTCTTTTCCCGATTTTTGGCGTTTTGCAGGAGTTCCACGCGAAAGTCGGGCGCAAGGTCGGAGCAGGTCGGGATCTTGTAGGTCGACGGCGCGTGGGTACCGATTTCACCCTTGTCGTTCCACCACAGCTCTTCCGTGGTCAGCCAGCCAACGCCCTGGATGTAGCCGCCCTCCACCTGTCCGAGGTCGACCCCGGGGTTCAGCGAGTCGCCGCAGTCGTGCAGGATATCCGCACGCAATACCCGGTTCTCCCCGGTGAGCGTATCGACAACGACTTCGGTCACCGCGGCCCCGTAAGCGAAATAGTAGAAAGGACGGCCGCTGAATGTCGTACGGTCATAGTTGATCTTCGGCGTACGGTAGTAGCCGGTCGCCGACAGCGACACTCGATTGGCCCACGCGAGCTGCACGAGCTCGGGGAAATCCATGATCCGGTCGGCAATGTGCGCAACATCGTCCCTGAAGTCGATTTCCGCTTCCGAGACGCCGAAATGGCGCGCCGCAAATGCCGTGATGCGTTTGCGAATTTTGGCGGCTGCCTTTTGCGCTGCCTTGCCGTTCATGTCGGAGCCGCTGGACGCCGCCGTCGCTGACGCGTTGGGTACCTTGCTCGTATCAGCCGCCGTGGTGCGGACGCGCTCGATACTGATGCCGAACTCGTCGGCCACCACCTGCGCGACCTTGATGTAGAGGCCCTGCCCCATCTCCGTACCGCCGTGGTTGAGCTGCACGGTGCCGTCCTTGTAAACATGTACGAGCGCGCCGGCCTGGTTCAGTAATGTCGACGTAAATGAAATACCGAACTTCACAGGCGTCATCGCAATGCCGCGCCTGAGCACCTTGCTGCGCGAATTGAATTCACGAATGTGTGCGCGCCGCTGCTCGTAGTCGCTGCTGGCAAGCAGCTGATCGAACAGCATGTCGGCCATATTGTCTTCGACGACCTGCTGGTAATGCGTGACGTTGCGTTCGTCATGACCGTAGAAGTTTTCGCGCCGCACCTCGACCGGATCCTTGCCGAGCTCCCTCGCAATGTCGTCCACGACGTACTCAATGGCAAACATGCCTTGCGGCCCGCCGAAACCGCGAAACGCGGTATTGGATACGGTGTTGGTCTTGCAGCGGTGCGACAGAATACGAACGTTCTCGAGAAAGTAGGCATTGTCGCAATGGAACATTGCGCGGTCGTTGACCGGACCGGACAGGTCCGCCGACATGCCGCAGCGCGCCGCGAACTCGAAGTCGACGCCCATGATGCGGCCGTTGTCATCGAAGCCGACGTCATAGTCGATGACGAAATCATGGCGCTTGCCCGTCATGATCATGTCATCATCGCGGTCGAGCCGGAGCTTGCAGGGTCTGCCGGTCTTGTCGGCCGCGATCGCCGCGATACACGCGATCAGCGCCGCCTGGCTTTCCTTGCCGCCGAACGCGCCGCCCATGCGCCGACAGATGACGACAATGTCCTTGGCTTCGCGCTGCGTTGCATGCGCGATGATTCCCTGCACCTCGTCGGGGTGCTGCGTCGAGCTGTAAACGAGTATGCCGCCGTCTTCCTGGGGTAGCGCCATCGCAACATGGCCCTCAAGATAGAACTGGTCCTGGCCGCCAAGGCTTACTCGCCGTTGCAGGCGATGCGGCGCTGCGTCCAGCGCTTCGTCGGGCTTGCCTCGCACCAGCGTTTCTGACGGCAGGACGAACGATTCTTTTGCCACCGCATCGAGTGGATCGAGAATCGCGTCCAGCTCCTCGTAGGCGACGGTCGCCTTGTGCGCTGCCTTGCGGGCCGCGTCAACCGATGTCGCCGCCACCGCAAACAGCGGCTGGCCAACGTATTGCACAAGACCGTCGGCGAACAGCGGATCGTCCTTGACGATCGAGCCGTAGTTGTTCTCGCCGGGTATATCCGCGGCCGTGCAAACCGCCACGACGCTGTCCGCGGCGAGTACGGCGCCAAGGTCCACATCCAGCACCTCGGCGTGAGCGACGGTGCTCATGCCAACCGCGAGATGCAGCAGGTCGCGGGGTTCCGGCAGGTCATCGGTGTAGGCCGCCGTGCCCGATACGTGCAGGTGCGCGCTGTCGTGGGGCAGCGCCTTGCCCACAGCTCTAGCGACCATAGGTGTACACCGTTTCGTTGAGCTCGCCGCGCGCTTCAAACCAGAATCGCCGCAACAGGTTCTGTACAGCAACGAGACGAATATCCGCCGAGGCGCGCATATCGCTGATCGGCGTGAAATCGTCTGCCAGGGCCGCACAGGCCCTGTCGATGGTCTCTTCTGACCAGGCCGCGCCATTGATCGCTTTCTCGCACTGTGCCGCACGACGAATAGTCGCAGCGACACCGCCACACGCCATGCGAAAACGGGTCACCGTATCGCCGTTCAGTTCGAGGCTGTAGGCCGTGCAGACGGCGGAGATATCCTGGTCGAAACGCTTCGACCATTTTTGACTGGCCACGAGCACCCCGTCGCGCGCCAGCGGCACGCGCACGCGTGCGACAAACTCCCCGGGCCGCAAATCGTTAACCTGGTAGTCGTGATAAAAATCGCCGAGACCTAACTCGCGCTCGTCGTCGCCCTGTCGCAGGACAAGACTGGCGCCCAGCACCATCAGCGCGGGCATCGAATCGCCAATCGGCGAACCGTTGGCGATATTGCCGCCAAGCGTGCCCGCATTGCGAATGGGTGGCGATGCGAAGCGTCGAAATAGCTCCGTCAACCCGGGATACTGCTCGATGATCGATGGTATCGCCTGCGTCAGCGACACGGCGCCGCCAATCTCCAGGTGGCTGTCCGAAGTCCGCATATCGAGCAGCTCCGCGACGCGACCCGTGTAAATGACCGTCTCAAGCTCGCGATGCTGCTTGGTGACCCACAGACCGATGTCAGTGCCACCGGCGAGTATCGTCGCGTCCGGATGCTGCGCATAGATTCGGGCGAACGACGCCACTTCGACTGGCGCAAAGAATTGCCGTCCCCCAGCGTCCAGCTCAAGGTCATCGTTTCGACGCACGTGGGCCAGCGCATCGAGATGCTCGCGCGCGTCCCAGTTGTCCGCTTGCGCGTGCATGGACTGCGCCGCAGCAATGATCGGCCGGTAACCGGTGCAGCGGCACAGGTTGCCTGCTAACGCGTCGTCGATTTCCTGGCGCGAGGGATTCGGCGTCGACCGGTAAAGCGCGTACAGCGACATGACAAAACCCGGCGTGCAAAAACCACACTGGGAACCGTGCTGGTCCACCATCGCCTGCTGCACGGGATGCAGCCCGCCGTCTTTCCCACGCAATCCTTCGACTGTGATCAGTTCCTTGCCGTCGATCGTCGGCAGGAACTGGATGCAGGAATTGATCGTCTTCAGCTCGACGTCGATGCCGCTGCGATCGACTTCAACGAGGACGACGGTGCAGGCGCCGCAATCACCCTCCGCACATCCTTCCTTGGTCCCCGTTAGATGCAGGTCTTCGCGCAGAAATTGCAGGACCGTTCGCGTCGGATCAACGACGTCGGTCTCGACGACCTCGCCGTTCAGAATGAAACGAATGGGGTTCGCGGACATACGCGTCAGCTGCCCCGGTAAGTCGAGTAGGACCAGGGAGACACCAGCAACGGCACATGGTAGTTCTCGCCACCCGTCACAGAGAACCGGATGACCACGGTGCCGAGAAAAGCCGGCTCAGCCAGCTGCACGCCGCGCTCGCGAAAATAGGCGCCGACATCGAACTCGAGTTCATAAGTGCCGGTCACCATCAGCTCGCCGTCAAGCAGCGGACGCGGCGTCCTGCCGTCCTCGTTGGTCGTGGCGCTGGCCACAAGTTCGCGTGCGTCGCCGATCGCAAACAGACGAACGTCGACGCTCTGTGCCGGACCGCCGTGCGATGTGTCGAGAATATGCGTTGTCAACCTTCCCATCCTGCCCTCTTGCCACATGTACCCGCAGGACATTGATTATACGCCGGGTATGCGACTGCGTGCTTGCCCAACGTGTGGTAGTTTGAGCGGCAACAAGAACAGGGGGGCGCTCGAGATGCATCGCTTTTTCCTTTTGTTGCTGCTGTTTTTGCTGAGCGGCTGCGAAGTCCATGTCGACCACCGGGAAGCCGACGTCGAATACCTGCAGATGCCTGGCATGGAGGACCTTGACCTGCCGTTTTCGTCGGCGGTCCGCGTCGACAACACGCTGTACCTGTCGGGCAATCTCGGCAATATCCCCGGCACGCTCGAGCTGGCCGAGGGCGGTATCGAAGGTGAAACACGTCAGACGATGGATAACATCAAGACGGTGCTGGAGCAGTTCGGCTCGTCCATGAACGACGTCGTCAAGTGCACAGTTTTTCTCGCCGACATGGCGGAATGGGGCGCGATGAACAGCGTCTACAAGACCTACTTCGAAAATCCACCCGCGCGCAGCGCGCTCGGGGCGAGTGGTCTGGCGCTCGGCGCGCGGGTCGAAATCGAATGCATCGCCGTCGTCGAATAGCCGTTCTACTCGGCGAGTAACTGGTCTCGTCGCACCGCGAGGTATTTGAGCCGTCGTTTGTCGAGCACGTCGGAGAGCTGCTCTGCAAGCACGCCATCGGTGAGCTCCGCCAGGGCCTCGCGCCAGCCGTCGCTGATCTTCATGGGCGCAGCCGCCAGGTGCGGTGGCCGACCTCTTGCCGCTTTAAACGCGCGCTCATGCTCGACCAGGATCAGGTTCCACCGCGACGGCAGGTAGCGCATGCGTTGCAGGCTACGGCCCTCGTTATAGATCAAGGCGTCAAAAACGTACATCGCCTCCCACTGCGACGGCAACGCGCAGGGCGCGCTACCGCCACGGCCGGACGACGAGCGCTCCGCTTCGTCTTTGCTCTTCTCAGGAAAGAACTGCAGTGAGCCGTCGCTGCCGTCCACTTCACGCAATGCCGAAACCGGCACCATGTCGAGACCGAGCAGGCGATCGAGTCGGTACGCCGCAACGTCCGGGTAGAAACCCTTGCCGCGCCGCTTGTTGAATGTCGCCGTGACCGTGTGGGTGTCGTCAGAGACCTCGACGAAAGTTCTCCCGGTCGACCTTTCTCTCGATTTCGAGACGATTTCGCCTGTCTCGAGCAGTTGCTGCAGCGCCTCGGCCGACAGTGCTCCGGCCCGTCGACCTACACCCCGCGGGTGCGCCATGGGCGCATAGGCGTCTGCGCCGGACTGGTTGAACACCCGCAACTCGCCGCCTTCCATGACCAGCGCATTGCCGCTGCCCTTGTAGTAGAAGCTGAGCATCCCGGTATCGAGCTCGACGATACGGCCGTCAAAACGCTGCAGTACTTTTCGGGTGGGCGTCGGCGTGTGGCCGACAACGACCCGATCGGCGCCGATCGCCTTCAGTGACGCCTCCAGCCGATGTGCTTCGACAATCTCGCTGCACGCAACATTGCCGCGATACCAGAGCGGTCCGTCGGAGTGCAGGACGCTGGCGTCCGATAGCTTCGTGACGGCAGCCACCGCGTCGAGTACGTCCTGCGGAGCATCCAGCGGCGGCAGGTAATTATTGACAATGCTCTCATGATCGTAAAACGCGTCGGTCGGCAACAGCACCTCGGCTTCGGTCAGCGTCGCTACCGCCTCGACATAGTCGACCAGGTCCTGCTTGAGGTCTCGATTAATCCCTTCGAGCCCGATGTCCGCAACTTCGGGCGGCAATCCGCCGTGCACGAAGGCCGTTCCATTGATAACGGCAACGACGTTTTTCTGCAGCAACCACTTCCCGTAGCGCCCGTGCGGGCCAAACGCTTCACGCAACGCAAAGAAGCCCGCAGGAAACTCACTCTCGAAACGGTCGCGCTGATTGGCACGGTTGCCGCCGTCACGTCGTGCCCAGGCACGAAACCAGCGATTTCTCTGCACTCGCGTTTCATCATCGGCAAACGCCGAATATTCGGCTTTGCTGACATAGCGCAGGTCACCGATCATATTCATCGATTCGTGATTGCCGATCAGCACGTGGACCTTGCCGCCTGCCATGGCGGCTTCCTCTTCGATACGCATCAAAAGATCCAGCGCATCGCGTGACCGCGGCCCCCGGTCCAGCAGGTCACCCACTATGACCAGGTGCGCCTCGCCACCCGCCCACTCCAGGTCGTCATTGAGGATGCCGACGTTGCCGAGCGTCTCGACCATTGCGTCGTATGCACCATGCACATCGGCGATGGCTACGACGCGCTCCACACCCTCGGCGCGCCAGTCCTGAGCGTGCGTCAAGCTTGCGCATGCGAGCAAGATAGTAAGAGTGATCAGCGACAATAAGCGCGTGGCTTGCAAGCTGTGTAATTCCTGGCTGCGAGAGGGTCAGTGTAGTAGCTATGCTAGACTTTGACCACCTGGGCAGTCGACAGATTAACAATAATGAAATCGCTCCGAACGACTCTCATATTCATTGCCATCGCGGTGAGTGGGACTGCCCACGGCGATGACGACGTGGGGAAGATCACGCCGTTGTTCTCGAGCAATGAGGTACTCGACGTCACGCTTCGGGCGCCATTCTCCACGATCATGCGGGAACGCTCCGAAGAAGAAGACCAGTCCGCAACGCTGACCTATAACGACGCCGTTGAAGGGTCGGTCACGGTTGAGCTCGGGATCCAGGCACGCGGTCGTTTTCGCCGCCAGCCGCGAGTCTGCAGATGGGCCCCGCTCAGACTGAATTTCAAGAAATCCTCGCTCGAAAATACGGTATTCGCCGGCTCCGACAAAATGAAACTCGTGACTCACTGTCGCAACAGTTCAGACCGTCATACGCAGGCGCTACTGGCCGAGCATCTCGCCTACCGTATTTTGAACCTGGTCACGGACGCGAGTTTTCGTGTGCGCCTGCTGCGCATAACCTATGTCGATACCGACAAGGGCGATCGTGAGCGCATCGAGCTCGGATTCCTGATTGAGCACAAGGACCAGGTCGCCAGGCGCATCGGCCTGGAGGCCAACGACGCACAGCGAACCTCCGTCGATGCGCTGGATGCACGGCACACCAATCTCGGCTCCGTTTACCAGTTCCTGATCGGCAATACGGATTTCTCGCCCATACGGGCCGCGCCCGGGGAAGCCTGTTGCCACAACTATGTGCTGTTTGGCACCGAGAAAGGGCGGATGCTGGCGATACCTTACGACTTCGACATGTCGGGAATCGTCGACGCGCCGCACGCCGAACCCAATCCGCAATTCGGCCTGCGCAGCGTCCGGAGTCGCCTGTATCGAGGTCGTTGCGTCAACAACGAGCACATCGAAGCGTCTGTGCAGGCATTCCTCGACCACAAGCAGGCGATTTACGACCTGATTAATGGCAACGAGCTATTCCAGCCCCGCAAACACAAAGCCACCTTGCGCTTCATCAACGAGTTTTTCGCGACGATTGAGAGCCCGGACAAGATCCGGCGCCAGCTTGTCGACAAGTGTGTGTCCTAGGCAAGCCAGGCGGAGAGAATTTTAGCCAGGCGCGGGTGTATGTAGTAGCCGATCGAACTGTGCGGGTTTGATTTGCCGTAGCGCACGGCCAGGTTGAATATGCGGTAGTCATGCACGCCGCTGACCTGCCGCTGCACCAGCATTTTTTTGAAGTCGTCCGCCAGTGTCACGTCGTGGCAGGTGTAGTCATCTTCGGCCGCCAGGTTGTGCCAAGAAATAACGTTGCTGGGAAACCTGTTCTGGCCGCGTTCCTTCGCCCCGAGCAGCCGCTTCTGCACAGCCCGGTCCCCGAGCGGTGAACCGAGCGTCAGCCACTGGTCCACTTTGAAGGCACCGTAATCGGCGTAGGTCTCGGTGTCGTTCGACAGCTCCCACAGGACGTCATATGCAATGACGCTTCCGGTGCCGTGCGTCACGAGCATGATGTTGTCACCGCGATCCATGAGCCGGCACAGCCTGTCACGCAGTCGCTTGCGTGCTTTTTCGGCAAACTCGGGATCGTCCAGGTACGCGGCAAAGTCTTTCGCGATTTTGCCGATGACCGGCATACGAAAGCCGACCGCACCCAGCAGCGGCGCACCCATGTCCATGAAGAACTCGGGCAGCGCCGACTTGCCGGGTAGCTTGTCGTACTGTCGTATCCCGAATTTTTTTCGCGGTATGATTTCACCCAATGCCCGCAGCGCGTTGCGCCGGTCACCGATATCCAGTTCCTCGTCATAGTGCATGTTCCTGCGCCGCAGGACTTCAGCATTGAGGTCCCCGTACCAGGCGAGGTCGATCGACAAGCGGTCGAAGCACTCGACGCAATCCGGAAAATCACGCTCGAGGCCCTTACGCATCGCGGCAAGCGACAGCTCGAGATAGGTTGTTGCAGCGGGCTTGAAGTCCCGCCCATGCACGAGCAGAAGGCTACGATTTTGTTGCACGTTGTCAGTCATCGTTGCTGGCGCAATCCTAGTAGTCGTCTTCACCGGCATCGCGCCGCGTCAGCATGGTCAGGAACGGTCCGGCAAGCGTCTTGCCGTATTCGAGTTTCCAGATCACCAGCGTGGCGATGACAAACGTAAACGAAATGACTGTGGAGACGCCCACTGCTTCGATACCCGAACCGAGCCCGATGCCGATCGCGACAAAGATATACATCGCGTCGGAAGGCTGGTTCAGCGTAAACCTGAAACGCACGGCCGCGACGATGCCCGCCAGGCTGAAGGCCAGGGCGAGGCTGTTGACCACGATCATCGCGATGCCGGTCACCACGATCGGCAGGATAATAATCGTCTGCAGGAAGGACTGGTCGATACGGCGCGCACGACTCGTTATGAAATACACCCACGAAACCGGGATCGTCAGGATGCAGGACCCGATCGCTGCAAACAGCAGGCGCAGGGGTCCCGCTGTGGACAACACGGTACGCTCGACCCGCGTGTAAACCGGCTCGAACGACTCCGCGTCAGATGCCGCGAGCTCGCTGATGCCACCCAGCGGCAGGTATTCACCCAGGGCCGGGAAACGCCGCAGCATGAATACGACCGCGCCGACCCAGAATGCGTAATAGATAAGGATGATCGTGAGGGGGATCATCAGACTTGCCGAGCGCCGCATCGCGTTACTCCCTCTTCTTCTTATCCAAGGCCGGTCCCCATCTCGCCGGCGGCGTGCCTGCCGCCACATCAAGATACCGGCTAACGTCCTAATTCGCCATATCAATTCGTCGCCGCGTAGTGGTAGGCTATGCGCCGTTTTAGCTCGGCAGACAGGCGCTTACATGACAGATTCGGTACAACTCCTCGGCATCAGCAACGCAATCGTCGACGTGCTAGCACACGTGGACAGTGCCTTTTTGGACAGTATCGGTGCAGAACCTGGCTCGATGACGCTGATCGACAAAGACCGGGCGCACGAGATCTACAACCAGATGGGCCCCGCCACCGAAATGTCGGGTGGGTCGGTTGCCAATACCGTTGCGGGCTTCGCCAACCTCGGCGGCTCGGCCGCGTACATCGGCAAAGTGAGAGACGACCAGCTGGGCCGTATCTTCAACCACGACATGAAATCGCTCGGCATCGATATCCGCCTCGACAAGGCAGAAGACGGCGCGCCGACCGCGCGCAGTCATGTGCTGATTACGGAAGACGGTCAGCGCACCATGCAAACCTACCTCGGCGCCTGCCTCGAGCTTGGCCTCGCCGATATCAACGAAGCCACCATCGGCGCGCCCAAGGCGATCCTGCTGGAAGGCTACGTGTGGGACATCGCCGAAGGGCCCGCGCTCGCGCGCAAGGCGGTCGATATCGCTCACAAGAACGGGACGTCGGTGGCACTGTCGCTGTCCGATTCGTTTTGCGTAGAGCGTCACCGCGATTCTTTCGAGGAGTTCGTTCGCGACGGCGTTGACATCGTCGTCGCTGACGAAGACGAAGTGATGGCGCTCGTCGAGACGCACAACTTCGATGACACACTGAAAGCACTCGACGGCTACAACAACCTGTTCGCCATTACGCGCTCAGCGAAGGGCTCCGTCATAATCCATGGCGACGAGAAGGTCGTGCAGCCCGCGGCCGGGGTCAGGGATATCGTCGACACCACGGGCGCGGGCGATGCGTACTGTGCCGGTTTCCTGTTCGGCTGGGCCAACGGCCTGCCGCTCAGTCACTGTGCCCAGTACGGGACGCACTGTGCAACGCAGGTTATTCAGCAGCTCGGTGCCCGTATCGAACCCGGCCTTCTCGACGGTTTCGAGGCTCGCTAGCCCGAGCCCAGCTCGATCTCGTCAACGATACCAACGACCATTGAGCGCACGGGCGCGCTGGCGTCATCGAGAATTTGCCGGGCGCCGCTGCCTTCATCGAGAATCAGGACCGTCTCTCCTCTGCCCGCCCCGATGCCGTCCAGGGCAATAATGTATCCGCCCGTGGGCTTGCCGCGCTGATCAAGGCGTTCCGCGAGCAGCAGTTTGCGGCCATTAACGACTGGATGATGAATGGTCGACACTACGTTGCCCGTGACGCGGCCAAGTATCATCAGTCCAGCTCCTTCTTCGAGTAGTGGTGCACTTCGTCAACCAGTCCGACGATTGCGTCATCGACAGGAACGAACCACGGATCGAGTGCCAGCGCCGCTTCGCGGCTGGCCACCCAGTAGATTATCTGCCCGGGCCCCGCCATGCGCGTCCCGTCCGCACACACCAGCGGATCGCCATCGGGCTTCCCCTGCTTATCGAGCGGCTGCACCCACAGCAGCGGCGTCGCAGACAGCTCATCCACCAGCATTGCCGGCACGACCGTACCGATTACGCGTCCCAGGAGCATGCCACCTCCTCCGGATATTCAGCGCCCGATGGCTCCCACGCGGAGCAGGATTCGAATCTTGTGCCCTGGTCGAGAACCGACCGAAGATCAGCGTCGAGCCTTGGCAACAGCGTCCTTGCCAGGAGCTGCCCGTCGGAACGTTCGCTGCAGATGTCAACCGCGGTTTCGACGTCGAACAGCTCACCGCTCATCAGGGCCAGGGCGTTTCCCCCGAGGTCGTCTCCGAGGCGTACTTCTGAAAGCACGACCGGCGTACTTTTTATGGCGGCGTCGACAGCGGCGAGCAGCGCTGGTGAAGATCGCATTTCGACCACCGCGAGAGAGTCTCCCTCGAGCTTACGGCGGGTGCCGAGTACGGCATCGTGCAGCGACGGGTGAACATCACCGAGGAACACTTTGCCGTGCAAAGCGCCGCGCCTTTCCGCGACCTGCAGCCCGACCGAATACGCCTCTTCAGTACTCGCAACGCTGCCGCCCACGAGAATGAGAAACCGGCCGGGATGAATAGTGCCGCAGCGCAACAACGCGATCGGCGAGCGCTTCACCATGACGTCGCTCGCCAGTATCCCGGCGGCAACATTCTCGAATTCCAGTAGCGCGATCGCTCCGTGTCGCTTTTTGTTCGGCACCCCGGGTCTCAGACGATGCGGAAGTGATCGACCATCACGCAGCGTCGCAAGCGGCTGAAAGCGGCCGGCCCGGTGAGGCCTTCACCCGTCGGACTGGCGATAGTGAAGCTCGTGTGACCTTCGCCCCCCTCACCCAGCCCGGCAAAGAACGGTCCATTTTTCGTAAAGATGCTGGTGTTGATCGTACGTGCCATGCGGCTGAGCGCATCGATATCACGTGAGTACATGCCGGCCGAATGCCCAAAACCGTGCTCGGCCTCCTTGGCAAGCTCGATGGCCCGGTCGACGTCGGGCACTCCCGTTACTGGCAGAACCGGCATCATCTGCTCGCTCCAAACGAGGGGGTGTCCGTTGGTGGTGCGCACGACGAGCAATTTCGGGTCGCCGTGCGACGGTATTCCTGCGCGCGCGAGAATCTCGCTGGCGTTCTTGCCGATCAGGTCTTTCTCGAGCGGCGCACGCTGTCGCCGTCCCGGGTATTCCGTGAAGATAACGTTGGTTACCTTGTGCAATTCGCTCTCGGTCAGGACGCGTGCTCCGTGCTTGCCCATGCGTTGCAGCAAGTCGTCCACGATGCTTTCGACGGCAATCACCTCTTTCTCGTCGACGCACACAATGTTGTTGTCGAACGAGGCGCCGGCGACGATGCTGCGAGCCGCGTGATCGAGGTCGGCTGTCGCGTCGACGACCACCGGCGGGTTCCCGGGTCCCGCGCAGATTGCACGCTTGCCGCTGGTCATCGCCTGCCGTACCACACCACTCCCGCCCGTGACCGCGAGGATGCGAACACCCTTATGGCCCATGAGTTCCTGCGCGGATTCAATCGTTGGCCTGGCAACTGCGGTAACGAGATTGGCCGGGCCGCCGGCACGCACAATCGCCTGGTGGATCAGGCGCACGTTCGCCATTGAGCATTCACGCGCATTCGGATGCACGTTGAATACGATGCTGTTGCCTGCCGACACCATGGCGATCGTGTTGCAGATAATTGTCGACGTCGGATTTGTCGTCGGTGTGATGGTGCCGATAACGCCGTACGGGGCGTATTCGGTCAGGGTCAGACCGTTGTCCCCGGTTACCGCGTGCGGTGTGAGCACTTCTGTGCCCGATGTTTTGCGCGTCACCAGGCGGTTTTTTACGACCTTGTCTGCGACACGCCCGAGACCGGTTTCGGTATGCGCGAGGCGCGCAAGTTCCTCGGCGTGCTCGAACATCGACTCACGGATTGACGCGATTATCTTTTGCCGGCTCTCGAGCGACATGCCGTCGAATTCGCGGAATGCGTTGTTCGCGGCATCGACAGCGTCATCGACCGTCGCAAACACGCCGTCTCCCAGCGCCTCGCGAGGAGCGCTTAGCGGTGCGCGGCGTGGCGCGGCTGCCGTTGACCTGGAGGCCGGGCTCGTCACTGGTGCTCCCGACATCCTCTCGGCAAGGCGGGTAGCGATGATATCGACCTGCCGGTCGCTGAGAAGGCCTGCGTTGCCGCCCGGACGGCTCATGCGTCACTCTCCCCCTTGCGATACTTTTCCTTACCCTCGATTTCCCAGCTATCAACGATCGCCATGACAACCGCATCGACCGGTTTGTTGTCGGTGCGCTCGGTCTGGCGAGCTGATGAACCACTGGCAAAGAGCACCATTTCACCGACGCCTGCGCCGACCGCGTCGACCGCAACCACCGAACCGCCCGCCGGTTTGTTGTCATGTCCCCAGAGACCGAGCATCAGGAATCTGAGTCCGCCGAGCTTCGCGTCCTTTTCCGTTGCGACGACAGTACCGAGCACCTTGGCGAGTTTCACAACATCACCTTACGCGCGGCCATTACTTCTTCGCCGTGCCTGGCTCGCGACCCAGTGGGATCGTGGCATCTACGCCGGAGTGCGGACGTGCGATTACGTGTACTGCGACGACGTCGCCAATGCGCGCCCCCGCCGTGCGTCCGGCATCGCAGGCCGCTCTCACTGCAGCTACATCACCGCGGACTACAGCCGTGGTGTAACCGCCGCCGGTCTTCTCGTAGCTGACGAGCTCGACCTTGGCCGCCTTTACCATGGCATCGGCCGCCTCGACCATAGCCGGGAAACTCCGGCATTCAATCATTCCTAGTGCTTCAGACATCGCCTTACTCCTCGCGAATCGGGCCTACAGCCCGGTTGGATCCTGTGAATTTATTTCTTGGTTACCTTGCCGGTGACCGCCTTGATAGCCTGTATCGCGGCTTCCTGCGCGACGACAACATCGCGCTCCTCGCCACCGATGTAGACGCGGCCGTAGCTGCCGACCGCGCGCACATCGAGAATATTGATGTCCGCGGCTTTCTCTGCCTCGTTGGCTGCCAGCGCCGCGTAGCCTGCGGGCTCTACCTCGAGTATGAAGAGGGTTTGGCCCGCGAGAATCATGTTGCCGAAGCGAAAACGGTTGATCAGCATCGTCTGTGTGTCTTCGAGATGGCGCACCACCTGGTTGGCAACGACGCGGGGCTTGTGCCGATCCTTCTCCTGGAGACCCAGCTCGTCGAGAATTGCCTGCCCGGCCTGCCGCACATCCGCCTGGCTTTCCGAATGAAGCTCGAGCATGCCGTAGTGGCGTTCGACGATCAGCATGCCGGCCGTGACGTCGGTCGACTTCAGCGCCACGTCAAGAACGTGGTTAATCGCCATGCCGGGCGCAATCTCGACGAACAGGCTCGCCTGCCCCACCTTGGGCAGGTAACCCCTCGAGATCGTCGCCTGGTAAGACGCAAACTGCGCCTGCAGCGAATCCAGAAAGACGTAAGCTCTTAAATCAACCATCGATGCAACTCCTCAAGCGCTAACGCTCGTTGCTTTTGCTTCCCGCACAATGCCAATGCTGGCGCTCGCACCGAGGCGCGTGGCCCCGGCCTCGATCATTGCCTTTGCATCGTCGTACGAACTGATTCCGCCAGACGCCTTGACCTCCATGCCGGCGCCGCGAACAACTTCGGCCATAAGCGCCACGTCACTCACCGTCGCCCCGCCCGTCGAGAAACCTGTCGACGTCTTGACGAAGTGAGCCCGGGCCTGTCGCGCGAGTTCCGACGCGCGCCGCTTTTCATCGTCCGTTAGCAGCGCGGTTTCCAGGATGACCTTGCAAACAGCTCCGCCATCGACGCAGTCCTCGACCACGGCGCGAATATCGCGCAGGACGAGATCATCGTCACCGCTCTTCAGCGCACCGATGTTGAGCACCATGTCGATCTCGCGCGCGCCATTGCGAATCGCGCGGCGCGCCTCCATGGCTTTGATCGCGGGTTCGGTAGCACCCAGTGGAAAGCCGACGACCGTGCAGGTCAGCACGTCACTGCCGCGCAGCAGGCTCGCCGCGAGCGCCACCCAGGTCGGGTTAATGCAAACCGAGCGAAAATTGAACTCGAGGGCCTCGGCACAGAGTTTGCGAATCTGCTCCTCGGTCGCCGCCGGCTTGAGCAGCGTGTGATCGATATAGCGTGCGAGGTCACCGGGGATATCGCCCGGCCTCTGCACCGGCGCAACACTGGTCAGCCCGGTCGCCCCGAGCCGCACGAACTCGCGTGCTGCCTCCGGGTCGTCGCTGACCGACGCTCCATTCGGTTCTCCCACCGGCACCGGACCCAGGATTTCGTGCAGCCGGCCGACCACGCGCTCGATATCCTGGTCGGACAGTGTCAGCTCGGAGAGGCCGGTGCCGCCGGAATCATCGGCGAACATGGCGACACGATTCAAATGACGCGGCTCGGTGCATTCGGTTGCGAGCCAGGCATCAACGATCTGCGTGGCGAGGGCCGCGCCGATAAGCCCGGCGCCGAGCGTAAGCACATTGGCGTTGTTGTGCTCGCGGCTGTTGCGTGCGCTGGATACGTCGTAGGCCAATGCCGCCCGAACGCCCGGAACCTTGTTGGCCGCCATGCAGGAGCCGATACCGGCGCCGTCGATCATGATGCCGACCTCCGCGGAGCCGCTCGCGACCGCCTCGGCAACCGCACGGGCGTAGACGGGATAGTCGACTGCTTCACGAGATGAAGTACCGACGTCCCGGACCTGGTAGCCCGTCGCCTGCAGGTGCGCCGCGAGGACCTCCTTGAGATCATAGCCGCCGTGATCGGCGCCGATTGCGACACTTCTCGGACGGCTCATGCCCATACCGCCGATTCATCTGCCCGACCGCCACGTAATGTCGAGCTGCCCGCACCGGATCCGGCGTCGATAATCTCCTGCAACTTCATAACATGAAGTCGAAGCCGCTCGCGGCCGAGATCTGTGATCCGAAATTCTGTCACGGTGCGTCTTCCCCTGGCGGTTTTATTGATATCGATGTAGCCCACGTCGGCGAGCTTCCTGGTTTGCACGTGAAGGTTGCCATCGGACAGGCTGGTGGCCTCCTTCATCTCGGTAAACGTCACCGGCTGCCCGGGAATGAGCGTTGCCAGGATACCGAGGCGACAGGGTGCGCTAATCATTTGATCGAATTCGAGCTTCACGAGGCCATTTACTTTGTTTTGCGAAGTATCTGCCCTGAAAAGCCCCCTGTCAAGCGTGGCCGTCACAGCACGCTATCAATTTACTTTGTTTTATGAAGCTATAGAGGCAGCGGGCTGCAGGCTAGTCATCGCCAGCCGCGGCGGTCTCGAGCGCCACGCTGATCATCTCGTCAAACGTCGTTGCGCGCTCGTCCGAACTCAGGTGCTTGTTGTTCGGGATGTCATCGCTAACCGTGCAAATAGCGAGTGCCTCGGCGTTGTTCTCGGCCGCAATCGGGAAGATGCCGGCGGCCTCCATCTCGATGCCGTACACGTTGTACTTCGCCATCGTTTCGAACATGTCGGGGTCGGGCGTATAGAAAAGATCGGCCGAGAAGATGTTGCCGACATGATGTCGGACGCCCGCAGCGCGGGCTGCGGCGACGGCCTTTTCGACCAGGTCGAAACTCGCGAGCGGCGCGAGATCGTAGCCGCCGAAGCGCATTCTGTTGACGCTGGAATCGGTCGACGCGCCCATCGCAATCACCAGGTCGCGAAGTTCGACGTCCGGATGCGAGGTACCGCAACTGCCGACACGCATGACGCGCCTGACGCCATAGTGCGTGATCAGTTCATGAGTGTAGATGGACGCGGACGGAATACCCATGCCGTGCGCCATCACGGAAACGGGCCGCCCCTTGTAGGAACCCGTGTAGCCCCACATGTTGCGCACGTCGGTCACGCGGCGTGCATCGTCGAGAAAAGACTCGGCAATGTATTGCGCCCGCAGCGGGTCGCCCGGCATCAGGACCGTGTCCGCAAAATCGCCCGGTGCCGCATTGATATGTGCCGTCGCCATTGTTGTTTTCCCCTTGCATGAGTGGCCATTGGAAAGGCGCTGTGGCTCGCTATTGTCCACCAGATGGGCGGCAAAGAAAAACCGGGCTGCAGGCCAGGATTTCTTTCGCAGGAATGCTACACCTACCCCGGAGAACGGCGCTATACTGCGCAAACGCTTAATCAGGAGACAAGCAATGTGTGGCGTGAACACAACAACTAATAAGAACTCCCTGACCCGGCGGGCGCTGGCCAGCGCTGTCGCACTGGGGCTGTCAGGGCTGCTGGCGGTACCCGCCAATGCCCAGATGGAAGGGGTTCTCGAGGAAATCATTGTCACCGCGCAGAAACGCGAGCAGAGCCTGGAAGACGTCCCGGCATCGGTCTCGACGATCTCCGGCGACACGGTTCGCGACTATCTCGGTTCGGCAGAAAACATCCGGGCCCTGGCGGGTCGCGTGCCCAGCCTCCAGATCGAGTCATCGAACGGCCGCACGCAGCCGCGCTTTTATATCCGCGGTCTTGGCAACATCGATTTCGATAACAATGCCAACCAGCCGGTGTCCATGGTCTTTGACGATGTCGCACTCGAGAACAACGTCCTGCGCAGTCTGCCGCTCTATGACATCCAGCGCGTGGAGGTGCTCAAGGGGCCGCAGGGCTCGCTGTTCGGCCGCAACACGAACGCAGGCCTCGTCAAGATCGACTCGGTCAAACCGAGCTTTGATTTCGATGGCTACGCGTCGGCGACGTTTGGCTCCCGCGATACGATGGGCTTTGAGTTCGCGGTCGGCGGCGGTCTCTCCGACACGCTGGCCGTGCGCGTCGCCGTCAAGGATCTGAGCAGGGACGACTGGATCGACAATCTCGCCGCCAACACACCGGGCGACGATTTCGGCAAGTTCGACGAAACCGCACTGCGCGTGCAGGCCTTGTGGCAACCGTCTGACGAGTTCCGCGCGCTGCTCAAGGCACACGGCTTCAATCAGAAGGGCTCGCACCCGCAGATTTTCTACGCCAACGCCATCCAGCTCGGCTCTTCCGGCCTGCGTGACGACTTCGACGTCGACGTTGCCAACCAGGACGGCCAGGCAAGCATGGACCTCGATCACGTCGGTGGGTCCGCCAACCTGGAATGGATTGTCGGCGATTCGACCATTACGTCGATCACGGCCTACGACTCCGTCACCAACTTCCAGTCGGCAGACGTCGATGGCGGCCTGCTCTCATTTGACCCGGCCGACATCGGTACGCTCGGTCGCCAGGTGTTCTTCAACGTCACCACGGGCGACGGCCTCGACGACCACCGTCAGATCACGCAGGAACTGCGCGTTGCGACCCAGAGAGAGGGGCTGTTCTCGCAGTTCGGCGTGTTCTACTTCGACGAGGACATCGATGTCCTGTCTCAGGATTTCGAGCAGGATTTCTCGGATATCGTGACGCAGAACACGAAGTCATTCGCCATCTTCGGCCAGTTTGACATCGAACTGAGCGACACCCTGAACCTGATCATCGGCGGTCGCTGGAC
The DNA here is from genome assembly GCA_004282875.1 of Chromatiales bacterium. Classification (GTDB taxonomy): domain Bacteria; phylum Pseudomonadota; class Gammaproteobacteria; order Steroidobacterales; family Woeseiaceae; genus UBA1847. Next base: position 9,046 of record SHLT01000024.1, on the reverse strand, counting down.
GGACGATGACAAGTTCCTCCAGGTCAAACCGGGACCGAACTCCCCGTCGCCGGCGGACACGATCGACATCAGCGATGACTACTTCAACTGGGACGTCGCGTTGAACCTCGCAGCAACGGATGACCTGAGCTGGTACGCACGCGTCGCCAACGCCTCCCGCGGCCCGGTGACGCTGGGCCGCTTCGGCTTCACGAGTTCCGCCACGACAGAGACGAGTCACGCGGTGGAAGTCGGCTTCAAGAGCACGTTGCTCGACGGGCGGGCGCGTTGGAACGCAGCGGCTTACACCTACAAGAACGACGACCATCAGCTCACCGCAACGGGTGGCGTAGCCAACGTCAACCAGCTGCTGAATGCTGACAAGGTTCTGGGTAACGGCATCGAGACGGACCTTGAGATCTTGCTGTCGGACGACTTCCGCCTGATCGCCAACCTGAGCTGGAACGACACGGAAATTGACGACGGCACGCTGCGCGACGATCTCTGCGGTTCCAACCCGACCTGCACTGGCCTCGACCCTGTCGTTGGCAGCCGCGTCGGTCCGTTTGGCCCGGTCACCGAGGTGTCGATCGACGGCAACCCGTTGCCGCGTTCACCCGAGTGGATTGCCAACCTGATCATGCAGTACGACATGCCGATGCAATCGGGCGGCGTCCTCTACGTCAACACCGACTGGAACTACCGCAGCGATTCGAACATCTTCCTGCACCGTTCGGTTGAGTTTGTTGCAGAGCAGCGCACACTCGGTGGCGTCCGAATTGGCTACCGCACTTCGGACACGAAGTGGGACATGGCCGTTGTCGGTCGCAACGTCACGGACGAGATCGTCGTTGACGGCGCTCTCAACTTCCTCAACCTGACGGCCTTCGTCAACGAGCCGCGGTATTGGGGCCTCGAATTCCGCTACGACTTCAGCAACTAGGTCGGCGGGCAGTAATACTGCTGGCGCTAGCCGGCTGTTCCAACGCGGAACAGCCGGCTACGCTGGCGTTTGAGGCGGCGGGCCGCCTCGAAGATTCCAGGATCCGCGAAGCCAGCGGAATAGCTCGGTCACAACGCGAGCCCGGCGTCCTCTGGGTCATCAACGACAGCGGCGCAAAAGAATTTCTCTACGCCATCGACGCGACCGGCACGAGCCTGGGCCGGACAGAGTTAAAGAAATCCTCCAACAAGGACTGGGAAGACCTCGCCTCCTTTGAACTGGACGGCAGGCCTTACCTGATGGTCGCGGACATTGGCGACAACCTCGCCCGGCACAAGTCGCGCAAACTCTACTTCCTGAATGAACCGAAGTCGGGCAAGAACAGCACCACGGTCGACTGGGAGGTGTCGTTCCGTTACCCGGACGGGCCGCGCGACGCCGAGGCGGCGGCGGTCGACATCGCGAATGAGCGCGTCCTGATCCTGAGCAAGCGCGACATACCGCCCGTCTTGTACGAGGTGCCGCTGCGCACGGATGACGACAAGAAAGTGACCGCCACCTGGCTGGGTACGATCAGCGGACTGCCGCAACCCAGCCGTCAGGACGTCGAGTTTGCACCCAGGACCAAAGACTGGCATTGGCAGCCATCGGCGATGGACATCTCCGAGGACAATCGGGCAGCCGCCATCCTGACCTATCGCGCCGTTTACTACTTCCTGCGCCGCCCGGAGCAGGACTGGTACGACGCCTTCAATATGGAACCGATCCGCATCGGTCTTGGCAACTTCGTTAACGCGGAAGCGGTCGCCTTTGCCGACAATCACCGCACGGTCGTCGTGACCGGCGAAAACCGGAAGGCCCTGTTGCTCCGCGTGGACCTCGGCATGCCGGCCGCGCACGAGGCGGCCGATGACAATGCCGTCACGGTCATGGCGTTCAACGTGCAAAACCTGTTCGACAACACGGACGACCCCGGTAAGGACGACAAGGCCTACCTGCCGCTCGCCGCAAAACAGACCGACACGCATATCGATGCGTGTAACGAAATCGAGGTCGATAGCTGGCGCGATGAATGCCTCTACCTGGACTGGAGCGACGCCGCCCTCGATTTCAAACTCGACGTGCTGGCGACAAGCATTCGCCAGGTCAACAACGGCCGCGGAGCCGACGTTATCGCGCTCCAGGAAGTTGAAAACCTAATGGTACTCGAGCGACTTCGCACCGAGCATCTCGCGGACCTCGGGTACCTGCCCGCCATCCTGGTCGAGGGCACCGATACGCGTGGCATCGATGTCGCCTTCCTGTCGAAATTGCCAATGCTCGGCGACCCGGTGCTGCACCCGCTGCGCCTTCCCGAGTTCCCCGATCGGCAGGGCGACACGCGCGGGGTTTTGCAGGCGGATTTCAGAATGCCCGACGGGTCCGTTCTGACGGGGCTCAGCGTGCATTTTCCTGCGCCGTTTCACCCCACCCCCATGCGCGTAGCCGCGTACGAACACCTGAACAGACTGCGCGATGCGCTGCCCGACAGTCACCATGTATTCGCGGCGGGTGACTTCAACACGACGAGCACCGAGGACGAACGCGAGGGACTGATCGACCGCTATGCGCGCCCCGGCTGGACGCTGGCGCATGACGTGGGCTGCGACGACTGCCCGGGCACTCACTATTACGGCCGCGAGGGTACCTGGTCGTTCCTCGATATGATCCTGTTCTCACCGGCTCGTGGCGAAAACGCAACAGCTCGAATTCGCGCTAATTCGGTGGCAATTGCCAATAAAAACCCGGCGCAGGTGTCAGAAGCCGGCACGCCGGAGCGCTTTCGGAGTGCCGCAAAGACCGGCGTTTCCGATCACTGGCCCATGATCGCCACGATCGAACTGACACAAAAACAATAGCTTGTAACCCCTTCGTAACGCTATTTCTGCCGCGGAGCCCCTGGCGCGCCCTCGTGCCTCGGATCAACCCGCACAAACACGTTTAAACCCTTATTGCGCAAGCATTTTCGCTGCGCTAAATTAGCCGCATCACATTAAGAAATTGCCTGGATTCGCGCCGTCAGGGGCGATTCTCCGGCAAAAAATGGCCGAGCGAAATCTGATTGTCACATTGGGGCACTAGGCTTTCGCACTTTCCTATAACGGGGATCAATAATGAAACACAAATCTCGATTTATTGGATCGACTCTTGCGGCATTTAAGCAGCTCTCGATCGCGGCATTCGCCGCCATCGTGCTGCTGGCCGCACCTGTTGCGTCAAACGCACAGGAAACAACGACCGCGGTCCGCGGTGTTGTAACGACGCCTGACGGCGGACCTGCTGGCGGACAGTCAGTCACTATCACTGACACACGAACCGGCGCATCCCGGTCCGTCACGACGAACGACAGCGGCGCGTTTAACATTCGCGGCCTGCCTGTCGGCGGTCCTTACACGATCGTTGTGCGTTCGTCGCAGTACCAGGACGCTCGCGTAACAGACGTCTACACGAATCTCTCCGCAGCCGCACAGTTCAACATCGCACTGGGCGCAGCCGATGAGGCCATCGAGGAAATCGTAGTCCTCGCCTCGGCGGTTGCCGTACAGCAGCTTGCTGTCGGGCCCGGCACGGCATTCAGCATCGAAGACATCGAGGCCATGCCGAGCATCGCTCGTCAGATTCGCGACGTTATCCGTATCGATCCGCGCGTCAGCCTCGGTCGTGCCGACAACGGCGCCGGCTCGGGCATCAACTGCCTCGGCGGAAGCTCCCGTTCGAACGCCATCACGATTGACGGCGCTATCGCCAATGACGGATTCGGCCTGAACGAAGGCACGGGCACGTCGGCACGTTTCGCGTTTCCGATCCCCTATGACACGGTTGCCTCGGCATCCGTTGAATTTGCCCCGCTCGATGTGCAGTACAGCCAGTTCACGGGTTGTGCCATCAACATCGTTACCAAGCCGGGCTCCAACGAGTTCCACGGCTCGCTGTTCTATCTCTATAACGAAGACGGCCTGACCGGCTCGAAGCTGAACGGCGACACGGTTATCACCGATCCGTTCGAGGACAAGAACTTCGGCTTCGACGTCAGCGGCCCGATCATCAAGGACAAGCTGTTCTTCACGGTTGCTTACGAAGAGACGGACGAAGGTGGCGTGCAGAACTCCGGCCCGATCGGTGGCGGCTTCGCCAACGAAGACTGGCTGACGGTGGCGGAAGCCAACGAGATCGCCGGCATCCTCTCGAGCCAGTACGGTCGCGATGTCGGCCCAATTGTCAGGACCCTGCCGCAGACGAGTGAACGCTGGTTTGCCCGTTTCGACTGGAACATCAATGACGAACACCGCGCAGAGCTGACGTACACGCAGCTTGACGAACTGAACCTCGATCCCGACGACCTCGGTTTCAACGGCTTCTCGTTCCGCGATAACTTCGAGTTCGAAGGTATCGAGCAGGACACGCTGTCACTGCGCGTCTTCTCGAACTGGACCGACAACTTCTCGACCGAGTTCCGTTACTCGACGTTTGACGTGACGGACATCCAGGGACCGGCCGGTGGCGGTGAAGCACAGGATCCGAACCCGATCGTTCGTATTCAGGTCGAAGATGGCGACGGCGACAACGCCCTGATCAGTGGTCCGGGTTTCTTCCGCTCTGCCAACGACCTGCAGTACACGGTCGACCAGCTCAAACTGTCGGCCGACTACGTCATCGGCGATCACACGCTGACCTTCGGTTTCGAACAGGAAACTCGCGACATCTTCAACCTGTTCATCCCGAACGCGACAGGTACCATCACGTTCGATAGCACTGCCGATCTGATGGCCGGCACGGCCAGCGGCATCAACTTGAACGGCTCGTTTACCCAGGTTGCCGCTGATGCCGCCGCTACATTCGAGCGCAACATCAACAGCTTCTACCTGCAGGACGAGTGGCAGATCAACGACGCACTTACGTTCATTGCCGGTGTTCGCTTCGACGAGTACAAGTCGGACGATTCACCCATCGCCAACCCGGTATTCCAGCAGCGCTATGGCTTCTCGAACACCCAGACCTTTGACGGACTGGAACTCGTGCAGCCGCGTGTCGGCCTGACATGGGACCTGCCGTCAAACTCGCTCGGCGAGACGCAGCTCAGCTTCGGCTACGGCGTATTCGGTGGCGGTGACCCGACCGTGCACTTCGCCAATGCCTACCAGAACTTTGGTGGCGCGATCGGCTTTGGTGCGGACTTCAGCTCCGCCTGTGCCAGTGATCCCGACGTACTGCAGGTCACCGATGGCTCCGGCCAGTTCACAGGCCTGCCTGACTGCATCCGCCAGGCTGCTGCCGACAGTGCCAACGCCAACACGGGTGCGGTTGCGGCGGTCGATCCGAACTTCGACCTGCCTGCGAACCATCGCTGGAGCCTCGGCATGAATCACATCATGTCGTCCGACAACGCATGGCTCGACGGTTGGGAGATCCAGGCCGATTACATCTACACGGATCACAAAAATGCTGTCGACTGGGTTGACCTCCGACTGACGCCGAACGGTGTCGTTCTGCCGGACGGCCGTCTGCAGTTCTTCGAAGTTGATCCGCTGCTGCCGGGTTGTACGGCAACGTTCAACGGCATTCGTCAGGGATTCAGCAATGCCGGGACCAACGGCGGGGCGTGTGACGATACGCGCAACAGCAACCAGGACGTCCTGATGACCAACGGTGTCGAGGGATCGACCAAGTCGTTCTCTGTCCAGATGGCGCGCGATATCGACTTCACGGACAGAACGTCCCTGAACGTCGGCCTCGGCTACGCCTGGTTGGATGCAGAGGTTGGCAACCCGGTCAACAGCTCAACGGCCGGCTCCAGCTACGAGGAAGTTGCCAAGTTCACGATCAACAACAACACGCTGGGACCAGCGCTATGGGCCAACGAACACAACTTCGTGCTTCGTGCCAGCCTCAAGCACTACTGGAGCGACGACAATGCGACCTCGATCGCCATGTTCTTCCAGCGCCGTTCAGGTCGTCCGTTCAGCTACACGTATGAGGACGACACCGTTGAAGAGTACTTCGGCGATTCGGATGACGAAGAGAGCATCTTGATCTATGTCCCGACAGGCCCGACTGATCCGTTGATGGATTTCTCGAACCTGTCACAGGCAGAGATCGATGGCTTGTTCGATTTCTTCGACGCCACCGGCCTGAGCGCCTACGCAGGCGGCATCGCTCCGAAGAATGGCTTCAACTCGCCTTGGAGCTCAGACCTCGATATGCGCATCTCGCAAGACATCGGCTTGTGGAAAGAGCACCGGGTACAGATCTTCCTCGACGTAGAGAATGTCCTGAACCTGTTCTCGGATGACAACAACAAGCGGTACGCCGATACCGGTGACATCCAGGAAGGTGTTCGCGTTCTCGAGATCAGCGAGCGAGACCCTGACGCAATCAATAACACCGCGCAGTACGAGATCACCCGCTGGTACGACGAAGGTCAAAACCGCGACGTCGACGACTCCGTCTGGCGTCTGCAGCTGGGTATCCGTTACAGGTTCTAATACTGTAGCGCTTTAAGCAGAAAGGGCGGCCCTCGGGCCGCCCTTTTTTTGTGCCCCTAATTAGGTACCAGTTACCGTAATTCCGAGTTGCGGGAACTGGTATCTAATTACTGAAGCAGGGTTCTTTGCTTTCCAGCAATTGGTGGAAGCGGCGATTCTCCCGGGTCACGGGCTCGCCGACACTGGCACCGCTCCCATGGGCGCGCAGGATCTCATCGAGCACCAGGTACTTGAGTTCCGATCCGGGGCGTGAGGCAAAGCGGTCTTTCGGGACCTCGTAGCCATCGCCGCCATCGTAGAGAAAGTCGGGCACGACGAGAAGGTATTCCCGATCAGCCTCGATCTCCTGCCAGCCGTGATTCGACGGCACCTGCAGGCTAACGATGCGATCGAACTCTTTGCGACTACGGTCGATGCACACGCGGAACCCGGACACCTGGGGGAAATAGCCCTGGGCCGCCGGACCGCCCCGATAACCGGCTTCCATGATGCGCTTGAATTCCGTCCCGGTGACGGTCGTATACCTGAGGAAGGAACTGAAACCGAATGTTCGTCCGATATCCTCGAAGCGAATATCGTCCTCAATAAAGTCGTCGATGCGCAGCGTACCGCTGTTGATGAAAGCGAGGTTAGCCGGCGGATCGCCGAAGGCCTTGCGCATTTGATCCGTGACGAAGTTGCCCCAGCTGGTCTCGCGGCTCCGAATCGTTTCTTCACGAGCATCCATACGATGTCCCGCGGTACCCACCCGCGCCTCGAGTAAGGGGTACTTCTTAAGAAGCAGGCTGCGCCACTTGTTTGCAAGCACCTCGTAGTCCGCGTCAAAAGCGATCGACTCATCGAGGACAATGCGTTGCTCGTTCACGACGTAGGCCTGGCTCCCGGTAAAATCGACATCAATGCGCCAGATGACCCTGGCATTCGATGCGCCCTTCATCACAATTGCGGAGTCCGCAACCTTGCTGTACTGGAGCTCGTGCTCATGCCCGCCCACGATGAACGCGAGCTGTGGGAAGTCTGCCTGCAGCTTCGCAATCGCGACGTCCTCCCACATGTGAATATGCGTTACACCGATGATCAGGTCGACACCGCGTGCATCCAGCGCCGCAATCGCGCGCTCGGCGGCGCCCTGGTAGTCCCGGTCAATGTCGACATAGTCCCGGTTATTGCCGCCGTCGTCGCCATGCAGCGTGACCGAAAAGACGCCCACCGTCTTGTCGCCGGACTGAAAAACAAAGCCGGTGCGCAACATCGCGTCTGCCGCAGCATCGCCCGTTCTTAATGAATAGTTATCGCCCAGCCACTCGAAGTCAGACGCGTGCAGGGCCGCCACGAGCTGCTCGGGTCCGCTGCGGTCGAACTCATGATTGCCCGCTACCGCATAGAGGGGTGCGACGGCGTTCAGCAAGTTCATTGCATCGACCATTTGCAGGCCGTCCCAGAGCTGGCTCTCCAGCGACGGGTACAGGAAGTCGCCGCCGTGCAGAATGCGTACATCCCTGCCCTGCGCCTGCGCCTCGCGCACGAGGGTGAGGACACGGCTCAAGCCACCGGCGGTGCCGTCCTCGACAGCATCGACGCGGTAGACGTCGTTGAGGTGGAAAAACGTCAGTCCGGATGACTGCGTCGCGGGGGCCGTAGCGCAGGCCGAAACAAGCCATACGACGGTAGCAAACAGTACAGTGATTTTTTTCATGTCGGCATGCTAACCTGAATTTATGATTACGACACGCATGCTGGCGGCCACGATCGCCCTGACAACGCTCGCGGCCTGCGCCGTCGAGGTCCCCACCCACGTGCCCGAAAAGGATCTTGCCCACGCCTGGGTGAAGCATTCGTCGGATTACGCGGCACTCACCCGGCAAGTCTACGCAGTCGCGACACGCGATCTGGAACGTTTCATCGCTGATACGTCGTGGTCCGCAATGCCCGGCCAGACCGGGGCCGACGATCTACCGCCTGCGGTAATTCTCGATGTCGATGAAACCGTGATCAACAACGTTTCCTTTCAGCTCGGGTTTGAGCGCCCGTTCAGCGATCGCAAGCTGGAGATGTGGGATCGTGAACACGTAGCCGAGCCGGTTCCCGGCGTTATTGAGTTCATAAAGGCGGCGCAAGCGGCAGATGTCGCGGTGTTTTACCTGACGAATCGCCCCTGCGAGAAATACGAGGACGAAGAAGCTGCCTGCCCGCAGAAACAGACGGTCATCGACGGCATTCGGGAACTGGGACTCGACGTCGAGCCGGAGTTCGTCTCGCTGTCCTATGAACGCCCCGAGTGGACGAAGGAAAAGCTGATCCGCCGTCAAGCCATCGCCCAGAACTACCGCGTCATCATGCTTTTGGGTGACGACTTCGCCGATTTCGTCCAGTGCGCACGCAGCTCCTTCCATCCGCCTTGCACCGAGCCGGCAACACGCGCGAGCCGCGCCGCGGACGTCCGAAAATACGAGCGCTACTGGGGCAATGGCTGGTACATCCTGCCGGGCCCGATGCACGGTTCATGGACGTCAGCACGCTAATTCAGGCCGTTTCGCTGTTATGATTGGAGTATAGAAAACAAGAACATCCGAAGGGGGACTCATGTCCAAGGTTAAGTGTG
>SHLT01000115.1 GCA_004282875.1 Chromatiales bacterium | reverse complement strand
GGGAGATTGCGATCGAGAACCCGGAGACAACTATCACGCCGTTTGGCGGTGGTAGCCGCATCGTGAGTGATGACGGTGCGATCCCGGACGTGGTGGCCCGGTACACGGCCAAGGTCGGTTCGGGACATGTCAAAGCGGCGGCCATTGTCAGGCAACTCGATTACGATGGTGTGGCTAACACAGGGGCAGTCGATGACACTGAGACCGGCTTCGGACTGGCATTGTCCGGCAAGCACCCGTTCGGCAGTGCTGGCGCCGATGTGCGGTGGGCCGCAAACTTCGGCAGCGGTATCGGCCGCTACCTGGGCCTGAACACCGCGAACGACGTGAATGAAGACGCGAGCGGGAACCTGAACGCGATTGACCAGTGGGGTGCATTCGTCGCCGTGCGTTTGCCCTGGAACTCGACCTGGCGTTCGAATTTCCGGATTGGCTATCTGAGCAACGATCACGATCTTGCTACGGCCGGCACCGGCAATACAGAAGAGGTGATCAGCTATGGTGTCAACCTGCTGACCTCGCCGGTTCCCAAGCTGACCATCGGCGGTGAAATCATGTTCGCGGAGCGTACGCTCGACAACAACCTGTCCGGTGATATGACACGCTTCATGATCATGGGCAAGTACGCGTTCTGACTAGCGACCCCCGAAGCACCATTCGGGACAATACCTGGCGGTGCCGGCGACGGCATCGCCAGTTTTCCTGTTGCAGCGGGCGTGTCAGAATCCGCCTATGAAAGAAATTCCCGAGATCGCACAGTTTCTCCGAGGATTGCCGGGCTTTGACGCCCTGGACGATGCGCAGGTTGCTGCCTGCGCAAAGAACATCGAAATCGCCTACTACCGGCAGGGTGACGATATTCTCACGACGGGCAGTGAGAACCGCTGGCTGCATATCATTCGCAGTGGCGCCATCGAGCTGCGCGATGATGGGGGCGAAATGATGACGCGGCTCGCCGAAGGGGACTGCTTCGGCTTTCCGTCCCTGATGCGACAGTCGCCGGCGCGTAATCACTCTGTCGCTATCGAAGATTCGTTGGTCTATCACCTGGACGGTGAGGCCTTCGCTCGCGCCCGCCGCGCCAGCAATGCGTTCGACACCTGGTTTATCCGCGCATTGTCCGACCGGCTGACCATGCAACCGACGACGCCGACCTTTCGCGGCGTATCGGGGCAGCGGGTTCGTAACCTGGTGACGCGGGCGCCCGTCAGCATCATGTCCAGCGCGACGATCAGGGAGGTTGCGCAAAAAATGGTCGACGAACGGGTGTCGGCCATGCTCATCAGGGACGAGGAGGGGCTGTGCGGTATCGTCACCGATCGCGATATTCGCAAGCGTGTCGTCGCCGCCGGCGTGGCGAGCGATCGTCCCGTTACCGATATCATGACGCGTTCACCGATGTCGATTGACGGGGAAGCGCACGCGTTTGAGGCGGCCATGATGATGATGCAGGGCAATATTCATCATTTGCCCGTAACGGCACTGGGCGGGCTTCTCGGCATGGTCTCGCGTAGCGACTTCATGCGACTGGAAACGGAACACCCTTTGTACCTTGTTAGCGACATTGGCAAGCAGACCACGGCCGAAGGCGTTGTAGAAGCATGCCGGCGTCTGCCGGGCCTTATCGTGGGCCAGATCGAATCGGATGCCAACGGCGAGCAGCTCGGCAAGTTCATCACGATGATCACGGATACAGTTACGCGGCAGCTTCTGCGTATTGCGGAGTCGACCTATGGGCCGTCGCCGTGCGAATACGCCTGGGTCGCATTAGGATCGCAAGGCCGCTTTGAGCAATCTGCAAAGAGCGATCAGGACAACGCCCTTGTCCTTTCGAACGATGCGACGGACGCTGATGACGAGTACTTCGCGGCGCTTGCCAAGGTCGTTACTGACGGGCTCGATGCGTGCGGTTACGTGTATTGCCCGGGTGATGTCATGGCTTCGAATCCGAAGTGGCGCCGGCCGCTACGTGAGTGGAAGCAGTATTTTCACCGCTGGATCACGGTGCCCGAAGAGAAAGCCCTGATGCACGCGAATATCTTCTTCGATCTGCGCTGCGTCGCCGGCAAGTCCCAGCTTGTCGATAAGCTCAAGAAGAGCGTGCGGGACGATGCCCGCAAGAACGAAATCTTCCTCGCACTCATGGCGAAGAATGCGATGAGTTTCCAGCCGCCGCTAGGGTTCTTTCGACAATTCGTGCTGGAGAAGTCGGGCGATCACAAGAATACGCTCGATCTGAAGCTGCATGGAATCATGCCGATCGTCGAAATCGCGCGCATTCGGTCGCTGGCGGCAGGGGAGCTTCGCATCAGTACCCGCAATCGGCTTCTCGCAGCGGCCAAGGCGAAGGAAATTACCGAGACCGATGCGGCGAACCTGATCGATGCGCTCGACTTCATCGAGAAGCTGCGCATCGAACACCAGAGCAGGCAGTTGCAGGCGGGTAAACAGCCGGACAACCACCTCTCGCCCGAGGAGCTGTCGCCTCTCGTTCGGCAGAATCTTAAATCTGCTTTCTCGCAGGTACGCGTGAGTCAGTCGGCATTGCTTAACCGCTTCCACCTGGCATGAAGCACTCCTGGTTGAAGGGCAGGCGGTGGTGGGCGGCACGCAAGCATCCTGCTGCGCCGTTCGATGAACTGATTGTCAGCGCGGTGCCGGACCCGGCAGGCCGTCTCGCCGATTTCGAACTCGTGAGTCTCGATATCGAAACCACCGGCCTGGACCCGTCCAACGCCGACATGCTGAGTGTCGGTTGGGTGATCGTTCGCAATGGCAGGATCGATCTTGGAACGGCAGAGAGTCATATCGTCAGGCCCAGTGGTGACGTCGGTGACAGCGCGTCAGTACACGGGCTCACCGACACGGTCGTCGGTGCAGGGCTGGACTGGGGCGTCGTCCTCGACAAGATTGTGAGGGTTCTGACGGGCCGCGTGCTCGTGGTCCATCATGCCGGTCTGGACCACGCGCTACTCGATCGAATGTGCCTGCAGCGCTACGGATCGCGGCTACTGGTGCCGGTCGTGGATACCCTTGCGATCGAGCATCGACGGCAACAACAGAAGCATCACCTCGAGGAGAACACCTCGCTTCGTCTTTCCGACCTTCGCGATGCGTATGGCCTGCCACGGTATTCAGCCCACGATTGCCTTGTCGATGCGATTGCGACGGCCGAACTCGTTCTGGCGATGGTGGCGCACCGCCATGCCGTAACGTTGGGTGAGCTGCTGGCGTGATTTAAGCGCTGCTGCGCTATAGTAATGGCGTCCATGCCATCACTCGAAGTCGCCATTCGTCTCATCATTATCGGTCAGCAGCTACTGATCGCGTTGGTATTCCTGTTCGGATTGGGCGGCCGTGCGGCGCGTCTCAGCGGCGCGGTTCTCATGCTGAGTCTTATGGGCTACGTGTACATGTCGGACGACCGCCTCGGGCAATCGATCGCGGCCCTTGTGCCACTGGGTACGTTGCTGGCTGTGATTGTTCCTTATTGTCTGTGGCTGTTCGCACGCGCGATCTTCGAAGCACCGTGGCCCCGGCCGGTATTCCTGTATGCGTGTCTGATGACAGGCCTCGCCACCTGGGGCGTATTCCTCGCCGGTGACAACGTATCCGCTGACATTGCAAACATCATGAGTCTTGTCGCGCGGGTCGTATCGCTGCTGGTCGTCGCGCATGTTGTCTGGCTGACACTGCGAGGACGGCCGGATGATCTGGTCGAGAATCGACGTGCCTTTCGCCTGTTCTTTGTCATGGTTATTTCATTGCAGGTTGCTGCGGTACTAATCGCCGAGATCCTGCTCGGCAGTAGTGAACCCGCAGGATGGCTGAGTCTCACGAATATCGTGATTATCGAGCTGCTCACCGTAGGCCTCGCCGTGCCATTGCTGCGGCCCAACAGCGACTTTTTTGAGCCCGAACAAGGCAGTGATGCAGTGCGCCAGGAGTATGAAGCAAGCGGTTTGGGAGCGACGGAAAGGGTTTACCGGCAGAAACTGCTGGACCTGATGGACGACGGTTACTATCGCGAGACCGGGCTAACGATTTCCATGCTGGCTGCAGAGCTCGACTATCCCGAACATCAGCTGCGGCGCCTGATCAATGGCCACCTCGGGTACCGGAATTTCTCGGCGTTCCTGAATCGTTACCGGATCGACGAGGCAAAAAGGCAGCTAGCTGATCCGGAGAAGGCACGAACACCGATTCTCACCATCGCACTCGATCTCGGTTACGCGTCGCTGGGGCCGTTTAACCGCGCCTTCAAACTCCAGACCGGCATGACCCCGTCCGAATTCCGACGCCAGTAGGCGAGTTGCTGCGCCGATTCTGAAAAACCATCGCCGATTTTGAAATCGGCGCGCATTCGCTGTTATCAGCGAGATCGAAAACGCCAGGCACGCTAGTTTGCATTCCACTGTTTTTAATTCCGGAGTGCAGCTATGTCCTCGTCGATGTACCTGGTTGACCAGTTTCTGGCGGTCTGGCCCACGATTCTCGCGCTCGACCTGGCGCGCTACCTGATCGCGGCCGGGCTCCTGGTCGGTGTGCTGTGCGCCTTCGCAAGGCCGCTTGCCAGTCGCAGAATTCAGCAAAGGCGGGCAACGTTTGCGGACCGGCAGCGTGAGTTCGGCTTTTCGTTGCTTACGGTTCTGGTGTTTTCGCTGGTCGGCTTTGGCGTCTATTTCGGCAGTAAGCACGGGGTCTTCAGAATCTACAGCGGCGAGCTGCCCGGTACCGGTCGCCTGTTGATCGAGCTCGCGATCTTCGTGTTGCTGCACGACGCGTATTTCTACTGGGCGCACAGGGCGATGCATACGCGCTGGCTGTTTCGACGCGTGCACCGCTTGCACCACCGATCGCGCACCCCGACGCCGTGGGCCGCGTATGCGTTTGCGCCTCCCGAGGCCTTACTTGAAGCTGCCATCATGCCTCTCGCGGCATTGCTGCTGCCCATACATGAACTGACAGCATTCCTGTTCTTAACCCATATGATCTTGCGAAATGTCATCGGTCACGCCGGCGTCGAGATGTTTCCGAGCTGGTGGCTGCGAGCGCCTCTTCTGCGACTCGTGACAACCACAACTCATCACGACCTGCATCACTCGCACGGCGGTTACAACTTCGGTCTGTACTTCACCTGGTGGGATCGGTGGATGAATACCGAGCATCCCGAGTATGCAATTCGTTTCGTGGCAGCTGCGGACTCGCGTAGCCGTCTCAAGCTTTCTGAAGAGGAGAACGCAAGATGATCACTCGAACAAAGAGCATCATATCGCTGACAACGCTTTCGCTGTTCGGTCTCGCCCTGGCATGCGATGCCAGCGTTGCGTCCGACCGTGAGCGGCGAGCCGCCGCGGACGACATCCGCGCCTGTGTATCCGAGATTAACAGGAATATCGACTATTCCAGCGCATCCAGGGTTGAGCACTGGGTCGTCGACCTGCACCAGATGAGCCTCGCCGAACTGAAGGTCCGAATCGACACGACGGTTTACGAACGCGGCGATGGCGAGATCCTGAAAGAACTCCGCTCAACCTGCGTCACTGGGGCTTTGGGCGACCTGATCCGGTTTCGTATGAAGGAGGCCGCGCCGCCGGATGCCTAGTGGAAACTCCGCGCGAGCACCTCGAGGCGCCGCATGCGCTCTGCGCACACGCGCCGAGTTTCGTCGAGGTCAATTTCATCGTCGGCGAAACGGCGCTGCCGGTGGAAGTACTCTGCCGGGTCGGTGCCGTCAGGTTTGATGCTGATCCGGTACCGAGCGCCGTCGAATACTTCATACACGGGGAAGAGTCCGCTGGCCACGGCGATACGCACGAGTTCGATGGAGTCCTCGGGCTCCGACTTCCAGCCCGTCGGGCAGGGAGAGTGGATCAGGAGGAAGCGCATTCCCGTCATCGAGAGCGCGGTCGCGAGCTTCTCCGCGAAGTCCTCGGGATGGGCCATGGACAGCGTGGCGGCGTACGGGATCGCGTGGGCGGCCATGATCGACATGATGTCTTTCTTGCCTTCCACCTTACCGGTCGGCGTGGTCGTCGTGCGCGCGCCGGCGGGCGTGGCTGACGAACGTTGTCCGCCCGTGTTGCCGTAGATCTCATTGTCGTAGCAGATGTAAATGATGTTCTCGTTGCGCTCGGCCGCGGCGGACAGCGTTGCGAGGCCGATATCGTAGGTGCCCCCGTCGCCGGCCCAGCAAATGACCTGGCCGGGCTCGTTATTCAAATCGCGAATGCTCGCGTAACCCGATGCGACCGCCGGCGACGAGGCAAATGTCGACGCAATCGTCGGCACGCCATAGCTGGTAGTCGGATAGGCGCCGGCAGTGACGATGCCGCAACAGGCAGGAATGACGAGCGAGCAGCTGTCTTCGGCCTTGTCCAGGGCTCGGCCGAGCATGGTGAGGCCAACGCTCATGCCGCAGCCGCCGCAATTTGTGTTGCCGGGACGCAGCAGGCACTTATCGTCGTGGGCGAGAGGCGCAGTCGCGTTCATTGCAGCGTCTCCTTGGTGGTGTCGATACCCATCCAGACAGGTTCTCCGGCGGCATCTCGTTCGGACAGGTCTTCGAGGATATCGCCGATGACGGCCGGCGTGACGTCTTCGCCACACAGGCCGGTCAGGTAGTTCTGAATCAGCAGATCGTCGCGATGTCCCTGGAAGGCAGCCCGGGTGTCCTGCCAGAAAACGCCCCCGGTACCGGCCGCGTAGTTGCGGTCGAGTACAGCGACGCGCTCTGCGGTGGCACAAGCCTCGCGAAGCGCACCTTCAGGGAACGGCCGGAACATCTTGATCTTCACGAGGCCGATTTTTTCTCCGGCCGCGCGACGCTCGCGCACGACTTCTCGTGCCGTCGTCGCCATGGTGCCGGTAACGATCAGGATCTGCGTAGCGTCTTCCGTGCCGAAAGTCTGGATCACATCGCCCGGGTCGCGTCCGAACACCTCGCTGAAGCGCTGACGGCATTCCTGGTAAACGTCGGGAACGCGCTTCATCGCTTCATCGATTTCGAGGCGCATCGACAGTCCTTCATGGGGCCATGCGAGTCCGCCGATCGTACGCGCCTCGTCGTAACGCATCCGGTGCGGAAGGTCGAGGTCTGGTAGATAACGATCGACGTCGGCCTGGTCGGGCATGGTCGTCTCGGTCTGCGTATGCGACACGATAAAGGCGTCCATGCAGGTGAGTGCCGGCAACAGGATGCGGTGATCTTCTGCAAGCCGGAATGCCAGCAAGGTCGTGTCGAGCACTTCCTGGCTGTCCTCGCAGTATAACTGCAGCCACGGAAAGTCGCGCAGCATCAGCGTGTCGCCCTGGTCCGCCCAGATGTTCCATGGCGGTCCCAGCGTGCGGTTGACCCCGACCATCACGATGGGCAGCCGGTAATACCCGGCGACCATGATGTTTTCGGTCATGTAGGCGAGTCCGTTCGAAGAACTCGCCGTGAAGGCCCGGGCGCCCGCTATCGATGCGCCGATCGTTACGGCCATCGCGCTGTGTTCGCTCTCCACCGGCACCACGCGACCCTTGCTGAACGGAAATTTTGCAACGTATTCGACGATCTCTGTCTGCGGTGTAATCGGGTAGATGCCGCAGGCCGTTCCGCGGCTGGTACGGTTGGCCTCGCCGGCGGCGCTCAGTGCGTAGCCGGCAGCGTGGTTACCCGTGATGACCTGTACAGACATTCTGATCTCCCTGCCGCCTACAAGTGACTCATGACGATAACGTTGCGCGGACATTCTGCTGCACATACGCCACAGCCCTTGCAGTAGGTGTAGTCGAACTCGAGTCGATGCCCGACACGCTTCAACATGCCTTCGGGGCAATACGTGACGCAGTGATCGCATTCATTACACACGCCACAGGACAGGCAGCGCGCGGCCTCTGCTGGCGTCTCCAGGCCCATGTGCACTTCGTCAAAGGTCGAACGCCGTTTCGATACGGGCAGTGACTCGCCTTCGGTACCTGCCTGGCGCTCGAACAGGTGCAGCTTCATCGCGTCGGCGTGAATGACCTCGTCTTTCCAGATTTCCACATCACGTGACGCGTCGGCGTGTTCAGTAATCGGCAAGCTCTCGCCACTCAGGACCGTGTGAATGCGTGCGGCCGAGCGGCGGCCGCTGCCGATGGCGGCGGCGACGGTCCCCTCGCGTGTGGCAAGATCGCCGATCGCGAACACGGGTGTTTCGAGGAGGCCGAGTAGTTGCGTGCCTTCCCGAACTTCGGTGCCCTCCGGGAATACTGACAGGTCGGGTGACTGGCCAAGCGCCAGGACGATTCGATGGCAGGCCAGGTCAAAGTCCGACGCAGGAATCTCCTGAGGGGCCCGTCGTCCAGACGCGTCGGGCTCGCCCAGTTCCATACGGCGGCACGTCAGCGTGTAGTGCCGACGAATGCCGCCGGTGGCTTCGTCGTGAAGCGTGACCGGCTGTGTCAGATAGTCGATGACGACGCCTTCCTCGAGCGCCTCTTCGATTTCCTCGCGGATGGCGGGCATTTCGTCCCGGGTCCGGCGGTAGACCACGCGCACGCTTTCGGCGCCGAGTCGCAGGGCCGAGCGAGCCGCGTCCATCGCCGTGTTGCCGCCGCCGATGACAACGACATCTTCGCCATCGACGCGCACGTTTTGGTGATGCACGTGGTCGAGGAAGTCGATTCCCTGGACGACGGCGTCGACGCCGTTCATGCCGAGCTGCAGGTCGCGAAGCGCCTGCTGGCCGGTTGCCACGAGCACGGCGTCATGATTGCCGGCAAGCTCAAGCAGGGCAGGCCGGTTAACGGGATGGTTCGTTCGAACCGCGACGCCGAGGTCGAGAATACGATCGATCTCGCGGTCAACAACGTCGTCAGGCAGCCGGAATTCCGGAATGCCGGCGCGCAGCAAGCCGCCGATCTCAGGAGCCGACTCGAATACGGTGACACCATAGCCAAGGCGGGCCAGGTGATAAGCCGCGGTCAGGCCGGCAGGGCCGGATCCTACGATCGCGACTTCCTCGTCGCGCGCACCCCGCCGCTCGAGCGTCACCTTGCCGTTGTCACCGGCGAACCGCTCCAGCTGGCGAACGTTGACGGCACCGTCGATTTCGATGCGATTACAGTTATCCATGCAAGGCGCGGGACAGGCTCTGCCGCAAATCGACGGAAACGGCGTCGAACGCAGAAGGATCTCGAGTGCTTCGTCGGTCTTGTCGCGGGCGAGCGCGTCGAGAAAACCCTGCACGTTATTGCCTGCCGGGCAAATGTGATTACAGGGTGGGATCATCTGCTGGCGACGGGGCTGTTCCGTAGCCCACTGCCCGGTCTCGATGGCAGGAGGCGCCATGCTTGCGCTGTCCAGAATGCTGTGACCGCGCGCCGTGTTCGTTGGTAGCGTGAAGTCCTCGAGTGGTGCGGGCTCGCGCGGCGAGTCCAGCAGCCGAACCTCGCCGAAAGCCCGCTCGGCCGCCGTGATGTTTGTGCCTTTGAAGCCGAGATGCTCCAGCGCAGCCACGATCTCCGTCAGCGGAATGCCCAGCATCTTGCCCGCGGCCCCCGCCAGGGCCGTATTGACGATCGGCACGCTGCGCGTGCCCAGGTCGTTGTTGCGCGCGATGGTTGTTGCATCCACGGTTGCAATGCGGCTGTGGCTGAAGTCGTTGGCGAATTCCTCGGGCGCCTGCGTCGTGTTCAGCAGGATCCAGCCGCCGGCTTTGAGGCCCGCGGAAATCTGGGCGCTGATCAGCGTCGGGTCGAGCACAATGATGTGATCGGGCTCGTAGATCAGGTTGCGGTTGGTGATCGGCTCGTCAGCATAGCGACAGAACGCCTGGACCGGGGCCCCGGAACGTTCTGCTGCGTAAAGGCCAAATGCTTGTACTGACTGGCCCGTTAAGAAACGCGACGTTGCGATGAGTTTCGCGAGAGTGACGCCGCCCTGGCCGCCTCGGCCATGGATTCTGATTTCAATCATGTTGGCACCGAGAAGAATATATAGCCTTCCGGTGCCGATCCAAATAGGTAGTTGCCGCTGCAACTAGCGGCAACTACTGCAGCATAAGCTATTGAATATAAAGCGAAATAAACTCAAGCCGTGCGCGGCAAATAACGCACCAGCATCGCGAATTCGTCAATCGCATTATGGTTGATTTCATCGGGCAGAGGGATCCTCACAACGTGTCCCGAACCCGGCGCCACGTCGACCGAATGGTCATCCTTGTTCTTGATTTCGGCGAGGTCGAACGTGATGTTCCCGGCAGGCGTGACGAGCTCCATCAGGTCGCCTGTCTCGAACTTGTTTTTCACGTCGATGGTCAGCCAGCGGTCATTGATGTCCCGGAGTTCACCCACGAGCTGCTGGCGGTCCGAGGTCGACGCGCCGCGTTCGTAGTTCTGGTATTCCTTTGGCGGATGACGCCGATAGAAGCCCTCTGTGTAGCCCCGATTGGACAGCCCTTCGAGTTCCTCCATCATGCCCATATCGAAGTCGCGACCGGCCGCGGCGTCTTCAATGGCACGGTGGTACACCTGCGTTGTGCGCGCGGTGTAGTACGC
>SHLT01000114.1 GCA_004282875.1 Chromatiales bacterium | reverse complement strand
GCCGACCACCTTCTCTCCCGGCAGGTGGCCGCCGGTCCCCGTCTTGGCGCCCTGTCCGCCTTTGAAATGAAACGCCTGCGTCTTCTTCACCTTGTCCCAGGAAAAGCCAAACCGGGCCGACGCGAGTTCGTAAAAATAGCGGGAGTTGGCCTCCTGCTCTTCCGGGAGCATGCCGCCTTCACCGGAGCATATTCCGGTTCCGGCGAGCTCGGCGCCCTTTGACAGCGCCACTTTGGCTTCCTCGGACAATGCACCGAAGCTCATGTCGGACACGAATAACGGAATATCCAGGTGCAGCGGTTTCGCGGCATTCGGGCCGATCACGAGGTCGGTCCCGACGGGCTCCTCATCGAGCAGAGGTAGCTTGTGTAGCTGCCCAACCACGAACTGCAGGTCGTCCCATGTTGGCAGGCTGTCGCGCGGCACACCCATGGCGCTGGACGGGCCGTGATGGCCCACTTTGCTCAGCCCCTCATTCGCGAGCTTGCGAATGAATTTCACGTGGGGCTCCGCCGACGTCCCGGTCGGGTCCTGGAATGCGCCCTGGTAGGCATCCCGATCGTAGGGCTGGGGATGGGCCTGCGCCCACGCGGCAATCTCGTCCTCGTCGACGAGCACCTTGCCATCCTCAATCCAGGCTTTGAACCGCGGCAACGTCTCGGAGTTGTTGTATTCACTCACGCCGGTATCGAGCCGATAGTCCCAACCGTGCAATCCGCAGATGAGATTATCCCCATCGACATGACCGTCAGACATCAGCGCACCACGATGCGCACAGCGGCCGTAAAGTACGCTGACATCGTCGTCGAAGCGTGTAACGACGAGGTCGACCCCAGCCACCAGCGCATGTGCCGGCGCCCTGTCCTCGAGGTCCTCCAGAGAAAAAATCTGCGTGGGTTTCATTGTCTTCGACTCCAGGTTGTTCTTCTTTGCTCCACTCCAGGGGGTGCCTTCCTTGCCACCCGACTATTGGAACATAAGTAGAACTACTGATCGATATTCTTGCGTATCGACCGCACTCAAGGGACGTGGAGGTGCGTAATGAACATTTCGAATGCAATTCGTTTCCTCGTTCTACTTACCAGCGTCTTCCTTGCCGCCCTCACCCTTTGGCCCGCCGTCAATCTCGCGGATGAACCCGGACAGACCATTGCCGACCCGGGCTTTCGACCGGTAAACGGGCGTGCGCCTGGATTTGTGGAGGCCCTCGGCGACACGCGGATAGTGGTGCTACCGACCATTGTCCGCAGACAAGAGCGAACCGCCCACTCGTTTGCGTCACAGGACCAAATCGTTGCCTATCTCAACGCGCAGGGAATCGCTGTCGCAACGCCCGGGCCCCGGCGGATAGACCTGGGACCGCTGCGGCGACCTTCGCAGTGGGAGATATTCCAGGCGGGTGAACGTGCCATCGCCGAGATTTTTGCGGCTTATGATACGGGCGGCGACTACACCCTGATCATGGAATTGCTTGTGCCCGGCAATCAGGCCGTCTTCGGCATTGAGGTCTACATTGTGAATCGCCAGGGACAAAGCGCTTTCTCCTTCCTGCTCAACGCCCACCATGAAATGTTCGCGGCCGCGCAGCTGGAGGCAAGAAACTCATCCGAGGAAGCTCGACAGGAGATGATCAGGAAGGCAACGCAAGTCGGACTCGAGGCCCTGGCGCGACAGATTGATCACCTTCAAGCGCACCTGACGGCACAGGATGGCCGCTTCGGACCTCCGATGTCTCACGGTCGATTGGCCGAGACGGTCATCGATGAGACCAGCTCCAGGGTCTCTGTGAATACCGACGATTTCGTCGGGCTGGCGGCCGAAAAGGCCCTGCAACTGACGTGCGAATGTGCGGCACTGACGCTCGATCGCGGGTTCCGGTATTTCAGTATCGACGAACGTGCGGAATTAGCCGATGGCCAACACAGTTTTCGTATCCTGTTCTTCGAGTCACCTCCCGCAGGCCGACCTCTCGCCAGCGTGACGGCGCCGGAGGATTTCGCAGGAATCCCAAACCTGGAGTCTGCGGTCCTGCAGGCCAGGGAATTTGCCGAAATATGCCGAATGCTCGCGGGTAGTCCATAATGTCCCGACAACATTCGCCAACAGCCAAGCGTCGCCTGCGGCACGACCTATGGGATCATGATGGATCGGATATTTGAGTTAGCAGCTAGCTTCGTCCCCTTGCTTGGCACGCTCGTCGCGGTCGCCCTGGTCCTGGCTGCGATCAACTGGACGCTGAAACGCCGCTGGAAAGACAACCCTGATGCGCAGTTCCGTTTCCAGCTCATCATGCTCGCGCTCACGTTTTCCGGCGTCCTTGCGATCATTCTGGCTCTACCGATCAGCGATCAAACGCGTGGGCAACTCCTCAGCCTGATCGGCATCCTGCTCAGTGCCGCGATTGCGCTTTCGTCAACGACGTTTATCGGCAATATCATGGCCGGCATTATGCTGAAGGTCGTCAGGAGCGCGCGGCCCGGCGACTTCATCACGGTCGCAAGTCTCACAGGGCGAATTACAGAAATGGATCTCTTGCATACCGAGATCCAGACGGAGTTTCGCGACCTCGTAACCGTGCCGAACCTGTTCATGGTGACCCAGCCGCTGCAGGTCGTGCGCGCCTCCGGCTCCATCATCACGGCCGAGGTGTCGCTCGGCTACGATGTCTCCCATAGCAACGCAACCGACATCCTGTGCAATGCCGCGGCCAAGGCCGGGCTCAAAGACAGCTTCGTACATGTGCGCGAGCTCGGCGACTTCTCGGTCCTGTATCGGGTTGCCGGATTGCTGGAAGACATTCAAAGCCTGATCTCGGCTCGATCGAGATTGCGCGCGGCGATGCTCGATGCGCTGCACGACGCTGACATCGAAATTGTCTCGCCCAACTTCATGAATACGCGAGCGCTACAAGAGGGCAAGGCATTCATTCCCGCACCTTCCCGCAAGCCTGCTCGAGCGGCGGCGCAGCCGGCCGCAGAAGATCTCGCCTTCGACAAAGCTGAGGATGCTGCGTCGCTGGAAAAAATTCGCGTGCAGATTCAGCAGGTCGACGAGCAGCTCGCCGCTTTGGGTGGCGAGGAAAGCGAGTCGAGCGCAGCCGAAGAATCCGCGCTCCAGGCCAAGAAAGCTCACCTTCTCGAGTTGCTAAAGTCTGCTGACGATGAAATTAAGGCCAAAGAATCGGCTGAAAAGCAGGGAGAGTAATCGATCGGCTAGTCAGCCGACTGATCGCTCATCGCTCAAGTTTCGCGCTTTAGAAAACGTAGGTAACTATCGCGAGACCCTTGATGACGACGTCGTCATCGACGATCGGGCTCGCAGCGACCTGGTCGTCCAGACGCTCGCCCGCCACGTTGACGATAATCCGCCATTCCTCAGAGAGCTCTACGAAAATGCCAAGCCCCGCCTCCACGCTCGTCGTGCTGCCCAGGCGGTAGGATGGTCTGCCCGACGTCGCGGCACCCAGCGGTACACCGAAATCATGATTACTCATCTCTGTGCTGAGCCAGTTGTATGCGATCTGTGGCACGAACACGGTGTTGCCCCAGGGTATGCCGCGGGTAAGGCGAACATTTGCCATGCCGCCACCGATACGATCCAGCACGTCATGCTGATACAGCAATTCAAGCTCAAAGCCGTCTGAAAACTCGTACTGAAAGCCCAGGCCGCCAAGTAAAGTGCCGTCTCGATCGCCGAGCCCTGACAGGACATCGCTGTCGGCCTCTTCGTAGACACCGACTCGATACTCCGCGGCCGCGGCAAGTCGAAGCTTCCCGCTCCCCACGAGACCGTAGCGCAATGCCGGCCCAAACCATTGCAGCCGCTCGCCGACATAGGTTATCGCCGGGAACGCCTGCGTCACGTTCTTGGACGAATCGAGGTATGGGCTGCTGCGGCCGATAACGCCGACCCCAACCCCAAATCGCCCGCGCTCGCCAAGTGCCCGGTACATTTCCATGCCGATCTGCAGTGACTCATCAGACGGCATAGTGAAACTCGCGCGCGCGAAGCTGGGCGGGCCTTTCGGCTGGTAGTTGTTCGAGATCGCAAGCGGCTCACGCGGGATGCCGATAAAGTTCTTGTCAATCCGGCCGTTGCCGTTTTCATCGTGGTAGACGAGCACAGCGATCTCACCATCCCTGATGTTGCTGAGGCGGTAGGTCCCATCGCCGGCCGCCGGCAGTGAAAACTCCTGGGCCGGGTCGCGTAGATCGCCGAACGTATCGGCCGCGTCATAGACCTGGAATACGAGTACTCCGGCATCGGGTCCGTTGTCGAGGCGCAGCTCAAGATTTGCTGCAACGGCAACTGTCGGCGCAAGAAGCACAGCGCAAGCGGCAAGAAGCACTGCCGGCGCGTGCTTCCTGGTTCCGCTCTCGGCTTCGGGTTTCTTGCCTGCCGAGGTTGAAGAACCCCGCGTTGCAAACTTCGCCCGCCATTTGTCAATGATGACGGCCACGGGATGCAGTAACGTCTTCATAAAATGATCCCTGAATTTCAGGACCTTAGGATGACTGATAGCCCGGCGTAAATGTGTTTCGAGTTGTAACAGCGGCTGCCGGCCGGCGCCCCGCTCGCCAAGCCGAACGCGCGATAAAAGTGGGTGTCCTGACCTACACGGTCAGGGCAGTAACTGGTCCATGCTGACCTTGAACTGCAGGAACAGGATGCCGCTGAGCGTTGGATCCACCATGCCAGAACCGGTGGTTTTCTCAACGGCTTTCTTGGGCAGGTAGGTCAGGTTCAAACCGACCTTGTCATTGCCGATGCTGATGCTCGGCAAGATGCCGGGAAACGGCTTGTTGCCGTTTACGTCTTCGCGCGTCATCACGAACGCGTTCAGTCCCGCGTAGATATAGAATCCTGCCAGTTCGTCGGTTTCGTAAATTCGCCTGTGGAGGCCTGCACCGGCCATGTAGGACATATTGTCGGTGCTGTCACGAAAGCCATTGGCCATCGCGATCTTCCTCCAGGCGCTCTTTTGCGTGAATTCATGTTCCACGCCAAACCCGTAGTTATTTTCATTCCACTGATAACTCGAATTAAGGTGATAGGACTTGCCGTTGACAACAGCGTTGAATTTTCCGGCGAACGCGGATGAGGAAAGCAGTAAGAGAAGCGTTGCGACTGCGACGAGGTGTACAGAGAGACCTTTCTTCATGCAGCCAGCATAGTTGAGAAGCGGCCGGCGCCGCGACCGACCTCGTCACCCAGTCAACTGTGACGCAGTTCATAGATTATTTCGAATCGGGTATTGGGAAGAGACAGGGGCCGGGACCAATCCTGTAGCCCTAGCGCGGCGGCATCGGCCGGCCGTCTTTGTCTTCGTCATCCTTGCCGCGCTCGAAGCTTACCTCACGCATAGGTCTTCCAATGATCGCTCGGCGAATGGCGTCGGCTGGGCTCTCGCCGGGCAAAGGGCGAATTTCTGAATTCGGGATAACGATCCTGCACTTCATACAGTGCACACTAGCACCGTCACTAACAGGAAAATACGGAGCGCGTCACGGTTGACGATTAAAGAAGTTGCGGTAAATTCCTACTCTTGTTCGAATCTCAGGATGATCCGGGCATCGAAGGGCCCTTCACGAGTTTCGAAGCGCCATTTATCAATTGCATTGACTGCGCTTCGGGAAAACAGATCGCCCGGTTCGGAATGCAGTACTTCGATCGATTCTGTTCTGCCGTCAGGATTGATAACGAACTGGGCCTCGACGAATCCGCTAATGTTGCGCCGTAGCGCGCGGCGCGGAAACTCAGGCGCCGTGTAGTCCCTGATACCAAGCTCGCGCAATGAATAGCGGCGAATCTCGGGCTCGGCTGGCGCCGTTGCCGCCTGCGGACTCGCCTCTTCCGGCAAAAGAGGCTGGCTCGCGGCCGCCTGCAGCAGAGTATCCTCGACCGGTTCGTCGACCACTCGCTCGGGCGCGACATCGGTTGACTCTGCGACGCTGGCGGGCTGTTCGTCGGCGAGCGGCGGAGACTCCACGTCCCCAGGGTTTGCGACGCCGTCCAATTGCTCCTCGGCGACCTGCGAGTCCAGCGCGTCTGTCGTTTGAGCACCGCCTTCAACCGCAGTGAGCGATGCAGCTGCTGCGGCCTCCCCGGGTGCTGGATCTCCCAGTGCGTCAACAGCATCGAGCCGCTCGTTCTCCTGCGCTGCGTCCGTGCTGGCAACGGCGGCCGCGGCACGTAACTCGCGTTGATCCTCAATCTGCTGACGGAGTCTCCGGACTTCTACCGGCTCGATATGCTGATACCGCTCAGCTCGCGATATTTTCTGCGCTGCGATCTCGAGTTCGCCCGTGGTGATGGCCAGGCGCGCCTCCGCCAGTTCGCCGTCTCCTTTTGCCATTAACAGCTGGTTAACAATTTCGACTGTCGGGTTCTGCGGATCCGTCTCGGCAGCGACTGTCAGTGCGGCATAAGCCGCAACTGGGTCATCCTGACTGAGCGCCGCGTGCGCTTGTTGTACGTAGTCATCGCTGATTGTCCGCAAGCCGCGAAGGGCTTCGGCATTATCGGACTCAAGCACCAGCGCTGCCCTGAACAATGCTCTCGCGCTGACCTGTTCAGGCGCTATGAGTTGCCCCTCGTCCAGTGCCCGGGTGGCTGCGATCACGAGCGCCTCGCTGGCCGAGATTGCTGATTCGGCCGCCACAGACTGCTCAGGTAACGCAGGCTCGACGGGCGCCGCGATTTCGTCGACCGCACCGCGCTGGACCAGCCAGAACCCGGCGGCCAGAACCAGAACCGCAGCCGTGGCCGCGGGCCACGTCCACTTCGGCAGCATGAATTTGGGATCCGGCAGCACTTCGAATACATCGTTCGCGGCGGCGGTCGCGCCCCAGGTCACGAAGTCGCTGACACCGCTCGGCCGGTCCTCGCGATCATAGGATAGTGCCCGGCGCAGAATGTCCCATTGCCGGGCTGGTAGCCCGGGTATCGGCTCGACTGTCAGATCCTTCTGCTTGGCCACTAATGACGGCGAGCCGCCGAATGGATGCTCGCCCTTCAACAGCCGATAGACAACACACGCCAACGAAAACACGTCGTCCTCGACGACCGGCGGGGACCCGGACAATACTTCGGGACTTGCGTAGGTTTGTGTAACCCAGGTAAATCGATCTTCCTCCGATTGCTCCGGAGTGCTAACGAACCGGGCTACGCCGAAATCCAGGAGCTTAATTTCGTGGGTATCCGTAATAAAGATGTTCGACGGGTTGATATCCGCATGTACGACATTGTTCCGGTGCGCGTGTTGCACACCGGTTGCGGCAAGCGTAATCACCTTCCGGGCAAGTTCTGCATCAACGGCCTCGCCGTCGGTGCGACGCAGCATCGTGTTGACTGATTCGCCCTCGAGCCACTCCATCACGAGAAAGAACTGCCCGTCGTGATCATCGAAGTCGTAGATGTTGATGATATTGGGATGCGACAGACTCTGTGTCTTGGCCGCTTCCCGTTCCAGCGCAATTCGGCTGTGATCGTTAGACGCGATTGACGGCCGCATCGTCTTGATCGCAACATGAATATCGTCGAAACCTTCCAGACGTCGACGTTGATCGATCGCCTTGTAGACGTGGCTCATGCCGGCTGCGTACACGAGTTCGACAATCTCGAAGCGGTCCCTCAACAGGAGGCCGGGCGGCAGGAGATCGTCGGATTCAAGGTCGACGTGTTCGGTGAGCGATACATCGGTGATGAAGAGATCGCTCGGATCTCCCCCTTGATGCTCGTCGAAAGCATTCTCCAGGACGTCTGGAATGTCCGTCGTTACCGCATCGTCATACTCGGTGCGTCGCGATGCACGATGCGCTGCGGAGACAGCTTTCTGCCCGGGCTTGTCTTGATTGCTCTTGTTCGCCACGGCTGAAAGTTCTTTTTTTCGTCGAATTTCCGCTCTGAGTATGCACGATTGGGGCGGGAGACGGAAATGCGGGATGTCGCCGTCGGCGTGAACCACCTGCTCAAGACCCGGCGCTACCTGAGCATCCGGAAATGTAGCAGCCGGCCGTGACTGGGACCGGCCCTGCTAATTCGGGTAGCGGGGGGCGCGATTTGCGCTGTTACGACAGTGCCGCTAAGGCTTACCCCTGTTTGGGGGCCCAATTAAGACCGACGCCGTCGCATATGAGCATCGAAAGCCGCAAGACCCTCGTCGAGGTTCTTACGCCCAAAGCCGACCCGGAAACGATCCACAGGCGTCTTGCCGAGCGCCGAACGGTATATCGTGCTGGGCAGCAGCAGAACGCCACTCTCCTCAACCAAAGCCCGAGTAAATTCCTCGACTCCTTCGGTTCCCTTGTAACGCGGGAACGCCATGCACGACCCATCCGGGCGGTACCAATCGAACAGGTCGGGATACCTTGCGAAAAAAGCATCCCACTTCGGCAAATTCTCGTCGACTATTGAGCAGTTTCGGGCAAGAATTTCGTCACGATTGTTCAGTGCGATCTTCGTCAGTCGCTCACTGGGGCCGGAGCTGCAGATGGACAGATAATGCTTCATCCGTTCCATGCGGGAGAGAACGTCGGCGTCAGCACAGGCGATCCACCCTATTCGAATGCCGGGCAAACCATAGGATTTAGACATCACGTTCAGCGACAATCCACGTTCATAGGTGTCAGCAACAAACGGTAGATGGGCTGTGCCCGTTGGGCCAAGGCCATGGAAGATCTCGTCGTGCAAGATATAGATGCCGTGCTTTCGGCATAACTCGATCAGTGCGCGGTAGCGATCGAGCGGGAGAATTGCGCCCGTCGGATTGTGAGGAAAGTTAATCGTCACGAGCTTTGTATTTGGCCTTACGGCATCGGCGACACGGTCGATGTCGAGTGACCAACCGTCATTGGGATCGAGTGGAATGCCGGTGGCCTCGCATATGGCCGCGGGCAAAGTCTCATGGGACTGATAATTTGGCGTTACGACAATGGCGTGACTGTCTTTGTCGAGAATGACAGCGTTCGCAGCAAAGATTCCCTCGCTCGCCCCCGCAAAACAAAGAACCTCGTCAGCGCTACGGTTTTCGAACGTGGTTGCAATCGTCTCACGCAGATCAGGCGCACCGTACGTCTCCGTGTAGCCGAGCCATAAGCCCTCAAACTCTTCTCGTTCTTCGGGAGTCGCCATCGCCAAGAGATCACGCATCGACATGCTTTCGGCATCCGAGGCAGTCATGTGATAACGCGCTCGAAATTCCCACTTCGAGAAGTGCGTTTCGAGTCTGAAATCCGGCAACATCGTCATGCACGCTGTCCAATATCAGTTTTGGCTCGTAAAGCTCGATCAACCATTTTCGCGATTTGAATATCCTGTATCGCAATACCGGTCAAATCGGCAATCGTAATCTGTTCCTGGCTGGTTCGGCCGATCGCCGGGTTTCCAATCACATTGCCCAACTCAAGAATATCGCTTTTCTCTACCTCGCCGTCACGTACCGCCGAACAACATTCGCCATGATCAACGCATTGCGAAACACTGTCCGCCACGACCAGATCGGCCTTTGCCAATAAACTGCTCTCGAGCTCTTGCTTGCCATGGTCGTCCGACCCCATCGCGGTAATATGTGTGCCCTCTCGAACCCATTCAGCGTGAATCAACGGTGTCCTGGCCGAGGTCGTCGTAACAATCAGCTTACATTGCGAGACCAGCTCTTCTAATGATTCTGTCGCGACAAGGTCAAGCGCCTCGTACCGACCACCCTCGCTCGCACGGACGTCTTCAATCATTGATCGAACCTTGGCCTGGTCTCGACCCCAGACGAGGCATTTCTTGCAGTCGACCACATGCCGCAATAATTCCAGCTGCAGCCTTGCCTGCACGCCTGTTCCGACAATGCCAATGCTATGAATTTTCTTTGGGGCCAGGTGCTTTGCGGCTACAGCGCCGGCCGCCGCCGTGCGCATGTCAGTGAGCCAACATTCATCCAATAGAACAAGCTTGAGCTCGCCGGTCTTCTGACTAAAGACCAGGATAAGCCCGTCACTCGCCGGTAAGCCGAGGTCTGGGTTCTTGTAGAACGCCGATGCCACCTTGAGCACGTAGTAGTCGTCGCCCGTTATGGCGCCGTACTTGATGTGAACGTCGCCGGGCGGTTCGTCGAAATGCAGGAATCCCACGGGAGGGACCACGGCGCGGCCCTTGGAATACAGCTCGAAACCGATCTCGATTTCCCGAATCAGCTGCGGAGCGTCGATCAGTGGCTTTATTGCGTCGAGTTCCAGAACGGCTGGCAATGCGTGTTCCTGGTAAAACGAGGTTTCCCTCAGGGGACCTGAATGATAGCAGTCATGTTGTACATTGCGGGCGCAGGGTTGGGCGCCGCGCGCCGGGCAGGATTTGGCGCTGCGCGCCGGGCAGGATTGACTCGAATCGCCTCAGGGCGATTCTCGCCCCTGCGGGGCGCCGGGCAAGCCGGCGTCCAAAACGCTGGCGCGTTTTGTTGAACGAGGTTCCTCTCCTGGCACCCACACTTCCAAATGAAAAAGGGCCCCGTAAAGGGACCCTTTGTCATTTGGTAGCGGGGGCAGGATTTGAACCTGCGACCTTC
>SHLT01000194.1 GCA_004282875.1 Chromatiales bacterium | reverse complement strand
CGCGATCGCGATCGCGATCGCCGGCGAACGCAAAATGTGCCGGGTGACGGCGGTCGACGTCAGCGAGGCTGCGCTGGCCGTGGCGCGCGAGAATGTGCGCGCGCACGCGCCGGGGAACGTCGTGCTGGAAGCCGGCAGCTGGACCGAGCCCGTGCGCGATCAGCGATTTGACGTCATCGTCTCCAACCCGCCCTACGTGCGCAGTGATGACGCGGCGTTGCTGGCATTGCGGCACGAACCGCGAGCCGCGTTAGCCGCGGGCAAGGATGGGCTGGACGCAATACGGGCGCTGGCCGCGGAGTGCGGGTCGGTGCTCAAAGAGACCGGCGTGCTCTTGATCGAGCACGGCGCAGAACAGCAAGCCGCTGTTGCCGAATTGCTCGCACGGCACGGCTGGACCGATATTTGCTGCCATAATGACCTGGCTGGCCTGCCGCGCGTGACAGCCGCACGCCGGAATGGTAAATAGTCGCCCTCAACTTACCAAGCGAGACATCATGATTACGATCAAGACCAATCACGGCGATATTGGCGTCGAACTCTTCGACGAAAAAGCGCCCATTAGCTGCGAGAACTTTCGCCAGTACATCACCGACGGCCACTACGCGGGCACCGTTTTCCATCGCGTTATCCCCAATTTCATGATCCAGGGCGGCGGCATGGACGAGAACATGTCCTCGAAGGAAACGCGTGCGCCGATCAAAAACGAAGCGGACAACGGTGAATCGAATGTGCGTGGCACGCTAGCCATGGCGCGCACGGGTGTCGTCGATAGCGCAACGTCGCAGTTCTTCATCAATCTGCGCGATAACGACTTCCTCAACAACGGCACTCGCGACTTCGGCTATGCCGTATTCGGCAAGGTCAGCAGCGGCATGGATGTCGTTGACGCCATCGCAGGCGTTCCGACCGGCAACAGTGGTGGCCACCAGGACGTCCCGGTCGAGGCGGTCCACATTATCGAAGTTACGATCGACGACTGAGTCCGGATGGCAACATGACCCTGACCCGCGATGCACGTCACCTGGCACTGCCGCAGGTCGGCGCGGCTGGCCAGCAGCGCATTGCCGACGGCAGGGTCCTGCTGATCGGGGTCGGCGGCATCGGCTGCGCCGCGGCTGCCTACCTCGCGTCGAGCGGCGTCGGCCATATTACGGTTTGTGACTTCGATACGGTTGATGAAACCAACCTCGGGCGCCAGGTGCTGTACGCGCAGGGTCATATTGGCGAACGCAAGGCCGACGTTGCCGCCGCGCGGCTGCGAAAGATCAACCCGGATATCGGCGTAACGGCAATCTGCGAGCGTCTCACGGGTGCCGCACTAATCAATGCGGTGTCTGCCGTGGACGTCGTGCTGGATGGCAGCGACAACTTTCCTACGCGTTTCGAAGTCAATGCGGCGTGCGTCGCGCAAGCGCGCCGCCTGGTGTCGGGGTCCGCAATTCGCTTCGAGGGACAGCTTGCTGTTTTCGGACCCGACTTCACCGACTCTCCATGCTATGCCTGCCTGTACGCCGAAGCCGATGAGTCGCTCGGCGACTGCGCAGGCAACGGCGTGCTCGCACCGGTCCCCGGCGTCATCGGCACGCTGATGGCGGTTGAGACACTGAAATTCCTTGCCGGGGTTGCGGCACCGACGCCATTGCTACGGCTCTACGACGGCACGGCGAGCGAGTTTCGTCACCTGGGTGTCAGTAAGCGCCCCGACTGCCCGGTATGCGCGTGACGCTGGTCGGGATTTTGCAGTCAGTGGCCGTCGTCACGGTCCTATTTTCGCTTGTCACCGCGCTTCCGCTAAATGACAGCATGCTTCAGCTTTTTACGCATTTCAGGCTGCAATATTTCGTGGTATCGGTCCTCCTGCTGCTGGTGCTGGCCGCCTTCCGCCAACACACCTATGCGATCGCCTTGCTCGTCGCCGTCGTTGTCAATGCGAGTTTCATCCTGCCGTGGTATGTGGGCAAGGGACCAGGTCAGGGCGCGACGACCATGCGTGTAGTACAGGCCAATATCCTGTCAACGAATACTGAGTACGAAAAAGTATTCGGGATGGTCGAGTCCGAACAGCCGGATCTCATTGTATTCCAGGAAGTATCGCCGCATTGGTTGATGGCGTTGGCAGCACTGAAGTCAGAGTATCCCCACTCCTACGCAGAAGCGCGGGAAGGAAATTTCGGAATCGCGGTATTTTCGCGGCTGCCGCTTCTGTCCGTTTCGCATATCGACAGCCCACCCTATGCCTACCCGACGATTATTGCGAAGCTCCGCGTGGGCGGAGAGCTGGTCAACCTGGTGGCGACTCATCCGACTATTCCGGTATCGCCCCCGTTTTTCGAGGCCCGCAATCTTCACCTGGACAGCGTGCAGGAGATCCTGGCGAACCTGGACGGCCGCACGATTTTGCTGGGCGATCTGAATACCGCCATGTGGGATGTGAATTACCGTGCCTTCGAGAGGCAAGCCGGACTACGAAACGCGCGCAAAGGATTCGGGATCGTGCCGACCTGGCCGACGTTCATGCCGTTCGCGATGATCCCTATCGATCACGTCCTCGTCTCGACTGACATCGGCGTACAGGACGTTCACGCCGGTGCGCGGATGGGCTCTGATCATCTGCCGCTGGTCGTCACGCTCTCGCTATAGCGACCAGCGGCAGCTCTGACCTTCACTATTCGCCTTTCTGACGGATCTGGAAGCGCCGGATTTGCGACTGGTCATCGATGGCACAGGCCGCTGCGTATTCGCGAACCGTGTCGCCACCCTCGCCGACCACCAGCGTCTGGATTCTCAATTTGTGCCCCGATACCCGACGGTCCTCGGTCTTGACGTTGTGAACGACGCTCTCAGCATCCGCGAAGTCAGCATAGTTGGCGACCTCGGCAATACAGGTATCGATGCTGCTCTGCGGCGCGTCTGTCGTGAACCCCGGTATGGCGAATGCCACATTGGTAGCGAACAGGCC
>SHLT01000113.1 GCA_004282875.1 Chromatiales bacterium | reverse complement strand
GGGCGGGGGAGGCGCCTCTTCGCGGGGAAGATGTATCCAGTTGACGAAGTCACCCGGTCGAATCTCGCTCTTGGCGCCAGGCTGCAGGTTGATGAGGCCCTGCATGGCGTATAACAAGGCCAGCGTGACCAGGGTCCCCGTGGCAACGGCAGATGCGTAGCGTGCGAACATGGTTTGCTCCTTCTGTAACCCGCCGTAGTGATACCTCGAATTGCTAGGTATATGATACATACCTAGAACCACAAAGTAAGTCTTGTTATACCTATTAGTTCAAGGTATATTCGGCGGATGGCCAAAACGAACCCTCCATTCATGAGCGGCGTCCCGGAACTCCTGCTGCTGCGGCTTCTGGAAAGCCGCGAAATGTATGGCTATGAGCTGGTGCGCTCCATCCGCGAAGTAACGGGCGAGGCGATTTCGCTGGGTGAGGGAGTAATCTACCCGGTGCTGCACAGCCTCGAGCGCAGCGGCTCGCTCAAGGCGAGACGCAAGCCGGTCGGGGGGCGCACGCGCGTATACTATTCACTGACCAAACAGGGCCATGGCCGCCTGGCGGATTTGCAGGAGGACTGGCGACGGATACAGACGGGCATCGAAACAGCGTTGGAGAGCCCCGGCCATGCGTGAACCGGACTTTAACGAACTGGCAAACCGCCTGCTGCAAAACGGCGTTGCGCCGCGGCACGCGCACCGCATGGTCAATGAAATGCGGGATCACTACGATGACCTTGTGGATGCGGCGGTCGAGGCGGGTCAGCCGATTCGCGAGGCTCGCCACGCGGCGGGCAGGGAACTGGGCCGATTCGACGACCTGGTATACGAGGTCAGCACTCGGCGCGAGCTCAAGACCTGGGCATTCCGCTACCCGCACGCTGCGATGGTCCTGTATCCGCTGGCGTGCCTGGTTGCGCTGCCGGCGATGCCGGTCTTTGCGGGGATCGCCAATGCGCCGTTGCTCGCTCGCTGGGGCGCCAGCCTGCTCGCGGCCGGCCTGCTGACGGCGGGGCTACTGCTGGTCCTGCAGCTCTCTATCCTGTTTGGCTAAGCGGGACTGTCAGATCGGGTTGTAACGCGTCAGCGTTGCCCGGAAATTCAATTTCCCCTTGCGGTGCTGTTCGATTACGACCGGCAAATAGCCGAGCTCGGCCGCACACCACAGGGTCGTGACGCGTGAAGAGCCTTCTTTCTGGTGCTGGATGCCGACGGCCTCGTAACTGCCGGCGCGGGTTTTGATCGACTTGGTGCCGACATTGCGCACATTGGCCACGCGCATCTTGTCGACGTCAAACAGCACGTACGTGTCGTCGGGTTTGCCATTCAGCAGGTCGTGCATCAGCTCATACTGGATCGAGACGTTATCGTGCGAGAGGCCGGCGAGCTGGAGGTTCACGTCGTCCTCGCCAACGGTGCCGATGGCCCGGTTCGTGGTCCAGTCGAAGCGGATGTTGGTCTCGGGGTCGTTGCGGATCGAGTCGGTTTCCCGAAATGCCACGGGCCTGACGCCGTCAGTGGCGGTCCTGAATTCCGAACGCACACTCATACTTCCGCCCTTCAGCCGGGCAAGTCCGGTTGGCTTGACGATGTGCGTGGCAACGTAGCCGTCTTCGGTCTCGCGCAGCTCCGTATTGAGCCGGCCGGACAGGAGGCTGATCTTGACCTTGTACTGCGCCGTATGCGGCGTCAGATCGGCAGCAGTAGCAGCAGGCGCCGCGAACAGGGCGGCGGCGACGAGCAACGCGGCTGACAGCATGTATTTCACCCAAAAACCTCCTCAGGCGGATTTGAGAGCCTGTTCAGAGTCTCTCATAAGAGACATGACTGCTTCCTGAACGTTCTCCCTTACGGGCTCCAGGTCATCAAGCGCAATGCTCCTGGGCACCGGGATCGGCTCGCCAATCGCGATGGCGATGCGCGAAAACGGCTTCGGAATCATGAAATCGTCCCAGCGCCTGAGGTACCAGGCGCGCTCGGCGGCGCAGCCGATCGGCACAATCGGGACGCCGGCAATGCGAGCCATGAGAATCGTACCGGCCTTGAATTCGTACTTCGGGCCACGCGGACCGTCGGCCGTCGTGACTATCGAGTAGCCGTCTTTCATCATGCGCTGCTGGTCACGAAGCGCCAGCGCTCCGCTTTGGTTGGCCGAGCCGCGGATTACTTCGGCACCCCAGGCACGAGCCACGCGCTCCGGCACATCCCCATCCACCGAGCCGGAGACGAGAAAGCAGGCTTTGAAGCCGCGCCGGATCCAGGTGCGGATCAGCGTGGACCCGATCACGTGGTGCTGGTGCCAGTAGGCCGGGGCGCACACGGCGGCCTCTGCGATGAACGGCTCAATGTGCTCGGCCCCAATGATCTTCTCGATGCGATAGGTCGAGGTGAGCAATCGGATCAGCCCACGCAAGACAGGCAGCCCGAGGAAGTAGTACAGGCGGCGTGCCGGCGTCATGCGGCGGCGTGAGGACGTGCTGCGGCGCGACTCTACCGAGTCAAAATGGCTGGGAGGCCTCTCGTTCATTGCGGGAGTTTGCAGTATCGAATCTCCGCGGGTCAATGTAATATTGCGCCAGCCGTTTTCCCCCATTCCTTATTCTTCCCGACCTTTCCATGACCGAACCCCAGTCCGACTACAGGCGGCCACCAGGGCCCGACGAGCCAGTGTCCCTGGGTATCGATGCCGGGACGCTGGACACGTTGCTGAACCTGCAGCGGGAATATGGCGATATGGTGAGTATGCGAACGGTGAATGGGCGCCTCGCGTACTTCGTGAATGACGCCGTCGAGGTGCGCAGGATCCTTGCACGGCGCCATAGCAAGTATCACAAGGGACCCGGCTTCGAGCGCGTGAAGATGCTGCTCGGGAATGGCCTGATCGTAAGCGATGGTGACGTCTGGCGACGCTCCAGGACGATGATCCAGCCGGCATTCAGCCGCCAGAACGTACACCGGCTGACGACGGTGATGGTCGAATGCACGGATCGCCTCGCCGTGAAATGGGCGCAGGCTGCTGCCGACGGCAAGACCGTCAACATCACTGAGGAGACCTGCGACTTTGCGCTGGAACTGATTCTGATCAGCATTTTCGGCGACGACTACGAGAGCCGTATTCTGACCGCAGGTGATAATCCTTTCGCGTTCCTGAGCCGCGATTCAACCCGCGACCTGAGTGTCGTCATGAAGGTCCGGCGCCTGCGCGAGTTGCTGCTGAGCATCATCGAAGACCGGCGTGCAGGCAAAGGCAGCCGGCACTTCGATTTCCTGTCGATGTACCTCGACGCAACCGACAAGCAAGGCAATTCGTTTTCAGACAGCGAACTGCTGGACGAACTGATGACGCTGATCGTTGCCGGCTTCGAGACCTCGGCGAACACGCTCAACTGGGTCTGGTATCTCGTGGCGAGACATCCGGACGTTGAAGCGAAGCTCATCGAAGAAGCGCAACGTGTCTTGCCCAACGTTTCGGCCGTTTCGGCCGAGAACCTTGCGGCCATGGAGTACACGCAGCAGACGCTCGAGGAAGCGCTGCGCCTGTATCCGCCGGTGTGGCTATTCACACGCCGCTCGCATGCCGAGGACGAGCTTGAGCATTTCGATGTGCCGCCGGGCACGGATATCTACCTTGCGCCTTACGTCCTGCATCGTACTGCTCACTACTGGCCCAAGCCGGAGGAATTCGATCCCGACCGGTTTGTGCTCGCTGACAAACCGAAGAAGGATCGGCCGTATTTTCCGTTTTCACTTGGTCCGCGGCGCTGCCTCGGCGAGTATTTTTCTTTTCTCGAAATGAAAGTTCACCTGGGACTGCTGCTGCCGCGTTTCCGCATGCAGCTGGTCGACGACGCCGAGCCCGAGCTGGAGCTCGCGATCAACCTGCGCTCGGCCGAAGATATCCACGTGCGACCCGAAATAAGGACTCCATGAAGCTCTACGACACCATGATCGACCTGTTTGCGGACGTAAAAGACCGTGACCGCGAAATCCGCCTGATCGACGGTGAGAACGACGAGTCCGTCCTCAGCTTTTCCGGCCTGTGGGATGAAGCCCTGGCGCTGCTGGGTTCGCTGCAGAAACGCGGTATGAGCGCCGGCGATGAGCTGATTATCTTCAGCAAATCCAACCGGAGTTTCGTCATCGCATTCTGGGCGGCCATGCTTGGCGGCATCGTTCCGGTTCCGGTTGCGGTCGGTATCAGTGACGAGCACAAACTCAAGTTGTTCCGCATCCTCTCGCAGCTCAAGAACGTTACGCTGTTCACCGAGATGGACCTGTTGCAGCGTTTGCTTGATTACGCGAGCGAACAGGACCTGTCGGAAATCTCGGCTCTGCTCGACACCCACGCGGTCTTGATGACCGACGTGGAACCGGGTGCCCACGGTGAGCTGTATGCGGCAACGCCCGACGACATCGCATTCATTCAGTATTCGTCCGGATCAACCAGCGATCCCAAGGGCGTGGTCCTGACGCACCGTAACCTGTGTGTGAACATCCGCGCGATTGTCGAGGGCTTTGACTGGCGTGACGACGACCAGGCCCTGAGCTGGATGCCATTGACGCACGACATGGGCCTGATCGGCTTCCACCTTTGCGTTCTTGCAGCGGGAATGAACCATGCGGTTATGGACACGAGCGTGTTTGTGCGTCGGCCGCTACTGTGGATGAGCAAGGCAAGCGAGCTGCGCGCTACGCAGCTGTGTTCGCCGAATTTCGGCTACAAGCATTTTCTGAAGCTGTTCGTTCGCAAGGGTCTGCCCGACATTGACCTCTCGTGCGTGAAACGGATCATCAACGGCGCCGAGCCAATCTCCTGGAGTCTCTGCGAAGAATTCCTCGACGCATTGGCGCCGCAAGGCCTTAAGCGCAATACGATGCTCCCGGTCTACGGACTCGCGGAAGCGACCGTGGGCGTGTCGTTCTCGGAGCTCGGGCCCGAGTACGGACGGGTCATCATGGACCGGCACAGTCTGCAGATCGGCGAGACGTTCCGTCCTGTTGACGAAGCGGACCCGGATGCCGTCAGTTTCGTGACTGTCGGCAAGGCGATTCGCGATGTCGACATTCGTATTGCGGGCGATGACGACCGAGAACTCGAACCAGGTCACATCGGGCATATCCAGCTGCACGGTGACAGCATGACCGAGACAGTCTATGGCGACCCGGAGGCGACCGCGGCGCTGTTTACCGATGACGGCTGGCTGCGCACCGGGGATTGCGGTGTTTTTGTTGACGACAAGCTCGTCATTACCGGACGCCAGAAAGACATCATCATCATCAACGGGCAGAACTATTACCCGCACGACATCGAGGAGATCGTCGCGAGGATCGAGGGACTCGACCTGAACAAGGTAGTGGTCGCCGGCGCAACGCCCAAAGGCGGGCAGACCGAAGAACTGGTCGCATTCATCCTGTACCGACAGGGCCTGGAAGACTTCAGGCCACTGATCGACGCCGTGCGCGACGTCGTCGGCGAGCACACCGGGATCGAGGTCGATACCGTGGTGCCCGTGCCGCGCATCCCGAAGACGACCAGCGGCAAGGTCCAGCGCGGCAAGCTGCTGGAATCCTATTTTGACGGGGAGTTCGACGCCGTTCTGAGCGAATTGCGGCCGCCCGAGGCGGTGGAAGAGTCCGTCGATGATGATCCGCTCGTGGCCGAACTCGAGCAGATCTGTCGTGATGTCGCCAAGGATCGGAAGATCGGCGCAGATGACAACCTGTTCGAAGTCGGTGTAAGTTCCTTAACGTTGACCGAAGTCGTACTGGCCATCGACGAGAAATACCCGGGCAAGCTGGATATCAGCGACCTGTTCGATTACCCGACGCTGCGTGAGATCGCTGCGTTCCTCAAGAGGGACACCTGATGACATATGCACGTATCGCCGGAGTCGGTAGCTGCCTTCCCGAGAAGGTCCTGACCAACAAGGATCTCGAGGGCATGATGGACACCTCGGACGAATGGATTCGGGAGCGCACCGGGATGAAACGCCGGCACGTCGCCGGCGAGGGCGAGACAACGGGCTCTATGAGCCTGATAGCGGCGCAGCGCGCGCTGGAAATGGCAGGCATGGCTGCGGACGAACTGGACATGATCGTGGTCGGCACGTGTACTCCAGACAAGATCATTCCCGCGACCGCGACCATCGTGCAGCGCGAACTCGGCATCAAGGGCTGTCCCGCGCTCGACGTAAACGCGGCCTGCAGTGGTTTTCTCTATGGGCTTGACTATGCCAATCGCTATTTCCTGACCGGCGGGGCGAAGAAGGCGCTCGTAATCGGGGCCGAGACGCTTACCCGCATCGTGAACTGGGAGGATCGAACAACAGCCGTGCTGTTTGGCGATGGTGCAGGCGCCGTGGTGCTTGAGGTCAGCGACGAGCCCGGCATTCTGGCCACGCACATTCACGCCAATGGCGAGTTCGAGGAGTTGTTGCATACGACAGGCGGCATTTCGCGTGGCTTCGATGCGTCGTGTGACCGGGACGGTTTCGTGCGCATGGAAGGCAACGCGGTCTTCAAGCGGGCCGTAGCCACGTTTGACAGCATTGCGCGCGAGACAGTGGCCGATCTCGATGGCCACCTCGACGATATCGACTGGTTTATTCCACACCAGGCCAACATGCGGATCATCAAGGCGGCCGCAAAGAAGTTGTCCATGCCGATGGAGCGGGTGATCAGCACGGTCGACGAACATGCGAATACGTCGGCGGCATCGATTCCGTTGGCGCTGGACCTCGCGGTGCGAGAAGGGCGCATCAAGCGGGGCGATACGCTCCTGATGGCCGCCTTCGGCGCCGGTTTCACCTGGGGATCGGCGATGCTCAAGTTCTGAGCCGCAGTTTTTTTACATAAGACCCTGAAAACGCGCAACTTTCGGAAATTTTGTGTGACCTGCTTCACACTTTGGCCGAGACGCTGTCTCTATACTGCGACACATAAGGCTGTCGCTAAACACAGACAGCGTTTTGACGGAAGGAAGAATGAAAAAGGATTTCAACGACATACCGCTCGCGGAATCAAACGTGTCGCTCAAGCTCGCCGATATCCAGCGGCGTTGCTCCGAGCTGATGCACGATGCCGGCGACGGGCTCGAGTTGTCGCTGGAAGAGCCGTCAGCCCCGCCCGA
This sequence comes from Chromatiales bacterium, assembly GCA_004282875.1. GTDB lineage: Bacteria > Pseudomonadota > Gammaproteobacteria > Steroidobacterales > Woeseiaceae > UBA1847. The sequence continues at coordinate 3,469 of SHLT01000113.1, read as the reverse complement.
GGGCCGTAACCCTTACGACCTCGGCTAGCCTACCGGCCGGAGTTTCCTACCGCGGTCTCGTGCATGCGGTGCATGAGGCGCAATCGCCAGATCCAGATCGACGTGATCATTGCTGCAGCTATCGGCAACGCGGCGACAGGGTAGCGCAGCACCATAAAATCATAGAGTCCATGCAGGCCCGCAGCGACCAGGAAACCGAGCAGCGCTGGTAGCGCGATTGAGCGGCCGCCCAGCCATGCCTTGGTAATCCAGTGCGCCCAGATCGAGGCGAACAGCATGTGAATGACCGGTCCGGCAAAACCCCGGGCGACCGATTCCAGGCCGGTCAGAAAGTCGAGATAGTGGTAGTTCTCAACGGCGGCGTAACCCAGGGCAATGAACGACGCATAGATAATGCCGTCCAGCGGCTCGTCGAACGCCTTCAGGTGAATCACAACGAGCAGGAACGGCAGCAGTTTCGCGAATTCCTCTATGGGGCCGATCGCGAGCATGGCATAGGCAAACAGGGCCAGCCCGTCCTCCTCGGCGAGCGCCACGGCGTCGAAACGCAGGCCGAGCGGCTCAAGGCCGATATACATGCCTTTGGAGATGCCCGCGGCCAGAAGGCCGAGGACAAAACACAGCAACAGGTTTTCCCAGGGCTCGGGCAGGTGCCTGTCCTTGTGATACAGGTAGCCGGCCCAGAAGAGTACGGGCACTACGACCGGCAAGATGAGAAGTCCCTGTTGCATCTGGTTATTATCCGTACATGAATCCCGGCAATCTCCTATGGTGGTCACAGTTCCTGTTCATCGCCTGGGCGGGGACTGCGCCGGCAAGCGAGATGCTCTACGCGGAAGACGAGGTCCTGGAGATTGAGCTGCGAGGACCCTTGGCCCGGACCATTGACGATAACAGGGCGCGGGATGCCAACCGATTCAGCCTGACCGTGGGCGGCATCGAGGTTCCGGTGTCGCTGCGTGTGCGAGGGAAAAGCCGGGCGCAGGTTTGCAGCTTCCCGCCGCTGCGGCTGGACATCGAACCGGGTGCCGCGATCGGGACCCCGTTTGCAGGGCAGGAGAGACTGAAGCTCGTCACCCATTGCCGTGCGTCGCCCGGCCATGAGCAGAACGTCATTGATGAGTATGCCGCGTACCAGATGTTTGCGATGTTGTCCGAGGTGTCGTACCGCACACGCCTCCTGCGAATCCGCTATGTGGACACCGACAAGCCTGGTGCGTCGGCGCTGGTGCGCTACGGATTCGTGATCGAACCGGCACGACGACTCGCGGCGCGAACCGGCGGAGACGTGCTGAAGGTGCCGCATGTCGTGAAAGCCCGGCTCGACCAGGACCAGGCGGCGTTGGTGTTCGTGTTCCAGTACCTGATTGCCAGCGCCGACTGGTCACTCGTGGCAGCAGCCGGTGACCGGCACTGTTGCCACAATATCGATCTCATTGCGATTGAGGGTGCGCACCACCTGGTGCCGTTTGATTTCGACCTCTCGGGACTGGTGGCGCCCAAGTATGCGCGCCGTGGCGCGAATAAGGGCGTCCAGGAAGTCAGGAACCGGCGCTACCGGGGCTACTGCATCGATAGTTCCCACATAGCCGCTGCGCTGCAGGGCCTCCTGGACCAGGAAGCAGCTTTCCAGGCGTTGCTGCAGGCACTGCCCGCTGTCGATGCAAAGGCGACGGGCAGGCAGCAGGAATTCCTGGAACGCTTTTACCGGGGTGTCGGAGACCCCGAAGTGCTGGCGGCGAAACTCGATCGGCGGTGTGTCGATCGATGAACAATACCTTTCTCTACCTCGTGACGGTCCTGATCTGGGGTTCGACGTGGCTTGCGATCGAATTCCAGCTCGGCGTGGTGGCACCCGAAGTGTCGGTGGTTTATCGCTATTGCCTGGCCGCGTTGGTCTTGTTTATTTGGTGTAAAATTAGAGGGTTATCATTAGTCTTTAAAGTAAAAGATCACCTTTGGTTCGTGGCCTTGGGGCTGTTCCTCTTCTGCCTGAATTACATCCTCGCGTACCGCGCGCAAGTCCATATCACCTCGGCGCTCGCGGCGATCGCGTTCTCGATGATGCTGTGGATCAACATTGTCCTGTCGCGCCTGATTTTTGGCACGCGCGCGGGCGCCCGCGTGCTGCTGGGCGCGCTGCTCGGCATTGCCGGGATTCTGATCCTGTTCGCGCCACAGATCGACACGGTGTCATTGGACGACGGCGTGTTCTTCGGCTCCACGCTGGCACTGCTCGGCGCGCTGATGGCGTCGTGCGGCAACATGGTGTCGCAGGCGGCGCAAAGAAGGAATTTGCCGGTCATGCAGGGTAACGCCTGGAGCATGTTCTACGGCGCCATCCTCACCAGCATCATTGCCGTTGCGGGTGGGCACGAGTTCAATTTTGACGCGACATTTACGTACATTACGTCGCTGATCTATTTGGCACTATTCGGTTCGGTTGTCGCGTTCGGCGCCTACCTGACGCTGCTCGGGAGGATCGGAGCGCACAAGGCCGGCTATGCCACGGTCATGTTCCCGGTCGTTGCGCTGGTGCTGTCCATGGCGTTTGAGGAACTGCGACTCGACCTGGCAATTGTCACAGGCACTTCGCTGGTCCTGCTGGGAAACCTGCTGGTTTTGAAGAAAAGGGCCTGACTATGGGAGACAAACGATGAGTGGCAGAAACCCGATTGAGGATCTGGCCCACCTGCGGCACGAATTTGGCGAGCACGGCGGCGTCAATATGTCGGTCGAGACGAGCTCGACCTTTACCGTGATCGATCCGGAGACCATGCCGGACCTGTTCCAGGGCCGTGCAGGACCCGACAAGGGCTGCTATCTCTACGGGCGTCACTTCAACCCGACCGTCTACAACCTCGGCCGGCAGATGGCCGCGCTCGAGGGTACCGAAGCCGCCTATTGCGCTGCGAGCGGCATGGGGGCGATTTCGGCTGTCATCATGTGCCTGTGTAACGCTGGTGACGAGGTTGTCGCATCAAACGCGATTTACGGTGGCAGTTACGCGTTCCTGCACGATTTTCTTCCGGCGAAGACCGGGATACGGACGCACTTCGTCGACATCACCGACGTCGATGCCGTGGCGGCGGCGATTACCGACAAGACCAGGCTGATCTTCACCGAGAGCGTATCCAATCCCACCCTGCGCCTCGCCGATGTCCCGAAACTTGCGGCAGTTGCGACCGACAAAGGCATCCCACTGGTGGTCGACAATACGTTCAGCCCGTTACTCCTGAGCCCGGCTGCGCTGGGTGCGGACATTGTCGTCCACAGCATTACCAAGTTCATTAGCGGCGCCTCCGATGTGATTGCCGGCGCGATCTGCGGCACGGAGGCCTTCATCGGCGAGCTTATGGATCTGCACATGGGGCCGCTCATGTTGCTGGGTCCCACGATGGACCCCACGATTGCGGCCGGCATCAGCCTGCGGATTCCGCACCTGCCGCTGCGCATCAAGGCGCATAGC